>JASHPN010000004.1 GCA_030038175.1 Verrucomicrobiia bacterium
TAGGCGGCGGCGTGTGATTTGTTGAAACCATAGCCCGCAAATTTTTCAAGCAAATCAAAAATCTGGTTGGCCCGAGCCGCCGGGATTTTGTTCTTTTCAGCGCAGCCTTTGACGAATTTTTCGCGCTGTTTCTGCATCTCCTCCACCTTCTTCTTGCCCATAGCCCGGCGGAGGATGTCCGCCGCGCCCAGGGTAAAGCCGGCCAGGATTTGCGCCGCCTGCATCACCTGCTCCTGGTAAATCAGAATCCCGTACGTTTCCCGGGCAATCGGTTCGAGCAACGGATGTTCGTATTCGATTTTCACTTCCCCATGGCGGCGTTTGATGAAATCGGGAATCAAATCCATGGGACCGGGCCGATAAAGGGCGACCAACGCCGTAATGTGTTCGATGGAACTGATTTGAAACTTTCGACACAGATCGCGCATCCCGCCGGATTCCAGTTGGAACACCCCGAGGGTTTCGGCGCGGTTTAACAAATCGTAGGTCTTCCTGTCATCGAGCGGCAAATGATCAATGTCAATCTCCACTCCCTGCGTTCGCCGGGCCATTTCACAGGCGTTGCGGATGACGGTCAGCGTTTTGAGCCCCAGAAAATCCATTTTCAGCAGGCCCAGATCTCCCACTGGATTCATGGCGTACTGAGTGACCAGCGCGCCGTCTTCGTCCTGCTTCAACGGCAATAAATTCACGAGCGGTTGGTCCCCGATAACGACGCCGGCGGCGTGTACGCTGGCGTTGCGGGTGAGGTCTTCGAGAATCAGGGCCGTGTCAATCAACTCGCGCGTCACGTCCACGTTGTCATAATCTGCCTTGAGTTCCGGTGATTGCTTAAGCGCTTTTTCCAGCGTCATCTTCAAATCGAACGGGATCATTTTGGCCAAACGGTCGCCATCGCCGTAGCTCAGGCCCATCACGCGCGCAACGTCGCGCACAACACTCTTGGCGCCCAGCGTGCCGAACGTCACAATTTGTGCCACGGCGTCCCGTCCGTATTTTCCCCGCACGTATTCGATCACATCGGCGCGGCGGTCGTCCGCGAAATCGATGTCAATATCGGGTGGATTGACGCGCTCCGGATTCAAAAACCGTTCGAACAGCAGCCCGTAACGGATAGGGTCCACGTTCGCGATTTCCAGCAAATACGTAACCAGCGAACCGGCCGCGCTGCCACGGGCCACGCAGGAAATGCCGTGTTCCCGGCCGTAACGGACGAAATCGCCGACAATGAGAAAGTAACTTAAAAATCCAGTTTTTTCGATGACCTTGAGTTCGAGGTCCAAACGATCAAGAATGAGTTTAACCGCGTCATCTGCGGACTCCTTGAAAGTGGGCAACCGCCGCGCGTCATCCACTTTTTCGACAATGAATTTCTCGCCTTCCGCCCGGGCATGAATCCCGTACCGGGTTTGCAGTCCATCGGCGAGTAATTTGCGCAGGTAACCTTCGCGAGTGAAATGTTCCGGAGGGCTAAACACCGGGAAATGCAGGTCCTTGCCATCTACCTTTAATGTCAGATTGCATTGGGCCGCAATTTCGAGGGTATTTGTGACCGCGTCGGGCGCCTCGGCAAAGCGCGATTTCATTTCTTCGGCCGAGCGGAGATAAAATTGTTCCGGCGCGTAACCGGCGCCCATGCGTTTGGGATTGCTCAACAAATCCTGCGTACCGATGCACACCAGGCAATCGTGGGCGTGCGAATGGTTTTTTTCGACATAATGAACGTCGTTCGTCGCCACAAGCTTGAGGCCAAACTCTTTTGCCCATTGAATCAGGCAACGATTGACGCGGGCCTGCTCCGGGATGCCGTGATTTTGAAGTTCGAGATAATAATTTTCCGGCCCCAGCGTTTGCCTGAACCAATCTACCGTTTCGCGCGCTTTATCCACCTGGTCTTTCGTGATGAGATCCGACACTTCGCTGGCCAGGCAGCCGGACAAGGCGATGATGCCCTCCTTGTGCGCGGCCAGGATTTCTTTGTCAATGCGCGGCTTATAATAATAGCCCTTCAGATGGGCGTCGGTCACCAGCTTGATCAGGTTCTTGTAGCCGATTTCATCTTTCGCCAGCAGGCCCAGGTGATAATAGACGTCCCGCCCGCCGCTGGTGGTCTTTTTTTCGAGCCGCGAACCGGGGGCGACGTACACTTCGCAGCCGATGATGGGCTTAATTCCTTTTTCCAGCGCCGCTTTGTAAAAATCAATGGCGCCGTAAAGCGCGCCGTGGTCCGTGATGGCCAGGGCGGGAAATTTCAACTCATGCGCCTTCTCCATGAGCCTGTCCAGGCGGCAGGCCCCGTCGAGCAACGAATACTCGGTGTGCAAATGAAGATGGACAAAATCCGCGTGCGACATGCACCTAATTTACATTCCCACCGACAAGACACCAAGCGGCAATTGACAAAGAAGAAATTCTCCTTTCGTTCCCACGCTCATTCGATTTAACCTCCGCTCATGAGCGATTCCAATTATTTCATCCACGAGGATCCCTGGCGTATTTTCCGCATTATGGCTGAGTTTGTGGATTCTTTTCAAACGATGTCCCAGGTCGGACCCGCGGTCACCATTTTCGGGTCGGCGCGAATGAAACCCAATGACAAATATTTCCGCGCCGCGGAAGCCATCGGCAAGGGCCTGGCGAAACACAACCTCGCGGTCATCACCGGAGGCGGTCCGGGCGTCATGGAGGCCGCCAACAAAGGAGCGATGCAATCCGGGGGCAAGTCCGTGGGATTGAACATCGAACTGCCTCATGAGCAATTCGCCAATCGCTTTTCAAATATCCCCATTCATTTTCATTATTTTTTTGCGCGAAAAGTTTGTTTCGTCAAATATAGCTCCGGCTTCATCTTTATGCCGGGCGGCTTTGGCACGCTCGATGAGTTTTTTGAAGTGCTGACCCTGGTCCAAACCGAGCGGATTCCGCAATTTCCGCTCATCCTGTTCGGAAGCGAGTATTGGGATGGCCTCTTAAAATGGGCAAAAACAACCATGCGCGATAAACATCATTTTATATCCCCGAATGACCTGGACCTGGTGACCGTTGTGGACAAGCCGCAACATGCCATTGACCGCATTTTAGAATATGAACGCCGGGTCGGCCCGCCGGCGGCACTGCCGCAGGCGTTTGCCTAGGAGCACAGGCGTCCCGCCGGTGCAGCCAGAGCTTCCGCTTTGTCTGCCGACTGACAGGCGAGACGCCTGTCCCACTGCTGGCCAAGGCGGGATGCCTGTGCCACTATTAGTATCTTGACAGGGCGCGCAACCGGCGTGAAATTGCGGTGTTAGATTTAATAGAAAGGTGTTATATGAAAACACGAGGCTTCCAAAATACAGGTTTGGCGATGGCGATCGCGGTACTAACGGCTTTTTTGACCGCGAACGTTTCCGCCCAGGATACCACAACCCCGATATCGAGCGCGCCGCCCCCGGAAACGCCGGCCATGAATCCCGCGCCGCCCTTATCGCCGGCGGACACCCAGGTTTTGCAGTTAGTACAGGCCAAAATCGGCGACGGCACCATCATCACCTACATCCAAAATTCGGGGACGATTTATGGCCTTGACCCCGCCCAAATCGTTTATCTGAAACAACTGGGCGTTTCCGAACCGGTCATCAATGCGATGTTAAATCAACGCACCGCGGTTGCGGCGCAGGCGCAGGCCAATAATGCCGCAAACCCCGCCCAACCGCCGCCAACCACAACGGCCACCGTCGCCCAGCCGACGACGCCTCCACCTGCGCCGTCCACCACTTATATTGTGCCCGATTCGCAGGCGTATGATTACGCGCAATGGGCCGCGCCGTACGAATATCCGTATTATTATCCCTATTATAGCTGGCCGGTCGGAGTCTATTGGGGCTGGCCGGGCTATTATGGCGGCTGGCATGGCGGTTACTACGGCGGCTGGCATGGTGGCGGCGGATTCCGTGGCGGATTTGGGGGCGGATTCCACGGGGGTGGTGGCTGGCACCGGTAAGCCGCGCCAATGTGTCCGCTGATTACTGAAATCGAGACGTCGCTTTCGCCCGAATTACTTGCGGAATTCCTATTGGACGGCCGCCCGGTCGCGCCAAAGGTTGTCCTGCTGCGCAGTGAGGGTCTTTCGTCCCGTTATTCATTCGTTGCAGCGCGTCCATTTCTGGTTTTCCGATCGTTCGGGTCCCGGTGCGAGATTTTTCCATCGGCGCCGCACGCATCCCCATACGTCCAATTCGGAAACCCATGGAAGGCCCTGGACGCCCAGATGTCGCGTTTCGAATTATTGGATGAAGTGGACCTCCCTTTTCCCCTGGGCGGCTGTTTCGGTTTCTGGGGCTACGACTTGAAAAACTTCATTGAGCCGAAACTCGGCCGCCGCGCCCTGAACGATCTGGAATTGCCGGATTGCCACGTGGGTTTTTACGACAGCCTGGTCATTTTTGATCATCTGTTGGGCAGGACATTTATCGTCTCGACCGGATTGAACCCGCGCGGCTCCCGAAGCGAGAGCCGGGCAAATGACCAATTGCGATTTTGGACGAACAAAATTCAAAGAGCGGAACACCGGAACACGGCGGCACAGTTCGTTGAGGGCCGGATTTGCGAAAATGAGATATCATCCAATTTTGCGCGAGCCGACTTCGTCGCCAGAGTGCGGCGGGCCCAGGAGTACATTCGCGCCGGCGATATTTATCAAGTCAACCTTTCCCAACGCCTTGCGGTGAACTCCGACATTTCCGGATGGAAATTCTTCCAGCGGTTAAACGGCATTTCCCCCGCTCCCTTCGCGGCGTATTTTGAGTGCGGCGATTTTGAGATCGCTTCATCGTCGCCGGAACAGTTTCTTCGTTTGAGCGGCCCGCAGATCGTCACCCGGCCAATCAAGGGAACCCGCCCCCGCGATGCCGACCTGACCCGAGACGCCCAATTGGCCTACGAACTTCAAACCAGCACTAAAGAGCTTGCCGAACTGGTAATGATTACTGATTTATTGCGGAATGACCTCGGCAAAGTTTGCGAATTTGGCTCCGTTCAAACCCCGGAATTGGCACGGCTGGAGAAATTCGCCCAGGTGCAGCACCTGGTGTCCACGGTCGAAGGGCGTCTGCGCGAAGATGTCACGCATTTTCGGGCGCTCGCTTCATGTTTCCCCGGCGGCAGCATCACCGGCGCGCCTAAATTCCGGGCCATGGAAATTATTGATGAACTGGAACCGGTTTCGCGCGGACCTTACTGCGGCTGCCACGGCTACCTGGGTTTCAACCGCGAAAGCCAGTTGAGCATCACGATTCGGACCGCGATTTGCACGCGGGAAAAAATCTATTTTAACGCAGGCGCGGGCATCGTGGCTGATTCAAATCCGGAAGCGGAATATGAAGAAACGCTGGCCAAGGCCGCCGGTTTCCTCGCGGCACTTAACTTTCGCGACCGTCTTCGGTTCGAGGTTGGACAACTCACCGCTTGAAGTAGCGCCTGTTTTCAGGGGAAAAGGACAGAAATATTCAAGATGCTATGGCGGGTTGGGCGGATCGTGACACTGTTTGTATTCACTAATTAATGCCAATTTTCATGCAAGCCGGACCGAAATCTCCAGTATATAACGTGGAGGCGCCGCTTCAGGCGGCGTTCGCCACAAAAAGACGGCAAATAAACTTGCGATGTAACCATTTGGTTACCTAGTATTTGAGGCGCGGTTTTTTAAATGCGGTTGTGCCAACTGAAAGCGCAGAAAGTATATGAATGAAAATCAAAGGACTGCCGATTCACCGTCATGGCAAAAAAACACGCCATCCGGGAGGCGCCGCCGATGGCCGTGGATCCTGGCTATCATCATCATTATTCTGGGCGTGATCGCCTTTTTCACCCATCACAACGCCTCACAGCAAATGCCGCGCGGCCGGCGCGGCGGCTTCGGCCAGGCGCTCACGATCAGCACCGTCACCGCGCAGACAGGCGACATGCCGGTATATATAAACGCGCTCGGCACGGTCACCCCGGTCTATACGGTTTCCATTGCCGCGCGCGTCGCGGGCCAAATTACGAAGGTGAGCTATCAGGAGGGCCAGGATGTCAAAATCGGAGACCCATTGGTGGATATTGATCCGCGCCCCTACCAGGCCGCGGTGCTCCAGGCCCAGGGACAGCTGGAACACGATCAGGCCTTGCTCGCTGACGCGAAGATTGATCTGGAGCGTTACAAGGAAGCCTACGAGAGCAACGCCATCCCGCAACAACAATACCAAACACAAGAGGCCCTCGTCGAACAGGATGAAGGTTCCGTCAAAGAGGACCAGGGCAACCTTGAGGCTGACAAAGTCAACGTGATCTATTGCCACATCACTTCGCCCATCAATGGCCGTGTCGGCCTGCGGTTGGTAGATCCGGGCAACATCGTCCAGGCGAACGGAACCACCCCCCTGGTCGTGATTACCCAAATACAGCCGATAACTGTGATTTTCACCGTCGCCGAAAACAGCCTCCCGCAGATCCAGGCTGCCATTCGTCAGAAAAACCAAATCGCGATGGAAATCTATGACAGCGACGACACGACCAGGATTGGCACCGGGACGCTCGAAGCGCTCGATAACGAGATTGACACCACCAGCGGCACGCTCAAGCTTCGAGGCGTCTGCTCCAACGAAGACGAGTCATTGATCCCAAACCAGTTTGTCAATGTCCACCTGCTGGTCAATACTTTGCGCGGCATCACGCTGCTCCCCAACACGGCCATCCAGCGCAATTCCGAGTCCGCCTACGTGTATTTGGTCAAACAGTCGCAAAACGGCGCGACCAATGTAACCGTCCAAATCCAGAACATTACCGCCGGCCCCGCGACCGATGGCACCAATTCCCAGGTCCAGGGCATCAGTCCCGGTGACGTCGTTGCCGCGGATAATTTCAACCGCCTCACCGACGGGGCGGCAGTAAATCCAAGAAAATCCGGCAGTCAGGAGAGCGGGCAGGAAGGCAACCAAAATGGGAGCCAGGGACAACGAAAGGGAAAGCACCACAAAGACGCGCAGTGAATCCGTCGAGACCATTCATTTTACGGCCCGTCGCAACGTCGCTGCTGATGGTTGCCCTTGTGTTGGCAGGCTTTGTTTCCTGCAACCAACTTCCTATTTCCGCGTTGCCGGAAGTGGACTACCCCACCATTCAGGTCATTACCTTCTATCCCGGCGCAAGCCCCGACGTCACGGCTTCCGCCATTACCGCGCCGCTGGAGCGGCAGTTTGGGGAAATGCCCGGCCTCAATCAAATGACCTCAATCAGTTCGGACGGCAGTTCATTGATCACCCTGCAATTCGATCTGAATCTCAACATTGACGTCGCCGAGCAGGAAGTCCAGGCCGCCATCAATGCCGCGCAGACCTATTTGCCGACGGACCTGCCCGCGCCGCCCGTCTATAGCAAATCCAATCCCGCCGACACGCCCATCATGACGCTCGCCCTCACCTCCAGGAGCTATCCGCTGTCGCAAATTGAAGACCTCGCCGATACCCGCCTGGCCCAGCAAATCGCGCAGGTCTCGGGCGTGGGGCTGGTGACGATCAGCGGCGGACAAAAACCGGCCGTCCGGATTCAGGCCAATCCCACCGAGCTTTCCTCTTACGGCATGAATCTCGAAACTCTGCGCACAACGCTCACCGCAGCCAGCCTGAATGAGGCGTTGGGAAACTTTGACGGACCCAAACAATCCTACGAAATTAATGCCAACGATCAGCTTCAGACCAGCGATGATTATCGTTCGTTAGTCGTGGGTTACGACACCAACGGCGCGCCGATCGTTTTGGATAAAGTCGCCAATGTCACCAATGACGTGGAAAACGCCCTGCTGGCGGCGTGGATGAATAAAAAGCCCGCCGTCATCGTCAACATCCAGCGCCAGCCCGGAGCGAACATCATCCAGGTCGTGAACCGCATAAATAAAATATTGCCGCAACTCAAAGCAAATCTCCCCGCCGCCGTGGACGTGACGGTTCTCACTGACCGCACTACGACGATTCGCGCCTCGGTCAAAGACGTTGCCTTTTCGCTGGTCCTGACGGTTATCCTCGTCGTGCTGGCCATTTTCCTGTTCCTGCGAAATGTCCTGGCTACGACCATTCCCAGTATTGCAGTGCCCATTTCATTGATCGGCACCTGGGTGGGCATGTATCTCCTGGGCTTCAGCTTTGACAACCTGTCCCTGATGGCCTTGACGATTTCCACCGGCTTCGTCGCCGATGATGCCATCGTCATGATTGAAAACGTTTTTCGTTTTATTGAAGAGGGCGATACGCCGTTGCAAGCCGCCCTCAAAGGCGCCGGCCAAATCGGCTTCACCATCATGTCGCTGACCGTCTCGTTAATCGCCGTGCTCATTCCCTTATTGTTCATGGGCGGCGTTGTGGGCCGCCTCTTTCACGAGTTCGCTTTGACGCTCAGCATCACAATTCTTCTTTCCGCCGCCGTTTCGCTGACGCTAACCCCCATGATGTGCTCCCGCATCCTCAAGGCAAAAGCAGACCGCCATCCGGGACGCGCTTATCTGGCCTCCGAGCGCGTCTATGACCGGATCATCAATTCCTACAGCCGCGGGTTGCGATGGGTTTTGAATCACCAGCCGTTCACCCTCTGCATCGCCATCGCAACGCTGGCCCTGACGATCATTCTTTACATCATGGCTCCGAAAGGGTTCATTCCCATCCAGGACACCGGCGTCATTCAGGGCATTTCGCAAGCCCGCCAGAATATTTCCTTTGCCGCCATGGCGGAAAAACAGCAGGAACTGGCCGATATCATTCTCCAGGACCCGGCGGTGCAAAGCCTCTCTTCTTTTATCGGCGCCGACGGGATCAATACCACGCTCAATAGCGGGCGCATCCTGATCAACCTCAAGCCTCTGGCCGAACGCAAAATCAGGGCCAGTGCCATCATCCGCCGTCTGCAAACCGCCCTCGCCAAAGTCGCGGATATCACCCTTTACATGCAGCCGGTCCAGGATTTGACCGTCGAGGACCGTGTCAGCGCCACGCAATACCAATATACGCTCGAAGACGCCAATGCCGACGAGTTGAAAACCATGACTGCAAAATTTGTGGACCGGCTCAAGGCCCTCCCCGAATTGCGCGACGTGGCCACCGACCAGCAAAACGACGGTTCCGAGGTTTATCTGACCATTGACCGTGTCACCGCGTCACGCATGGGCATCACTGCGGCGCAAATTGACAATACCCTCTACGACGCCTTCGGCCAGCGGCAAATCAACACTCTCTACACGCAACTCAATCAATACCATGTCATTATGGAAGCATTGCCGAAATTTCAACAAAATCCGACAATGCTTGATGACATTTACGTCAATACCGGTTCGGGCGGCTCGGTCCCCTTGTCCACCTTTGCGCACTGGGAATCCGGCACCGCCCCGCTGTCGGTAAATCATCAGGGGCAATTCCCATCCGTCACGATTTCCTTCAACCTCGCCCCCGGCGTGGCGTTGGGCGAAGCCACAACCGCTATCCAAAAAGTCCAGCACGACTTGAACATGCCCGACAGCGTCATCCCCGCGTTTCAGGGAACGGCCCAGGCATTCCTGGCCTCGCTTGCAAATCAGCCCTGGCTCATCCTGGCCGCGATTGTCACGGTCTATATTATCCTGGGCGTTTTATATGAAAGCTATATCCATCCCATCACGATCCTTTCCACTCTGCCTTCGGCCGGCGTTGGCGCCATTCTGGCCCTGATTGTTTGTCGGACGGAACTGAGCATTGTCGCGCTCATCGGCATGATCCTTCTCATCGGCATCGTCGCCAAAAATGCCATCATGATGATTGACTTTGCGCTCGATGCCGAAAGAAGAGAGGGCAAAAGCGCGCGCGACGCCATCTTCCAGGCCTGTATGCTCCGTTTCCGGCCCATCATGATGACGACGTTTGCTGCTTTGTTCGGCGGATTGCCCCTGGCCCTGGGCAACGGAGTCGGCGCCGAATTGCGCCAGCCCCTGGGCATCGTCATTGTCGGCGGACTCATTGTCAGCCAGGCGTTGACTCTCTTCACGACTCCGGTCATTTATCTGTACTTTGACCGGTTGCAACAAAGGCTTTTCCCCAAACGCGCGCCGGAAAAAGATGAAGGCGGCCTTCCGCAGGTCCCGTCGCCGCAATCGCCATGAACGTCTCGTCTCCATTCATCCGGCGTCCCATCGGCACCAGCCTGCTCACTGCCGCCATTATCCTGGCGGGCATCGTCGCCTATTTCCAATTGCCCGTCGCCCCGTTGCCTCACGTGGATTTTCCCACGATCCACGTTCAGGCAGAGCTGCCCGGCGCCAGCCCGGCCATCATGGCTTCCTCGGTGGCCACCCCGCTCGAACGACAGTTTGGCCATATTGCCGGTCTCACCGAGATGACCTCCTCCAGCACCCTGGGGGCCACCAGCATCGTTTTGCAATTTGATTTGAGCAGGAACATTGACGGCGCCGCCCGTGACGTCCAGGCCGCCATCAACGCCGCCCGCGCTTTTCTGCCCTCCAATCTTCCGAACAATCCATCCTGGCGGGAATCCAATCCGGCGAATGCTCCCATCATGATTATCGCCCTGACCTCGGACGTTTACGACCGCGGCCAGATGTATGATGCGGCCGACTCCATCATTGAACAGCGCCTCCTCCAAATTGAAGGCGTCGGCGAGATCAACGTTGGCGGCGGCGCGCTTCCCTCCGTGCGCGTGGACATCAATCCAACTCTCTTGAACAGTTTTGGCTTGAGCCTGCCGAACGTCGCCACGATGTTGGCCGCCCAAAACGCCAACCTGGCCAAAGGCCAAATTGCCAACGGCAATCAAACCGCCGACGTCCTCGACAACGATCAATTGTTCAAGGCCGCCGATTATAAACGGCTCGTCGTCACCTACACCAACGGCGCTGCCGTTCGATTGGCCGACATTGCCAACGTTACTGATTCAATCCAAAACATCCGCGTAGCCGGTTACGTCAACGGCAAGGAGGCCATTCCGCTCATCATCTTCTCGGCTCCGGGGGCAAACATCATTCAAACCGTGGACCGCATTAAAGCCGCGCTCCCTTCGCTGAAAGCCTCCATCCCCGCCGGCATGAACATGACCGTCATGATGGACCGCTCCACGACGATTCGCTCTTCCGTCCATGTTGTCGAGGGCACTCTTTGCATCGCCATCATGCTGGTCATTTTGGTCGTTTTCGTTTTTCTCCGCAACCCGCGCACCATTCTCATTCCCGCCGTCGTTGTCCCCACTTCCCTCATCGGTACCTTCGGCGTCATGTATCTTTTGGGCTACAGCCTTGACAATCTTTCCTTGATGGCACTGGTCATTTCCACCGGTTTCGTCGTGGACGACGCCATCGTCGTTGTCGAAAACGTCTCCCGCCATGCCGAGATGGGTCTCTCGGCCCGGAACGCGGCCCTCAAAGGCGCGCGCGAAGTTGCTTTCACGGTCCTTTCCATCAGCATTTCGCTCGTGGCCGTGTTCACGCCGATTTTGCTGATGGGCGGCATCGTGGGACGCATGTTCCGGGAATTTGCCATGACCCTTTCCACTGCCATTCTCGTATCGTTGGTCATCTCCCTCACCACCACGCCCATGCTCTGTTCCCTCCTGATTCGCTATGGCCGGCCGGAAAGGCACAACTGGTTCTATGGCGCGAGTGAACGGGCCTTTGCCTGGTTGCAGGAACAATACAAAAACAGCCTTAGAATCGTCCTGCAACACCCGGCGATAACGCTCATGATCCTCCTCCTCACCATTGTCTTAAACGTCGCTCTCATTTTAATTATTCCCAAAGGCTTTTTCCCGGAGCAGGATAACGGCACCATTTTTGGCGGGATCCTGGGCGACGAAGACGCTTCCTATCAGGCGATGCGGAAGATCTCCCTCCGCGTCACCGACATTGCCACCAATGACCCCGCCATCGCGGGCGCCATCACCTTCACCGGTGGGAATGGGGCGGCCAACTCCGGCTTCATCTACCTCGCGCTTAAGCCTCTCAGCGAGCGGAAAATCTCCGCTCTCCAAGTGGTCAACCGGCTTCGGCCCAAATTCGCCGTCGTCCCCGGCGCCACGGTCTTTGTCCAACCCGGCCAGGACTTGCATTTCGGCGGCCGCCAAAGCAACGCCCAATACCAATACACCATCGAAAGCCAGGACCTGAACGACATCAACAAATGGGGGCCGATCCTCTACCAGCACATACAAAAGTTGCCCGGGTTTACGGACGCAAACAGTGACCAGGAAAATTATGGCCTGCAAGCCTCGCTCGTTTATGACCGCCAGACCGCCGCCCGCCTCGGCATTCCCACGCAGCTCATTGACAACACCATCTATGATGCGTTTGGACAGGAGCCCGTATCCACCATGTACACTCCGCTGAACCAGTATTATGTTATCATGGAAGTCGAACCGCAGTTTTGGCAGAATCCACAGGGTCTCGACGCGATTTACCTGCGCGCTACAAACAATTCCGGCGTGGTCCCCCTCAGCGCAATTGCGCATTATGTCCCCACCACCGCGCCGATCCAGGTCAACCACACCGGACAATTCCCTTCCGTCACTGTTTCTTTCAACCTCAGGCCCGGTTTCTCGTTGGGCCAGGCCGTCGCCGAAATTAATCAAATGGAACAGAGCCTCAAAATGCCCTCCAGCATCCATACCAGTTTTTCGGGCACTGCCGCCGCATTTCAGTCCGCTCTTAAAAGTGAAATATGGCTTGTGCTCACGGCGCTTTTCGCCGTGTATGTCGTGCTGGGCATTCTTTATGAAAGCTATATCCATCCGATCACTATCATCTCCACCCTGCCCTCCGCCGGCGTCGGAGCTTTGCTGGCGTTGCTGCTCTTCAATACGGATTTCAGCATCATCGCCCTCATCGGCCTCCTTCTCCTCATCGGTATCGTGAAGAAAAATGCCATCCTGATGGTGGATTTCGCCATTTCCGCCGAGCGCGAACAGCATATTCCACCGCGGGAAGCGATTTTCCAGGCGTGTCTTCTCCGTTTCCGGCCGATCCTCATGAC
>JASHPN010000290.1 GCA_030038175.1 Verrucomicrobiia bacterium
GCAAACTGCTGCGGCTGATCCCGCAGACACGACAAAGCCGCGCTCCAATCCGGATATTTTCGGAGCGCGGCTGTGTCCCGCTCCGGGCGGGACCAGCCACAGCACGCTGCCGGCAAGATGTCTCGCCTATGTCCAGGGCTCAACGCGTTGCAAACTGCTGCGGCTGATCTCCCGACAGATCGGGAGACCCAGCCGCGCTCCAGCCCTACTCGTATCGGCAATCCTGAAGCAGCCCCAGCCCCTGGCAAATCGAGGCGCGCCGGGCGCGAAAGTAACCGAACCACGATTCCCCCGGCAGGCGCTTGAGCCAGCGTCTGAGGGAAAAACGTGCGTCCGTTTGCAGCGCATAACCCGCCAGTTCCATTCCCTGGCGGCAATGCAGTTCAATCCACCAGATTTCGTCCTCCGTAAGGAATTCTTTCCAAATATCGGCCGGGGCGGCGCTAATGCCCGCGAATGCCTTATGAAAGGCCGAATTGCCCTGCCACCCATTGCCGGCCCGCGTGGGCTCCAGCATTCGTTCGCTGAAATCAAAGCCGCCGAACCGGCAAATGGTTTCGAGGACTTCGCGCGGATTCCGGACGAGGTCTTCGTAGCGAATGACGAGAAATCGCGATGGATCGCGCTGCAGCCGCGGAATTTCCCGCGCGCTCCGGTTCCATGATCGCGGCAGGCGGTGCGCCTTCGTATGATGGCCATAGTGGCTCATGATCCGATTCTTAAAGCTGGCAAAGACGGCGCGCGGGTCGCGCACAATTTGGATCAGCCTGGCATCCGGAAACAATTGGTCAAAAATTTCCGGATAGGTTTCCGTGCGAGGCGTTTTCTCGACCCAGCAAACGCAATTTTGCCAATCGGCGCCTGCAACAATGCCATACGCGCGGACCATCTCCGAAAAGAGCAGGGAATCGTCAATCCACGGTTTATCAATGAATTTTCGCGACAAAGAGGCAAAGCGATTGTAATCAAATTGGGCATAGTTGCGGGCGTCAATCCCGCATTCCGGCGACGTTTCACAACAGCCCTCCGCGGACCCCAAAACGCCGAGGCTCGCCAGCAACCGCTGTAATTTGGCATGGCAGGTCTCTATTCTTAAATAGTCCCGGCGATGTTCAATATAGCCTGTTTCCTCGGGTAACACTACCAATTGAGGGTGGCTATCCAGCAACGACATCAAGAGCGTCGTTCCCGATTTGGCCGCGCCGCCGATGAACAATCCACGCCGATTGAACTCCATCGCCTCTTCATAAGTTACAGCGGTTGTTGTGGTTGTTGTTGGGGGAGTCGAATGGCGGCTATCCAACACGGGCTCAGAAGCATTCAGTACGGTCATAATTTGCAATTATCAAGGCGTTGTTTGCCCCCGCCGTTGTTTTCGAGCCAACCAAACTGAGATCCTCCCGCAAGATAATTACAAAATTGCCGTTCCGAGACGCAATATGAAGTCAATTTGTTGATTGTCAAATCGCATCTCTCCTTGACCAGCATTTTCGCTGCCAAAACCCAGGCGGTATTACTTTTAATCATAATCGGTCCGATTGAGAAACCGCTCCTGCACGGCATAGGGGCGACGTCGCTCGGAGCGCGACTGCTCGCCGCGCCGTAGCCTGCCGCGCCATAGTACAACGACGGCGGTTGTTCCGTCTGCGGAACCAGTCGCAGCGCGTAGCTTTGTTAACGATCTGGGATTCCTGTTGTCCAAGGTTTCGCCTCGCTGCCGCTGGTGCGATCGCACACAGCCGCGCTCCGCCGGAGCGCGACTGCTCGCCGCGCCATAGCTTGCCGCGCCATAGTACAACGACGGCGGGCGAAGCGACGGCCGGTGTTCCGTCTGCGGAACCAGTCGCAGCGCGCAGCCTTGTTAACGATCTGGGATTCCTGTTGTCCAAGGTTTCGCCTCGCTGCTGCGGCTGGTGCTGTCGCACACAGCCGCGCTCCGCCGGAGCGCGACTGTGTTCCGTCTGCGGAACCAGTCGCAGCACGCACGTCCGGGATGCTTGCAGGAAGTACGGTGGTTTAGGCTTCGTCGTGCCGCTGCGGCTGGTGCGATCGCACACAGCCGCGCTCCAGGGACGAGCGCTCGCCCTCAACTATAGGCTGGCTTTTTTCCGACTTTCCCAAACATCATTCCCGCATACAGCGATGGATTCCGCTCATAAAATTCTGGCCATTCAGTTGAAGTACTTCGGTGACGCTGTTCTGATGACGCCCGCCCTGCGGGCCATTCGCGAACATTGGCCGGATTGCGAATTGCATTTGCTGGCGCCCGAAGAAATCGCGCCACTGTTTCAACATTTGCCGTGGGTCAACCGCGTCTGGCTGATGCCACGCAACCGCGGCCGCATGAGCCTGCGCCGGACCTGGCCCGTTCTCCGCGCCCTGCGGCAGGAACATTTTGCCCGGTCGGTGGATTTTGCCAGCAATGATCGCGGCGCCATTGCAAGCCTGGTCATTGGCGCAACCCAGCGGCTGGGTTGGGGTGGGCGGGGCGGATTTTTCGGACGAAAATTTTGCTACCACCGGCGCGTTCCCCAGGATGAAAAGGCGCGGCATGAATCCGCGCAATTGGCTCATCTGTTGTCCGGATGGAATGTTCCGCCGCCGCGGCGGTGGGACGTCGAAATACGGGCCGATCCGGCGCTGGCCGGAGCGGCGGAAAAAATTCTGCCGGCCCGTGACGCCGTCATTTGTCATGTTGCCTCCAGCCAGCCCAAAAAAGAATGGCCGATGGACCATTGGGCCAAATTCCATCGCATGGCCTCCGGCGCCGGGTGTCATTTGGTTTTTACAACGGCGCGCGGCGAACGGGAACAATCGCTCATGGCCGATTTGAAACGGCTGGCCCCGGACGCTGTCATACTGCCATTGATTGCGCAATTGCCTTTGTTTTTAGCCGTGCTGCAACGCGCGGCGGTTTTCATTTCAGGAGACACCGGGCCGCTGCATTTTGCCGCCGGCCTGGGCGTGCCCACGATTTCACTGTTCGGCCCCAGCGCACTGGAGCAATGGGCGCCCATTGGCGCGCGCCACACTGCCCTTGCCGGCACGGCATGCTCCTGTGACGGCCATTCCGCGGTCTGTACGAGCCGCAATCATTGTCTTGCCGCAATTACGCCCGAACAGGTATTTGAATGCTTGAAGCTGAAGAAGTAATTCACGCAAAATTTTCAAACTTCGAAATCAGACGTGCATCATCGCTATGAACGGTCGCCACCGCGCTTGCGTCCTTAATTGCGTAGCAGCCGACGTGAGGAGGCTCTGACTAAATTGGTTCAGGGCAAGGCCCCCTCCGATTTATCGGATGCATCGGGACCTTAAACCGATGCCGTCACTCGCCGTTCCAAACCATCGGCCGACGTATCGGAGCGCGACCTTCAGGTCGCTTCGGCGTACGACGTTGCGAGACAACGGAATACACTGGCACCCCCCCGGCCGTCGTACGATGAAGCGGCATAAATGCCGCGCTCCATCCAGTTCGTGGAAAGCCCGCTTTCGATTTTTCGCATGCATTGGGACCATGAACTGGAGCGCCCGGAGCGTGGCTGTGTCTCCCGATCTATCGGGAGACCAGCCGCAGCGCGTCCGCAACACCCTGAGTCTTGTCCATACGCGCGTCGTCCCGCTGCCGGGATTGCTGCGGCTGATCTCCGACACAGCCGCGCTCTGCCCGGTTCCTGGAAGTTCCAGGGCGCATCTCAGTTTTTGTTAATACCGCAACCGACGATGTCACCCCTGCGGGGTTTTCGGGTTTTTGTGTCATTTTCTACAGAGATACCACCCCTACGGGGTTCAGCAACCGACATGGTATCGGCGTCCGGTAGCGGATTGGAAACGCCGTAGGCGTGGCATCTTTGTAGTAAAATCAATAGGAATCTCAAGCCCCGGAGGGGCGGCATATTCTGCCTCACAAAA
>JASHPN010000291.1 GCA_030038175.1 Verrucomicrobiia bacterium
AGATAATCGGCCACGTCAATCGGCGCGGCGTTGAGCGTAAGATTTTTCCCGCCTTTGCCGGCGCGTTCCACCCAATAAACGTGGTCTGGCGCGCCCTGCTCCAGAAACAGCTTCACTTCGTCGCGCAGATCGGCCAGGCGGCGGTTGCATTCAACGAGTTCCTGGCCCATGTCCTTGTCATTGCTCAGCTTGACCAGGTCACTGACGGCTTCCCGCAACCGTTGGACCGGCAGCGTGACGTTGTCCGGCGCCAGTTCCGGCCGCCGGATGCGCAGTTCCGTCCAGTTTCGCCTGGCGCGCGATTCGCCGCCGCCAAAGCTGTTTTTCTTCACCGCTTTTTGAATTTCATCGCAAGCGGATTCGACCTTGTCAAAAAACTTGTCCGCTTCGGCCAAAACCTCCGCCGCCAATTTCACGGCCGGTCCCTGCCGCAACGTTGCGAGCAATCCTTTCTCGGTGCGGGGATTCCACAACCGGTTGACGGCATAACGCATTTGGCCGCTGGAAACACTCAGGCCGATGTGCCGCGAGGCGACCTGTTCCACGGTGTGAGCCTCGTCAAAGATCACGAAATCATTTTTGAAGAGAATTCCGCCGTCCACGTCGCTGTCAATGCCCGCCAGCAGGGTGAACAGGAGCGTATGATTCAAAACCAGGACGTCCGATGACAGAATCCGGTTGCGGGCGCGCTGAAAGAAACAAACTTCGTGGTCTTTCGCGAAATCGGAAGGAAATCCGCAGATTTTGGGGGCACAAAGGCCGCGTTCGGAGCACACTTGCGCCCATACTTTCGGGTCCGGCTCGATGTCAAAATCCGAGAGGCTGCCGTTCCGGGTGGTTTTCGACCATTCGTAAATGCGCTGCAATTCGGCGGTTTCGGAAGTTGTGAAAAGATTTTTGCTTTGCTGGACGGCTTTATGGAGCCGGTGAGTGCACAGGTAGTTGGCCCGGCCTTTGAGCATGGTAAAAGCAAATTTCACCGGCTCGGGCAAGGTCCCGAGCACGCCGGCCAGCATCGGCAAATCCTTCTCGATCAATTGCTCCTGCAAATTGATCGTATGGGTTGAAACCACGGCCTTTTTCTTTCGGGAAACGGCAAATAAAATGGCGGGGATCAAATAAGCCAGTGATTTGCCGACGCCGGTCCCGGCTTCCACGGCCAGATGCTCGCCGTTTTGGAGCGCACG
Source organism: Verrucomicrobiia bacterium (assembly GCA_030038175.1). Lineage (GTDB taxonomy): Bacteria > Verrucomicrobiota > Verrucomicrobiia > Limisphaerales > UBA11358 > UBA11358. Next base: position 1,188 of record JASHPN010000291.1, read on the forward strand.
GGCGACCGCAACCGCCATTTCCTGCTGCTGCGGGCGAAATTCAAAATTGCGCGCGCGGGACAAAATCCCGTTCGGCGAAAAAATTTCGGCGGTCTGCGACATGATGTCCGCTCCCGCCAAAGGCTCTTGTTCGACAACTGCGATCATTACTTTCCAGCATAACAGCGGTATTTCAGAGAAAAAACGAAAATGACAAACCAGCGATACCTGCATTCCAGAGCAGAACCGGGGAGCGTCCGTCAGACCGCCCGGAGCGCGACTGTGTCCCATCAGGGGGACCAGTCGCAGCATGTCCGCAATGCGTTGAGTTGCGGCTCATGAGCGAGGCCTCCGGCTGTTAACAGGCTGCGACTGGTCTCCGACACAGTCGCGCCCCGAGGCGCGTGTGCTCCCCGCTTTCTCCTTTCGATTTACGGCCCTTTTTTTTAGATTATTTGGGTGAAATCTAAAGGCGCGGTTTATTTGGTGGGCGCCGGGCCGGGCGACGCGGGATTGCTGACGTTGCGCGGCGCGGAATTGATCGGCCGCGCCGATACAGTGGTCTATGACCTGCTCGTCAATCCGGCCCTGCTTCGGCTGGCGCGGCCGGGAGCGGAACTGATCTCGCGCGGCAAGCGCTCCCAAATGCCGCAGGAAAAAATCACCGCCATGCTCATCGCCAAGGCCGGGGAAGGAAAATTAGTGGTGCGCCTCAAAGGCGGCGATCCGTATGTTTTTGGCCGCGGCGCCGAGGAGGCGATGGCCCTGGCCGAGGCTGGAATCTCCTTCGAAGTCGTGCCCGGGGTGTCTTCCGTTGTCGCCGCGCCTAATTACGCGGGCATTCCGCTGACCCACCGGGACTATTGTTCCAGCTTCACGGTTTTTACCGGCCACGAAGCCGAGGAACGCGCCGAAGGCCAGTTGCTCTATAGCCAGATCGCCAAAATCCCGGGAACCAAAGTCGCCCTCATGGGCACGGACACCCTGGACGAGTGGACAAAGACCGTCATGGCCCACGGCCTCTCTCCGGACACGCCGGCGGCCATCGTCCAATGGGGCACGTGCGGCAAGCAAAAATCCGCGGACGGGACGCTGGGAACCATTGGCGGGCTGGCCAAAGAAAAAAAATTTTCGCCGCCGGCGCTGGTGATCGTCGGCGACGTGGTCCGGCTGCGGAGCCGGCTGAATTGGTTCGAGAAGCGCCCGCTGTTTGGAAAGCGGATTGTCGTGACGCGCGCGCGGAACAATGCCGGTGAGTTTTCCCAAAAGCTGGCCGATTTGGGCGCGGAAGTCCTTGAAATTCCCGCCATCAAGAGAATGCCGCCCGAGGACAAACAGAATGTCGTGGATGCGATGCTCTCGCTCAATTCCTACGATTGGCTGGTTTTCACCAGCGCGAACGGGGTGACGGGGTTCTTCGATTTGTTCTTTAAACATTTTCACGACCTGCGCGACCTGGGCGGCGCAAAAATCGCGGCCGTTGGCCCCGCCACCGCCGCGAAACTGCATGAGTTGCATTTGCAGGTGGACGCGGTGCCCGATGAATTCCTCGGAAAGAAAATCGCCGAGACGATGGCCAAACATAGCAGCCTCGAAAATTGCAAGATTTGCCTCTTGCGCGCGGACACGGCCAATGCCGACTTGCCGCGGGCCCTGGAGGAATTCGGCGCGATTGCGGACGACATTGCCGTCTATAAGACCGTGGGCGAGACCGAAAATATTTCCGGCGACGTCGAGGATTTTTTGAAAAACGGCGCGGACTGGGTAACGTTCACCAGCGGTTCGACCGCGCAATTTTTTCATGCGCGCTTTGACCTTCTGAAATTGTCCAGGCAGTTCCCGCAAATGAAACTGGCCTCGGTGGGTCCCGAAACGGGCAAAGTCATTCGTGCGCTCGGGCTGGAGCCGAAAATCGAGGCCCGGGAGCACACCGCTAAAGGGTTGCTGGCCGAATTGGTGCGGGCTGAAACCAGTTGATGGTGACCCGATATCGCGGCAACCCAAAAAACAGAGGCATCCGTGACAATTCCAGAGATCAACCGGCGCGATGCACTCAAGGCAATGGGCGCATTGGCCGCAGGCGCCGTTCTGCCGGCTCTCGGCGCTCCCGAATTTCCGGGGCGCAAACCGAACATCGTGTTCATCGAGTGCGACCAATTCCGGGCGGATGTCTGTTCCCGCGAGGGATTTCCCCTGGATACGACGCCGTTCATGGATTCTCTGGCCCGAACGGGCATCTGGTTCAACAAGGCCTATGCGGCCTCGCCATCCTGTGTCCCCAGCCGGAACTCTTTGTGGACGGGGCGGTGGCCGACGTCCACCGGCATCAAATCAAACGCGAACCTGAACGACACTCCGAATTTCAATGTGGGCCTGGACGACGTCGTCAAAGCGCAAGGGTACAAAATGGCGGCCATCGGGAAAATGTTCCATTCTTATTTGCGTTTGCGGCCGCAGGAATTCGATTATTACAGACCTTACGGGCACCTGGGCCAGCCCGGAGCCACGGATCCCGAGGTGAAGCGATTTAGCGCCTTTCTTGAGAGCACCGAATTTTACGCCTCGCTCGAGCCTTCGCCCTTTCCCGCTCAAATGCAGCAGCCGTATCGCATGGTGACCGACGCACAGAATTGGATCAACTCGCTGGACGGCCGCGATCCATTTTTTTTATATCTTTCCATCAACGAACCGCACAATCCCTACCAGGTTTCCGAACCTTATTATTCGATGTTTCCGCCCGATCAATTGCCGCCGTTAAAGGCCGGCCCGGAAACGATCAGAAAAAAGGGACGAAAATATGTCCAATTGAAGGAATTGATGCTCAAAGCCTATCCCGCCCTGGATGAAGATATTCCCCGCATCCGGAGCATCTACTTCGGGATGATGCGCCTGATTGACGACCAGGTCAGGCGCCTGGTGGATTTTCTCAAAAGGAAGGGCGTTTATGAGAATACCGTGATTATTTTTGCCGCCGACCATGGGGATTATGCCGGGGAATACGGCCTGATCAAGAAAGGCGCGGGCGTTCCCGAATGCCTCACCCGCATTCCAATGCTTTGGCATGGTCCCGGAATCATGCAACAGGCGGCGCCGCACCCCGCTCATGTTTCCAACACCGACCTTTTCCCGACGATTTGCGGGCTGTTGGGGGTCCCCTTGCCCGACGGCGTTCAGGGACGAAATCTGTGGCCTCTGTTGACCGGACAAACTTATCCGGAACAGGAATTTGCCGGCATGCTGGTGATGCAGGGCATGGGAGGACTGGATTATTCCAGCATCAAGGAACTGAATCCTTTCAAGGAAGGCGCCCTCCATCACGGCAGTCCCCGATATTTTGACGAACTGAACAGTTGGACGCAAAGCGGGATCCTGCGAATGCTGCGCAAAGGAGATTGGAAACTTGTTTACGATATGCAGGGGCGCGGAGAACTGTATCATCTGGCGGAAGATCCCGCGGAATTGAACAATTTTTATGGGTTGGCCGCGCATCGCTCAAAGCAAACCGAATTGCTTGCGGACCTGCTCGCCTGGGAACTGCGCACCCAGGACCCGCTGCCGCTCCCGGAAAACGGCCCTCACAAATACGTTTTGAAACGCGATCCAAATAATTATTGGGCTTCTTAACCTGGCAGCGCATTGGCCGGAGCGCGGCTGCCTGCCCTTCCGTAGCCTTTGGCGAAGGAGGGTGTCCCGCTCCGAGCGGGACCAGCCTCAGCACCCCGTGACGCATTGATTCGCGCCTGTGGGCAAGTCGTCCGGCTGCCAGCCGCGCCCCGAATTTTGAAATTCCTGAACTTTTTTTTTATCGAATTGTCTATATAATCACGGTCGGAATGGGTTTCAAACACATGACCAAATTGAGTCAACGCAACGGCTTGCCCCGGGAAGCCGGGCGATTTTATTTGCCTTTGAGGGACCTCATTTTTAATGCACAGAAGATGCCGCCCCTAACGGGGCTCGGGATTCTATCGCTTTTATACTACAAATATGTCGCGCCTACGGCGCTTGCATTCGGACATCAAGTGTCCGGTGGTGCGTATCAAAGCCCCATTAGGGGCGACATATATGTAGAATGCAGCCCCAAAAAAGAAGAAGCCCCGTTAGGGGCGGCATATTCTAACACAAGCTCACAAAAATCAAGACGTGCCCTGCCTTGGCTCACGCGGTATCTGCTCCTTTCAATTTGCTTTTTTATCCCGTTTATTTCGCAGGCCGCGAATTTCACAGCCTCGCTGGACCGTGATACGATTACCCTGGGCGAGAGCGCGACGCTGTCCCTGACCTTTGAAGGCGGCCAGCCCGGCAATGTCCCGACGCCGGACGTGCCCGGCCTGCAGATCGTCAGCACCGGCAATTCCAGCAGCGTCAGCTTTAATAACGGAAACAACCAGATGAGTTCAGTGTTCACGGTCACCTTCTCCGTCACGCCGCAACAAACCGGCACTTTTACGATTCCCGGGATGGTCGCCGATATCGGGGGCCAGCAAATCCGGACCGATCCGATCAAATTGACGGTGGTGCAGGCATCCGGTCCCACCGCGGCCCAAATTAATTCGGGTTCGCAAGTTGCCTTTATGCGTCTCTCGCTCCCGCGGAAGAAAGTTTATCCCGGGCAACTCATCAGCGGACAATTGCAATTATGTTTTCGCGATGACGTCCAGCAGGAGGCCAATTTTCAAATCACTTCCCTGCCGGCGAATGGATTTACGATTGGCAAGTTCGTTCAGGGCGGGACCGAGCGCGCCCAAATCGGCAGCCGGGTTTACAAGGTCATCCCGTTTTCCATCGCGCTGGCGGCCACGAAAACCGGCGCGTTGAGCGTCGGCCCGATTTCCGCCAGTGTCGTGCTCATGATGAACAACGGCGGAGGATGGGGACCGTTTGGAGGTTTTTTTGGGGAGCAAAAGCAGGTAATGCTGACCGCCGATTCGGTGACCGCTGACTCGTTTCCGCTCCCCGCGCAAAATGTTCCGGCGAATTTCACTGGCGCCGTCGGAGATTACTCAATGATCGTCAGCGCCGGTCCGACCAACGTGGCCGTGGGCGATCCGGTGACCGTGCGCGTGGAAATTACCGGCCGCGGGGCCGTTGATTCCGTCCAGCTTCCCGACCAAACCGGCTGGAGTCATTTCAAAATCTTCTCTCCAACCTCAAAGACCCGGCTGGACGACGACCTGGGGGACGCCGGCGCCAAAACCTTCGAAGAAATCGTCACGCCGGAGAACGCGGACGTCCGCGAATTGCCGCCGTTTTCATTTTCATTTTTCAATCCGGACGATGGAAACTATCATACCTTAACTCAACCGGCCATGCCGCTGGCAGTGAGATCGGCGGGCGCGACGCCGTTGCCAACTATCACGGCGGGGGCCCGGCAACCGGAAAGCCAGGCGCCGCAGGATATCGTGCCCATCCGGCAAAATTTGGGCACGCCGGCGGCGGCGGCGGCCATTCCGTTCATTGCGCGCCCCTCTTTTATCGCGTTGCAAAGCGTTCCCGTTTTGGCATTTTTTGCGGCGCTGGTTTGGCGGAAGCGCACGGATCATCTGGCCAATCATCCGCGTTTGCGCCGGCAGCGGGCCGTCGCGCAAATCGTCGCAGCCGGCCTGGAGGACTTGAACCAATTCGCCATCCAAAACAAGGCGCCCGAGTTCTTTGCCATGCTGTTTCGCTTGTTGCAGGAACAACTGGGCGAACGCCTCGACTGTCCGGCCATTTCGATCACCGAGGCGGACGTGGATGAGCGGCTGGTCCGGATGGGCGCCCGGCCGGAAACGGTGGAGGCTCTTCGCGAACTATTTCAAGCCTGCAATCAGGCCCGGTACGCCCAGGTGCAAACGTCCCAGGAGCTTTCCGCCCTGGTCTCAAAATTCAAAAAAACCGCCGGCGATCTCCAGCAATTGAAAGCATGAAACGTTTTCTCTCCATTCTTTTGGCCGCCCTGGCCATGTGTGCCGGCGCCGGGACGCTGCTCGCCTCGAATGCCCCGTCGGATTTTTCGGCAGCCAACCAATTCTATGCCGAAGGAAAATTTTCGGAGGCCGCAAAAGTTTATGAGAGCCTTCTTAATTCCGGCGTGATTTCGCCCAACCTGCTTTTCAACGACGGCAATGCAGAATTCAAGGCCGGTAACGTGGGCCGCGCGATTGCGGCGTACCGGCGCGCCGCTTTGCTGGCCCCGCGCGACTCGGATGTTCACGCCAATCTGGGCTTCGTCCGCAATCAGGTGCAGGGCGACACCTTGCATGAAAACGATTGGTCCCGGATGGAGGGATGGCTCGGCGCCTTGACGTTGAATGAATGGGCGGCATGGACGGCAATATTATTCTGGCTCACCTTCCTCCTCTTTGCCGCGCTCCAATTCCGTCCCGCCTTGAGAAATCTGTTACGCACCCCGGCCCGCATCGCCGCAGTGGCCGCGGTCTGTGCCTGCGCGTGCCTGGCCGGCGCCGTACACCTTCACTATTCCGAATCCGTAGCCGTGGTGGTTTTGCCGGATGCGGTGGCCCGGAGCGGCCCCTTTGCCGACGCGCAAAACGCCTTCGCCGTCCACGATGGCGCCGAGCTGGCCGTTTTAGACCGGATCAATGGCTGGGTGCAAGTCAGCGACGACAACGGCCGGTCCGGCTGGATGCAGAACGCGCAGGTTGAAGTGATCCCGGCAATTTAAACAGAGCCGCGACCGTGAGGGAGCGGGAGGGACGTGCCTTCGCGCAGGCACCGAAAAATGGTCTCGGGGAGCAGCAGAAACGAGAAAAGTATGCCGGCTCAAACCGGCTCCAGGTTTCCGTCCCGCCCCAGGCGCATTTTGCGGCCGCGCCATTCGATCGTGTTTCCGCAAAATGCGGCCGTCCAAATAGCAAATTGCAGCAGGTCCTTGATCGGCACGAGCCAGGCCGGCGCCACGGCGCGCCGCCCTTCCGCAAATCGCCGTTGCAGGTCCTGGGCGAGCGCGACTCGAATGATTAAGAGAGCGATCGCCGCCAGCGGCATGCAACATGTCCTGGTTCCAGCCAGCGCCGCTCCGAGCCAAAGCAGTGGCCACAAGGTTGGATTGGATAAAATGCTGAAAAAATAAGGAAGCGGCTGGCAGGCCCGGATTGTGCGTGCCCATCGGAGTTGATGCATCCAACTGTCGCGCCATCCCATGGGCCGGTCCCAGCATTCCACCACCACCGGACATAGCGCCGTTTTGCCCCCGTTTCGCACAATTCGGTTCCCGATTTGATAATCGTCCGCCAGACAGTTGGCCAGGGATTGAAAGCCTCCGATGCCGTCGAGGGATTTCCTCCTTACGAGGATTGCGGCGCCCATGGCAAAATCAATCGGCTTCAACGTCTGCGATTGCAGGACCTGGCTCCAAAAATCCGCGTTGACGGCGATGGCTTCCCATTGCATTGCCAGGGTCACGGGATTGGCCAGGCGATAAAAACAATGGACCAGCGCGACCTCGGGCCGGCGCAGCGGCGCGGCGAGATTGGCAAAAAAATCGCGTGGCACCCGCACGTCGGCGTCGGCGACTAAAATCAAATCGTGCCGGGCCGATTTTTCAAGCTGAATGAGGGTGGATACTTTGGCGTTGGCGCCCAGGGATTCGGCGCAGACTGCCAATTGCGCGTCGGCGCCGGGATAATCTTGAATGAGGTTGCGGACAACTTCACAGGCCGGGTCATCCGCTTGTGCCGCGCCGAAGAGCAATTGGACCGACCCGGTGTATTCCTGCCGGAACCACGTCCGCAATGACTCCGCCGTTGTGTCATCGCAGCCTTTGATCGGTTTTAGGATGGAGATGGAGGGTGAAAAGGCGGGGTCGGCGATTCGGCGGTGCAGTGGGAATTTTCGAGCGGCGGCAAATTGCCAAAAAGCCGATGCCGCGCTGAGCACGGCCAGCGCGCCGAGAATGACGTTTAATAGAATCACCGGCGGCAATCAGGCCGGAACCCCAGCGGCCTTGGCTTCCGGATGCTCGTCCAGAACCAGGACCCCATGAGGGGGCAGATCGTAATTTCCGGAAAAAGTATTGCCGGTCAAAAAATCGTGCATGGGCTTGTAGAACTGGACGCGAATGGGCGAATTCTGGTGGTTGAGCAGGAAGAAAATGCGGGTGCCGTCCTTCTCTCTCATGCTGACTTCAATATTTTCGGGCACCTTGAGCAGCGGTTGCAGGCCGCACAACTGCCGAAGCCAGCCGATCAGGTCATGGTAGAACGGCTGGTGGCTCATAGTGCCGATGTAAATGGCTTTGCCCAGGCCAAAACTATTCATGGTCATGGCCGGGCGGCCCGCGTAAAAATCCTTCGCATACACCGCCAGGATCTGGCAGCCGTCAGGTTCGATGATGTCGCACCAGGTTTTGGCCGGATGCAAATGGCTGGTGGGGAAAGTTCCCTTGAAGGTCAGATGATTTTCGTCTCCCGGCATAATCGGGTCGAACTCCACGACCTCCAAGCCAAACAAATCCGTCATGTTTCCGGGATAGCCGGTGTTTGGGGAGATATGGTTTTGATTGACCAGCCCGGTGTTGAACGTGCTGACCAGCGTCCCGCCGTTTTGGACGTAGAGTTTTAAGCGGTCCACCTCGGCGTCCGCCAAAAGCTGCATGGAGGGCGCGAAGATGATCTTGTACTTGCCCAGGCCGTCCGTCGGGCGGGCAAAATCCACCTGGATGTTGCGGTCATGCAGGGCGTTGTAGATGAGCTGGATGTGTTCTCGCAGGTCAAAAAACTTGCTGGGCTGAATCGGCTGCTGCAGGGACCATTCATTGTCATGGGTGTAAAGAATGCAGACGTCCGCCGCGACTTGCGTGTCCTTAAGCACCGGGGCCAGAAGTTTTACTTCCTCGCCCAGTTGGCTGATTTCTTTGAGCGTCCGGGTGCTGTCCGCCTGGTGGCGCAGGATTGCGCTGTGAAATTTTTCCGGTCCAATGCGCGGCTGTCTCCAGCGAAAATACAGAATCCCCGTGGCGCCGCGGGAAATTAATTGATACGTAAAGAGGCGGATCGCCCCGGGTCGCACCGCGGATTTCGCCTCCTGCCAGTCCGCTTGTCCCACCTTTTGTTCCATCGCCCAAAAACCGGGTTCGCCATCGGGGGTATTGACGGCGTCTTTTTTGAGCGAGCGCAGCATGTCAATGTCACAGGCCAATTCGGAGGTCTTGGTTTTGAGGGGAACGTTGCTTTCGATCGAGACAAAGTCCACGGCTTCGGCCATGTCGAAATGGTCGTATTTCCGAAGGAAAGCGCGCATGGTGACCGTTACCGGCTTTTCGCAATGCTCGCGCAGGAGGTTGGCCTGCATCTTGACAAATTGCACCATGGTATCGCTGCTGAATCGGTTCCAATCCAGCAACAAGGCGGGATTATGCATTGCCGGCGCGCGCATGGGCATGGGCACCTGGTCGAAGGAGGTGACCGTCTGCCCCCAAAAGCGCAGGCCCAAAAGCTCGTTCAGCCGATCAACCGTCTTATATTTGGCCTCCAGCCACAGGTGCCATTCGTCGCGGGTGGCCTGATTGTAGGAAAGTTCGGTGTCGTTGCCGCCGATGCTGTTGTCAATTTGCCAGGCGATCAATTGGGGATGGTCGCACAAAGCCTTGGCCATGGCGGTGACAATGCGTTTGGAATAATCCCAAAAAACGTCGCTGCACAGGCAAACCGCGCGGCGCGTACCTTCGTATTTGGGCAACCCGCGGTCGTCCAGGGGAAGAATTTCGGGATGCTTGTGCGCCAGCCAGACGGGCGGCGCCGCCGTGGGCGTGCCCAGGACCACCTTGATATCGTAGCGGCCGAGGATGTCCATGACCCTTCGCAGCCAGCCAAAATCGTATTTGCCTTCCTGCGGCTCGCAGATCCCCCAGGAGAATTCGCCAATGCGGACGACATTGAAACCCGCCTGCGACATCAATTCCGCGTCCCGCTCCCAGGCGCCCTCAGGATGATCGGCATCGCCGCCATAGGGGTAAACACATTGCTCGGGGTAATAGTCAACGCCAAAAAACATACGATTTGCGATTCGGTTGAGCTGCGTTCCGGCTACACAAAAAATTTAACGGATGGCTGGTGGTTTCGCAATCTAAAAGTGTTTTAAAAAGGATTTGATTGAACCGCCCTGCGCGGTTAACAGTTGTGCCGGTACTATGTTTGAAAATATCGGCGAAATGGTTCTGCTGTTATGGCGAACCGTGCTGGCACTGCCGTTTGCCTGGCGGCAGCGGCAAAAAATCTTTGACCAATTCTTTGAAATTGGCAACGCGAGCCTGCTGATGGTCTGCATGCTCTCGTTTTTCATCGGGGCGGTGCTCACCCTGCAAACCGGCCCCGTCCTGGTGCACCAGAGCTTCTCCAGCTTCGTCGGCGGCATCGTGGGCTACGCCATGGCCAAGGAAATGGCCCCCGTCATGATGGCTATTTTGATCGCCGGCCGCATCGGCTCGTCCATGGCCGCCGAAATCGGGTCCATGCGCGTGTATCAGGAAATTGACGCCCTGCGAACCATGAACATCAACCCCATCCATTACCTGGTTTTGCCCCGCCTCATTGCCCTGGCGGCCGCCCTTCCGATGCTCGTGGTCTTCTCCATCCTGGTCGGCTGGTTCGGCGGCGCGGTCGTCGCGGAAGTCAACAACCAGATCAGCATCCCTTTCCAGGCTTTCTTTTCCGACCTGCGCGATATCGTCAAAATCAAAGACGTCGCCAACGGCGTGTTCAAAAGCTTCTGTTTCGCGGTCATCATTGGCATCGTCTCGTGCCATCAGGGTCTGGTGACCATCGGCGGCCCCCGCGGCATTGGACGGTCGGTGACCAAAGCCGTGGTCAATTCCATCGTGCTCATCGTCATTTTTGATTATCTTCTCACCCGGGTACTCCTCAAATGAACGACTCAAGCAACCATGAAGGCGTAAGCCTCCAAGTGCGGGGCTTGCGAAAAAGTTTCGACTCGCAGGAAGTCCTTAAAGGCATTGATTTCGATGTCAAGCCGGGTGAGATTTTTGTCATCATGGGCCCCAGTGGCAGCGGCAAAAGCGTGTTGCTCAAACATCTCATCGGCCTGGAAGCGCCGGATGCGGGCGAAATCCTGATCAACGGCGAATCCATTCAATCGGCTGACACCTCGGAAAAGTACCGCCTGGCGATGGTCTTCCAATCCGGCGCCCTCCTCAACTCCCTGACTGTGGGTGAAAACGTGGGGCTTTATTTGACCGAACACCGGCTGAAACCGCCTGCGGAAATCCAGAAAATTGTTTCTCAAAAACTCCAGGACGTCGGCCTGGCCGATGCCATCAACAAAACGCCGTCCGAACTTTCCGGCGGCATGAAAAAACGCGCCGCCATCGCCCGCGCGCTGGTCATCGAGCCCCAATTGATTCTTTACGACGAACCTACCAGCGAATTGGATCCCCTTTCGGCAGTTGTGGTGGGCGAAGAAATCTTAAAACTCAAAGAACGCATCGGGGTGACCTCCCTCGTCGTGTCCCACGATCGCGATCTGGCCTTTGGCATTGCCGATCGCATCGCCTTTATCAGCGAGGGCCGAATTGTTGCCGTCGGCGTCCCGGATGCGGTCAAACATTCCGGCGACCCCGCCATCCAAAAATTTCTGCGGGCTGATTTTAAACCTGAATCCCAAACGAAACATATATGAAAAACTCATTGGAAACACGCCTCGGCATTTTTGTCGTCTTTGTCGTCATGGCCGCGGTAATCATTGTCGAAACCCTCAACGGCTGGCATTTCTTCCAGCACGGCTATCACGTGAGCGCGCTCTTCGACACCGTGCAGGACCTCAAGACGGGCGACAACGTCAAAATGGCCGGGGTTGAAATCGGGCGCATTGAAAAAATTGCGATCGAAGACACCAAGGTCCGCGTGACCATGGCGCTGAACGCCGACGCGCCCGTCAAAACCGACAGCACGGCCACCATCAAATTCACCGGCTTGATGGGCCAAAACTTCGTCGCGATTGAATTTGGCACGGCGGGCGCCCCGCGCGCGATTGATGGCACCGTTTTAACCACCACGGAACAGCCCGACCTCAACGCGGTCATGGCCAAGCTCAACGACGCGGCCAGCGGCATCCAAAACGCAATGAAAGGTTTCACCGGCGACACCATTAATAATCTGCTCGGGCCATTGACGGACTTGATCAAGCAAAATTCCGGCAATCTCAGCGCAACGGTGACCAACATTGAAAGTATCACCGGCCAAATTGCCGCCGGGCGGGGAACGGTCGGCAAATTGATTTACGATCAAACTCTGTACGATTCGGCCATGAACACCGTTTCCAATCTCCAAAGCGCGATCGCCAGCGCCCAACTGATGGTCAACGGCATTACCAACGGCCATGGCACCCTTGGCAAATTGATGACCGACGATACGCTTTACACCGCGACCACCGCCTCGATGACCAACCTTGAGGAAATCATGATAAAAATCAACCATGGCCAGGGCACGGTCGGCAAACTGGTCAACAACCAGGATTTCTATAAGAATGCCCAACTCTCTCTGCAAAAACTGGATAAAGCAGCCGATGGCCTGGAAGACCAGGGCCCGCTTACCGTCCTGGGCTCGCTGGTAAGTACTTTGCTTTAAGCGGATGGACGAACCTGTCATTGACCTGCAAAGCGACGATTATTTCATGGGCGAAGCCTTGCGCCAGGCGGCGCGCGCCTATGAAGCCGGAGAAACGCCCGTGGGCGCGGTCATTGTGCGCGCGGGGCGCATTATCGCGCGAGCCTTCAATCAGGTGGAATTGCTGAAAGACGCCACCGCCCACGCCGAAATGCTGGCGCTCACGCAGGCCCAGGAAGCCGTCGGCGATTGGCGCCTGACCGATTGCGCGCTTTACGCCACCAAGGAGCCTTGTCCGATGTGCGCCGGCGCCATTGTCCACACCCGGATCGCCCGGGTGATTTTTGGCGCCAGCGATCCCAAGGGCGGCGCCGCCGGCAGCGCGCTCAATTTGCTCCAGTTTCCCACCTTGAACCATCATTGCGATATCACGCAGGGTGTCCGCCAGGCCGAATGCCGCGCGTTGTTAAAGAATTTTTTTGCCGAACAAAGGGCGAAGCCGTAGCCGATCCTGGACTGACCGAAATGGGAACGCCCGGAGATGGCTGCCTGCCCTTCCGTAGCCCCGCTCGGCGGGGCGAAGGAGGGTGGGCGCCGGCACCAGCCGGCGCTCATGTATGGCGACGACTCATCGCATTGCGAACATGCCGCGACTGGTCCCGCAGACGAGACACAGCCGCGCTCCGACGGGCCTTTTTAGCCTTTTGCGGTGGCTCGGATTTGTTAATATGGTTTGCCCATGTATCGAACGCACAATTTACATGTCAAAGAGATCGTCCGGCTGCTGTCGCCGAACGAATTGAAGTCGCACCTGCCCTCAAATGAAAGCGTCGGCGCGACCGTGGCCCGCAGCCGCGAGCGCATCATTCGCATCCTGCGCCGCGAGGACCCGCGCCTGCTCGTCGTAATCGGACCCTGCTCCATTCACGAGAAGAAGTCGGCCCTGGAATACGCCGAACGCCTGAATGCGCTTCGGCTGGAAATGGCGGACCGGATGGAAATTGTGATGCGCGTTTATTTTGAGAAGCCGCGGACCACCATCGGCTGGAAAGGGTTGATCAATGACCCGCATTTGGATGGTTCGCAGGACATTGAGACCGGCCTCAAAATTGCCCGGGAACTCTTGCTGCAAATCGTGGGCCTGGGTTTGCCCGCGGCCACCGAATTTTTGGACCCCATTGTGCCGCAATACATCGCGGAGCTGGTGTCGTGGGCGGCCATCGGCGCGCGCACGACCGAATCCCAAACGCACCGGGAAATGGCGAGCGGCCTTTCCATGCCGGTGGGATTGAAGAACGGGACGGACGGCAGCTTGCAAGTGGCCATTGACGCCATGGGCGCCACCCGGCATCCCCACAGCTTTCTGGGCATCAATGACGACGGCGTCACCAGCATCGTGCGCACGACGGGAAATCCCCACGCCCACGTGGTCTTGCGCGGCGGCCGGGCCAAGACCAACTACGACGCCGAGAGCATCCGGCAGGCGGAGGAAAAACTGATTTCTGAAAAATTGGACCCGGTCCTCATGGTGGATTGCAGCCATGCCAATTCGGAGAAGAAATTCGCGCGGCAGGAGGACGTCTGGCACAGCGTGATTCGGCAGCGAGTCGAGGGCACGCGCTCGCTCATTGGTTTGATGGTGGAGAGCAGTTTGTTTGAGGGCAACCAGCCCATTCCCAAAAATCCAAAAGAGCTGCGCTATGGCATCAGCATTACTGACTCATGCATCGGTTGGGAAACGACCGAACGAATGCTGCGCTGGGGCTATGAGACGCTGTCGAAGTCGGCGCCAGCCGCGGTAACAGATCCGCACGCGCCTGCCTCCCCATAGTCCCGCTCCGGGCGGGACGACGGCGGGTGAGCAAACGGCCAACAACGGAACGAATATTACCTTTTCCGGACACCCGCCCGGATTCTCGAACGCGAGGCGCGTTCGAGCACACGCGAGGGCGCCCAGGCTCCCCGGGCGCAAATCAGGGCCAATTCCAGCTAAGCGGAAAGCGAACGCGGTAGTATTGCTCGATGCCCGAGGGCACCGTATTGGTCGGGCCAGCGCCTACGCTGGAATTGTTTTGTGGCGCACCCGGATAGATCGAACCGTTGCCGCTGGGCAATTGTACTGGAGGCAGGGGGGCCGCATACACAAAAACGGATTGATTCGTGCTGACGCTGGTGAAATTCGTGGCGGCCGTCCAGGTCCAATAGGCCTGGGCTTGCCCGCTGTTTGTGCAACCGTCCACATAACCATTCAGCCCAACCGGCACGTTGAGGAGGGTGAGCTGGTTGGTAATCACGGCGTCCGAATTGGGACTGAGCACGGCAAGATGGCCGAGCTTGACCGGGGAAATCATTTGCTGAACGGTATCAGCCATAATTTCGTGAAACTTGGCGCTCGGATCTGTCGGATCCCAAAAAACGAAATTGGTGCCCGGGCCATTAATCGCGGGATTCTGCAAATCATCCAGTGCATCTATCGGGACACCGTCATAGAGGGCATTGGTCAAGCCATATGCCGCGGAGTTGGTCAGCGCGTTGTCGAGAAGGCCGAAAAAGTCTGGTTCGTAAATGGTCAGGCCGGGCAAAGTCTGCACCGCCTGATTCAACAGAGCCGCGAATTGGGAGTTGAAATTAAATATCTGCTGCCGAATAAACGCCCGGTCGCCGGGATTATTAATCATAATTCCATCAAATTCCGGAATCTCAGTGAGATCCACCGCGTTGGGCATGACGATTGTCCGGGCGCCCTTGGCGTAGAGGCTGTTGATAATTGACCAATGGTTGCTCAAAGATTGATTGATTGCGGCGCTCCACTGAGCTTGATTTTCGGAAGTCTCAAATGTGGCAATGTCATTGACAAAATCGGCATCGTTCACCCAAACGACATATAGAGCAGTCGGACTGTCCGAGGGCGTGGGAAAATTATTGATGTTGGTGATCAGGTTCAAACTGTAATCGCCGTAGTAGGACCAGTTATTCGGCGAATTTGACCAGTTCGAATTGGTGATTGAATTTGCGCCGAGGCCCTGGCGTTGCGCCAACACCTCAACCCACACCCGGCCGTTGGAATTGCGGTAACCGTAATAATATTGGGACGGCGCATAATTGGTGGTCGTCGAAACGCCGTCACCAAAAATGTACATTGACGTAAATGCCTGGCCTGAAACAAGGGTCAAGCAAAGAAACAAAGCACCTATAATCCAACAGTTTAAGGTTCTCACAGTCCCCGTAAATTACTGGATTACTGGAAAAAGTCAATATAAGAAAAATCCCTTATTTTTTATGGCCGACCTTCCCCAGCAGGAAATTTGCTGGCGTTGCCCGCGTGAATGCCCCAAGCTTTTGGCCTGGGCGCTCATGGCACAGGCATAACTCATTAAATATGAACAACTTGCTAAAATTTGTTGCGGCCTTATTTGCTTGTCAGTGGTGTGCGGAGCGTGTCCTAGGCAATGGCTTTACCCTCGGGGACCAGGATGCCTTTGCCACGGCGCGCGGTGGAGCATTTGTCGCCACGGCGGATAATCCGTCGGCCATCTATTATAATCCGGCGGGCATCGCCCAACTCGATGGCGACAACCTTCGAGGCAGTCTTTATGGAATCTATCTTGATCAGGCTTACCAGCCTATGGCCGGCGCTGCCAGTGCCGGAAACACTTTTCGTAATTCGGACCACTTGGCCGCCGTGCCTTCCGGTTTTTATACGCACACTTTCAAGAATTCCCCCTGGACGGCCGGGCTAGGGGTTTATGCTCCGTATGGGGGCAGCATGAACTGGTCGCCGAACACGGGTTTTGCAACAGTCGCAACGCTGGGCAAGCTCACGTACTTTTCGATCAATCCTGCCCTGGCATTGAAACTTTCCCCGCAGTTTTTAATCGGCGCTGGATTGATCGCAAATTATACGGACATGGATGTCCAGCAATGGCTCAACCCATCGCAACTGTCTCCAAACGGATTCCAGTTTAGGGGAGACGGCTGGAGCATGGCATACAATATCGGGGCATTATGGCAGCCGATTCAGCAGGTTTCGGTCGGCGCAAGCTTTCGCAGTTCGTCCCCTGTCACCTTGAAGGGCCGCACAGTGGTTCAAGCGGTGCGCGAGGCACAGGTGACAACCCCCGCGCAAATGGAGCTGACTTTTCCCCTAAACGCCACCTTCGGCGTGTCTTATCGGCCCACGCCAAAGTGGAACCTGGAATTTGACGCGGTTTACACGGGCTGGAGCAGTTTCGGCAGCACGACCATCCAGCAACAACAAGCCCCAGAGTCCGGTGTGGGCCAGGATATTGCAGGAACGCTCGATTGGCAGGATAGCTGGACTTATGAATTTGGCGTCACTCGATATTTGGGCAAGGACTGGCATGTCAGCGCCGGTTACGCATATGACGAAAACTCCGTGCCGAATCAGTTTTACACTCCGCTGGCAGCCGATTTAGATCGGCACTTCTTCAGCCTGGGAGTTGGGTTTGCAGGCAAAACCATTAATTTCGATGTCACTTATCAATTCGGATATGGGCCGCCCAACACCGTTACGGGCAGCCTTCCGTCGTTCACGCCTGACCAATTCAATCCGGAAACAGCCAATGGCAAATATAGTTTCTTCAGCAACGCCGTGATGGTGTCAGCGGGGATTCATTTTTAACGGGCTGCTCATCCATTCGGCCGAAGAACGCATGAATGAATTTCTCACAGTGCTGACCGCGGTGCTGCCGGTGTTTGGCATCATGGCGGTTGGTTTCTGGCTGCGGCGGCGCGGCTGGCTGACCGCCGATGCGGACCAAAGCCTCATGCGGCTCACCATCAATCTCCTGCTGCCCTCACTGATTTTCGATTCCGTTCTGGACAACGCGGCCTTGCGCCGTCCCGAGAATCTGTTGCTTCCGCCCTTGCTGGGTTTTGGCATGGTGGCCGTGGGCATGGGCGTGGCGCGCTGCTTTACCGGCCTGGCCGGCACGACCACTAAGCCGGAGCAACGCACTTTTGTTTTACTGGCCGGTTTGCAAAATTACGCGTACCTGACGATCCCCTTGTGTTTGTCTTTGTTCGGTTCAGGAACGACGGGCGTCCTGTTCGTCCACAACGTGGGAACGGACCTGGCCATGTGGACCATGGGCATTGCCGTGCTTACCGGCCGCGGCGCGGCCGGCGGCTGGAAAAAGATCGTGAACGCACCCCTGATCGCCCTGTTGTGCGCCTTAGGGTTGAACTTTCTGGCCATGTTCTTTCATCCACCGGCGCCGGTTCTGGTGGCGGGCGGCATTGTTTTGACGGGCCTCCATTGGCTCGGCCAAAGCGCGATTCCGATGGCGCTGATTTTGATCGGCGCCATTGTGGCCGACCACTTCGAGGAAGCGCGTGGCGGAAAGGCCGCCCGGATCGTGCTGGCGTCTTCAGTCGTGAGGCTGGCAATCATGCCGGTTTTGTTCCTGTTGCTGGCGAAATTCTTCCCGTGCTCAACGGACTTGAAGCGGGTGCTGGTCCTGCAAGGAGCGATGCCATCGGCCACCCTGCCCATCGTGCTGGCCCGGCATTATGGCGGCGACGCCCGTGTGGCCATCCGCATCGTTCTGGGCACGTCCCTCTTAGGTATTGTGACGATACCGTTGTGGATTCGGCTGGGAGAACGACTGGTAAATTGAAATCGTCAATTGGCTGTTCCAATTTCCGCCTTGGCCTCCGCGAAATCCTTCTGGAAATCCTTGTTCTTTTTCATCTGATGCACGATGGCCTGGGCCAGCACGCGCCCGGCGTAGATATCGGTCGGATAATGCCGGGCAATTTCCACCCGATGCCACCCGATTGAACGCGCCTTGGCCAGGATGGCGTCACGCTTGTCCGGAAATAAATCGGCCAGCACCAGCGCCAAAACCATGGATTCGGTCGAATGCCCGCTCGGATAGCTGAAACTCTTCTCCAGTTTGCCTTCCGCCAGGCTCGGATCAATCTTGTACGGCCGCGGACGCTTCCAATAATCCTTGGAGCCGTCCGTCACCGTCTCCGCATCGGCCTGGACCCGATGAAAAAACGCCTCGGTTATGGGAAATTTGCCGGGCTGAAAAAACGGCCCGATCTGCGGGGTAAAATTGAAAATCGAAAATTTATGCTCGCTAAAAGCGGCGGCCACGTCGTTGCTGGGAGCCGAGCGGCTGACCTCACGGACCTCCTGCAGGTCCGCGGCCTGCTCCGGCGAATCCGGCAGGGGCGGCGGCGCGAGCAACGCCACGGTATCCGGTTTGCCTTCCGGCAGATAATGCGTGTCCGCCGCTTGCAGCGGGGCCAGCGAAAGACAGAGAAAGGCAATGCATCCGTAGAGGTCTAACCGTTTGAACATCGAGGATTTCAATTTCATAAACTTTTTCGGGCGGCGGGATATTACCGGGAAACCATTCCCGATTGTGTGACATTTCTGTGACAAATGAAGACTCTCGGCAAGTATGGCAAATAAGCCCCGGATTCCATCATCGGTGTCACTCTTAGCGTTTGATGAATCGTAAAAGAGTTGTAATGTAAGAAGTGGAGGACATGAGCATGTTTTTGGTTTTCGAAT
Source organism: Verrucomicrobiia bacterium (assembly GCA_030038175.1). GTDB lineage: Bacteria > Verrucomicrobiota > Verrucomicrobiia > Limisphaerales > UBA11358 > UBA11358. Next base: position 20,277 of record JASHPN010000291.1, read on the forward strand.
TTTTTGCTAAATGCTGGCCAAATTTCGCGTCGCCTTGTCAGCGTATGCGACACACGCCTCGTCTGCGTCAACCAAGATTCGAGAAACCGTTTTCTTGGAGATGCCCATCATCCGCATTGCGCTGTGGAGCGAGCACCTTCGATGAGAAAACCAGCCGCCTTTTGCCCCTTCCTCAATACTCAATCTGTTCACGCCAACAGTGCATGCTTGCCTTGGCAAGCAATCAAGGAAATATGTGAAAAAAGTTAATAAATCAGTGTTGACAAAATCGCGCAAACGTGCAAGGATGCGGCGGATGCCGAAAGCGACATCAGTTAAAATGCGTCTAAAGCGTTCGAGAACAGGCAAAAAAAGTCATGTTCTTGAGCACCAATATAACAAGTTTTTTGTTCCGCCGCCGCCTCGCTTTTGGCAGTCCGATGAGGATATTACCCCCTTCGATCAGCCTTCGCCGCTAAAATGGGTTCCCACCGAAACTATCTACGGCATTGGGTGATGCCTTGAACAGATGCCTAATTGGGGGGACATCGTCAAAGATATACAGAAGGTTCAAGCTGAAGAACTTAACAGATGCAATCAATTCAATGTTGATGCACAAAGATGTCAAGTTAATGCTCAACTTCACAACGCCATAAATGTTGTTAAAAAGGGCTATTTGGACAAGCTTTATACCCGAACGGGAAGGAACGTGATTGCCTACTATTCCGGCTTCCTTTCCAAAAAGCCAATAAGAGGGATTGAAATAAACGATGAAGATAAAAACGGTTTTATGATGGCCGTTCATAAGCTCGACCGTAGCAAGGGGCTTGACCTTATTCTTCACACACCCGGCGGTGGAATCACTTCAACTCAATCCATTGTTGATTATCTTCACAAGATGTTCCGCCCAAATAAAAATTCCCCGCCGGACATTCGTGCAATTGTTCCTCAAATTGCCATGTCAGCAGGAACGATGATTGCGTGTTCATGTAAAGAGATTTGGCTAGGAAAGCATTCAAACCTTGGGCCAATTGATCCTCAAGTGAGCGGATGGCCTGCCTACGGGGTTTTACTGGAATTTAAGAAAGCCTGCGAACAAATACGGGCCGACCCTAGTAAAATTCCTCTCTGGCAAAGCATCATCGGCCAATATCGGCCAGCATTTCTAGGGCATTGTAGGAACGCAATTGACCAATCAAATTCGTTTGTCAGAAAGCAGTTGGCCAACGTTATGTTTAAGGGCGATGCCAACAGACACAACAAAGCCGCCAAAATTGTTAAACATTTATCGGATTATACCAAAAATAAAATGCATGATCGTCATATCCATTTTGAAGAATGCGAAAGGATTGGACTGAAAGTGAGGCTGATCGAACACGCAAAAGATAGTCGCGGTTACAACGACGACGAATTCCAAGATTTAGTCCTAACGGTGCATCACTGTTACATGCACCTCCTGATGAATACACCAGTAATTAAAGCCATTGAAAACCACAACGGGGGAGGTTATTTCAAGCGCGAACCAATGGAGATGCCAAAGACGAATCAGGCGCAGGCAGATTTTTTGTCCACCTAATCGTTGCCGCCTCTTGGGCGGCTTCTTTTCAACGCTTATTTATCAGTGCCGCCTGCGTGTTTTAACGCCTTTACGGTTCCCTATTTGCCAAGAGCAACCGCGGCAGGATTTTGGACGGCGTTGGCGCGCTGAACCCAAATATCCCCAAAAACTCGGATCTATGGGGTGTCTTTTCGCTTTACCAAACGGCAAGCACCTCATAATCACATTAAAAATGGGAATAATTTTCAAAGTAGCCCGCTGTTCCTCTTCCAATCCAATTTACATGAGCGTCCTAAATGGTATAATTTCGTTTCTGTGAACCTGGAAAAGCGTCAACGCGTCGTCTGCGGCATGAGTGGCGGAGTGGATTCCTCCGCCACGGCCGCCCTTTTGCTGGAGCAGGGCTACGACGTCATCGGCATCACGCTCAAGCTTTGGCCGCAGGATTGTGTCAACCGCGCCGAGGACAAATGCTGCGGCCCCCAGGCCGTCACCGATGCCCGCTCCGTCTGCGATAAATTGGGCATCCCCTATTACCTGATTGACGAAGCCGCCGAATTCCAGAAGCACGTCATCCAATATTTTGCCGACGAATACAAGGCCGGGCGCACGCCCAATCCCTGTGTCATGTGCAATCAAAACCTGAAGTTCGGCCGGCTGATTGACCGGGCCGCTCAACTTGGGGCCGATTACATCGCCACCGGCCATTTTGCCCGCATTGAAAAGATTGTGGAACAGTGCTTCCAGCCTGTTCAAAATGGCTCGAACAGGCAGGATGCCCGTTCCACTAAGGTCCGCTACCTCCTCAAGCGCGGGCGCGACTTGCGCAAAGACCAGAGTTATTTTCTCTTTTCGCTGCGCCAGGACCAGCTCGCCCGCGCGATGTTTCCGCTCGGTGAAAAAACCAAGAGCGATACCCGGGCCGTGGCCCGCCATTGCAACCTCAAAACCGCCGATAAGGAAGAGAGCATGGAGATTTGTTTCGTGCCGGACAACGACTATGGCAGCTTTCTCCAACAGGCCCATCTTGCCCAAAAGCATCGCGGCGACATTGTGGACCTGCAGGGCCGCGTGCTGGGCCATCACGACGGCATCGAATTTTACACCATCGGCCAGCGGCGCGGCCTGCGCATTACCACGCCCGAACCGGTCTATGTGATTGAATTGGATGCGGAAAACAACCGTGTGATCGTTGGCGACGGCTCCGCTCTCGACCGCAACGAATTTGCCGCCAGCCATTGCAATTGGATCCCATTCGATAAACTCGCGGAGCCGATCGAAGTCACCGCCAAAATCCGTTGCAACCATCCGGGCACGCCGGCGACCGTGACGCCAACGGTTAACGGCTCGGTGAGCGTGAAATTACATTCCCCCCAGCGCGCCATCACCCCAGGCCAGGCCGCGGTATTTTATCAGGATGATCTTGTCGTAGGCGGCGGCTGGATTGCGCGATAGAATTCATTGCGGTGCTATCACTGTTATCGCCGGCCCCCGCCTGGAGCGCGACTGCTCGCCGCGCCATAGCGAAGCGACGGCGGGTGTCCCGCCCGGCGGGATCAGTCGCAGCGCGCACGTCTGGGAGCCACGCACGAAGCACGGTGTTTTAGGGTATGCCTCACTGCGGCAGGCGCTGCCGCACACCCTCCTTCGCCCCGCCGAGCGGGGCTACGGAAGGGCAGGCAGCCGCGCTCCGTCAAAAAAAACAGGGCAGGCTTGCGCCTGCCCTGTTTGTTGCCAGGAACCCGATTATGGACTTGTCACACGATAAAATTCCGTCGGGTTGGTCGCCTCGAGGCCGGTAAAACTGTAGGTGCCGGCGGGCGATTCCGTCGGATGGCCAAGGTTTTGCCAGGCGCCCAACAGATTGGTCGAGCCCCAGAGGGTAAAGCTGGCTCCGGATACGTTTGTGAACGTAAGCGACGCAAGCCCGCCGCTCAATTGCAGGGCATTGCTCAAATTCGGCCGCGTGACCGGCGCCGTGGCAAATACCAGGGTCGCACCGGAAACGCCCGCCACTGAATTCGAGGCGGTAATTTGATATTGATAGAATCCCGGAGCCAATCCGGCGAGCGATGCACTGACAATTTCCGGGCTGCTGCCGGACGCCAATACGTTGGTAACCGTTTCGTTCGTCGTGGCGCCGACCGGACCGTAGCTGAACCAGTACTTCGTCGCACTGCCATTCGGATTTATGAAGGCGTTAAGGGTCGCTCCATTCGCGGTAAGTGACGATACCGGCCAGGTAGCCACCAACGGAGCGCCTGGAATGGCCAACGGCGCAAACGCGATGCCCTTCAGAGTGGCGCCGGCGGACGTGGTATAGAGCAGGTTGGTTGCGGTGATATTGATGGGCTGGTTCCATCCCCCGGAATCATGAACGTGGATGACGCTGTTGCCGGCCGAGCCGCCGCTGCCGGTCGTGTAATAAAGATCAGCGCCGCCGCTGACGTTGGTCACCGCACAAAAACCGACGCCGCCATTCGGGGTCGGCCAACTGCCATCCGTTGTCGCGTAGGTGCTGCCGGCATTTACCCAGATGGGCTGTCCCGTATTGGGATCGTACGTGCCGGTAAAATAATACTTGTAAATTGCGCCGGATGTGGTGTTGGTGCCGTCAATGTAATAAGCGGTGTCATAATTCGTCCCGTTGTTTCCCGACCGCAGCATGTAGAAATCCAACACGCTGCCATTCGTCGGAAATCCTTCCAAAGGAAAGAGGAACTGGAGGCCGCTTGAAGGCGACGGTACGATCGCCAGGACGGTCGAGTTCGGGTCCGTGCCGCCTTCCTGTTGCAAGGCATAGACCACGCCGCCAAAGGCCTTTAGCCCTCGAACATTGGCAGGATTGTTTGTTGAGTACGGAATATAAGCAGTGTTTGAATTGTCGCCGTTCGTATAGACCCCGCCTTTGTCACCCATGAAATAAGTCACGTCATCAATGGTCGCGGCGCTGCGCGCCTGATCCGCAGTGCTGCCTCCCAATCCAACGTAGGTGGTCGCCAGATTAAACTGGCCTCCGACATTAATCGTTCCGGCTCCGCGCGGATTAATGGTGGTGACATCGGAAACCGTGGAGTCTCCACACAGCGCCGCGGTGAAGCACAAGAGTGTTCCGTCCTGGCTGTCGGACAGGTCGCCCGTCGAACCGGAGCTGCTTTGGCGCAGGTAATTCGATCCGGTGGAAGTGGCGGGAACCGGGATGGTATTCACCGGCACGGACTGGTCGGAAATGGTCGGACTCAATTCAAGGATGCTGAAGGTCGAGTTGGCCGAGGCCACGTCTTCCTGTTCAACCGCCAGATTTCCCGGGGTGAACCCCGCTGCCGCCGGCGCGGGAATATTAAAGGCCGCCGAATTGGTCATGGTATAGGCCAGATTCAAATTGGTTATGCCGCTGGCCGTAAAGGTGACGGTCGCGCCGGAAACGGCCCCCGGGCTGATGGCCGACAAATTGGTAAAATAGACCGCGCCGCCCGCCAGGGTTTGGCTGGGAGCGCTGCCCCCGCCAAAAGTCCATCCGGCACTGGGCGCCGCCGTGAAGGTGGCCGTGCCATTCGTCGCCACATTATTGTATTGGTCATAGAGGGCCAGGGCAGGCTGTGCGACCAGCGTGCCGCCATTTCCGGTAGGCGCCACCGGCTGCGAGGTGATGACCAGGCTTGTTGCTGCGCCGGGCGAAATGGCCTGGGCATACAGGTCCGCGTTGTAGTTGGTTGCGTTAATCGTAATGTTGAGCGTGCCGGCCAATTCCAGCAGAGTCGAGGCGGACGGAATGAAGACGATCTGGCCGGCCGATACCACGTACGCCGTGTTCGTAAGCGTCGTGCCATTGACCTTGATGCCGGACAGATTGTTGCGCCAATTGGCGTTGTCAGTAAATGTATTAGTGAAAGGACCATCCACCGTGGCAACCGGAGCCGGAGTGATAACGGGCGGAGTCTCTTTCTGGGCAGTGGCGACGCCGATGATGTAAATGTTGTCAAAGCGCCAGTTGCCCGACGTGTTGTTCAGCGCCGTTCCAGTGCCATTGATGCAGGACGCCCCCGTGGAAGCGTTCACCATCCTGACGGCAAAATTGGGATTGCTGGCCGCCAGAGGATCGGTAATAACGACGGACAGGTTGGTAAACCATTGCTGTCCGTTCGAATAGGGAACGGCGCTTACGAAATAGCCCTGAACGGAATTGGAATCGAAATTGGCGGAATCGGCGGTATTATTGGAAAAATTCAAATAGGTTTCGGCCTGGGCGGCGGGGATCGTGATCGGAAGATTCGACCAATTGATGCCGTCCACGGTGTATTCAAATTGAAGGTTCGCTTCACCCTGTTTGGTCAAATACCAGTCGAACGCGACCTGAATATTGGTGAAACCCGTCGTATCCACTGAGAATTGCGCCCCCTGGCTGCCGATCGGCGCCGTGCTTGTCCAACCGTTGACGCTCGAGCCGGGCCCGTTGCCACGAATGCGCCAGATCTGGGTATAATTGGTAATTCCATCCGAACCGGTATCGCCGGTCGCGCCCTGGGTCACGTCAGGACCATTGGTTGTTCCTGAACCATAGAGTTGCATGCCGATGCATGCGGCGGAAACCGCCCCTATGGCATTGTTCAAAGACGGGGCCGGGTCAGGTGTGATTTGTTGGGGCAGCCCCTCAAAATTCCATTCGACGATCGGCTCGGGAGGGGCGGGCGGCACAGGCATATTGGTGCCGGTAATCAGGATGTTGTCATAACGCCAATTGCCGGAACTGTTATTATAGATGCCGCCGGTTTGATTGCTGCAGGAAGTTCCCGTGGCGGCATTGACGATTTCGATGGCAAAATTTGGATTGTTGTCCACGGCGGGAACACCGGACAAATCAACGGTAAAATGATTATACCAGCCCCCGCCACTTATGTTCAATTGCATATAGGGCCCCATGATGATTTGGGATTGAGAACTATTGTTCTGGGCTGCGGCCCCATTGGTATTGGAAACGATCGCGGCATCGGTCCAGGTACCGCCGCCATCGGTGGTGTACAGGCAGGCGACCAGGCCTTCCGCCGCTGAGGTCGTGTATAAATCAAATGATACCTGGATATCTCCATTTCCCGCGGTGCTGGCCGCAAATTCGGCGCCCTGGGTGGCAATCGGAGCATTGGTTGACCAGCCGTTGGGAGTGCCGGCGCCGCCGGAAACGCTGCCGCCGCGGATGCGCCAGCCGTAAGAGCCTGAGCCAGTGGAAGCGCCGGCGGTGGACAAAATATCCGCGTAGGCAAGACTGGGGGTCGTACCGTCATTGTAATCGTTGGTCATCCCCAGCACAGTCGCACTGCCGGCTCCAATAACGGGCTCGGGACTGTTACTGTTGCTATACAATCCCGGATCGGTTTTGAGATTGTCAAAATCCCAATCCGCAATGGTATTTGTTTGGGCCTGGCTCGTAATGGCCGTGAAGAGGGCAATGCCTGCTGCGATGATGGTTTTTTTCATTTTGTGTTTTTAAGAATTGGCGCTCCGCTAAAAATCCGGCAGAATTAAACTGCAAAGGTATTACACAGGAATGTCGTTTCCGTGACAAATGCGTGACTTTGTCCACAATCGCTGACCGGAAAATTCAGCCGGGGCTTTAACCAATGGATTTAGCGCTCCAAAGCAGTCTCAAATCGGAGTTTTTTCTATTTTAATTCAGAAAGAGAAAGCAGGGTTTACGGTCCTCATCATGTCACCGAATTGTAACACAATCAGCACATATTCGTAAAAATTTAATTCAATCATTATCGCGAATGATTGAGGCAAAAAAAGTAAACCCTAAGAAACCTGCCAGTGAAAACGGATTCACTCTAATTGAACTCCTCGTCGTCATCGCCATCATCGCGATTCTCGCGGCCGTCCTTCTGCCGGTGCTAAATCAGGCGGAAGTCAGGGCGCAGGAGGTCGCCTGCATGAACAACATGAAACAATGGGGCGCGGCCAATTCGATGTATGTGGATGACAATAACCAGGTATATCCCTGGCCACGATTCCAGGTCAGCAGCACTGCCGAACAGGACAATCCAACCTGGGAACAGGTCATCGAGCAATATGATGCCGGCGAGAAAGACGATATTTGGTTTAACGGACTCCCCAATTACGTCGGCAACCAGCCGTTGTATTGGTGGGCCGACCCTGCCCGCACCGCCAACTATGCCGTAGGCAAAACCATTTTTATTTGTCCACGCGCCGCCGCCCTGGGCATCAACCCGGCGGATGCCAACGCAAGCACGGGAGACATGCTCCCAAATCAACGCCCGCTCTTTCAATACTCGATGAACTCCAAATCCCTGGCCAACGAGAGTTCCACGGCCATTCTCAAAACCCAGATCATCAAGAACCCTGCCGCCTTTGTCGTATTTTCAGACGTCCGCTACCGGTCGGATGACCTCCCTTATTATGGCACCACGCCCGACGACCTGGCCACCCCGCACTGCTATACCACGCGGTTCTCCGCCCGCCACAACCAGGGCGCCAATATCACTTTCGGCGACGGACATGCAGCCTACTACAAATACCAGTACGTCGTCGCCGGTCCCAACAGCACCGCTACTACACCCGGGCATGATCCGGGTGATTGGGACATCAATTGGGATTGCAGCGGCATCACCGTGCCGTGACATTTTCGTGCCTTTCGTCTTCGGCGGATGTAAACTGGGCATGTGATCCGCAACATCATTTTTGACTGGTCGGGTACGCTCGTGGACGATCTGCCCGCCGTCCTCAAGGCGTCCAATTTCGTCCTCGTGCAAGCCGGCAAGGCCGAAATGTCGCTCGAACAATTTCGCGCCGAATTTTCCCTTCCCTTCGTCCGCTTTTACGATCGTCATACGCCGCACGTGCCCATGGAACAGCTCGAAGAATGGTTTCACGCCGAGTTCAAGCGCGCCCAAACCTCCGTCTGCGAGCTGCCTCATGCCCGCGATTTCCTCGAATTTTGTCGCGCCCAAAAAATGCGGATGTTTGTCTTGAGCAGCGTTCATCAGGACCATTTTGCGGTGCAATGCGGCGTCACCGGCTTTGACGCCTTCCTCGAAAAGCCCTACACCGGCGTCGCGGATAAACGGGAAAAAATCCACGAAATCCTCCGCCAACACCGATTGGACCCGGCCGAAACCCTGTTCATCGGCGATATGGAGCATGATATCGAGACCGCCCGGCACGGCGGCGTTCAGTCCTGCGCCGTCCTCACCGGCTACAACACGCTGGAACAATTGCGCGCCGCCAAACCCGATTTGATCGTCGAACATCTTTCCGAGTTGCGCGACGTTCTGGAGCAAAATAACCTGGATTTGAAACCCCGGGATTCCGGCAAGCCGGAAAATCCTCGATCTTCGGTCTTCCATCCTCGTGTGCCGCTCGCCACCGTCGGCGCGCTCATTTTCAATTCCAAAAACGAGGCGCTGATGATTCGCACCCACAAATGGTCGAATCTCTGGGGCATTCCCGGCGGAAAAATCAAATTTGGGGAAACCGCCGATGCCGCCCTGCGCCGGGAAATCCTCGAGGAAACCGGCCTGAAAATTTCAAAGATTGAATTTGTCCTCGTCCAGGATTGCATCCATTCAAGGGAATTTTACCGCGACGCCCATTTTGTTCTTTTGAACTACATCTGCCGCTGCCCCGCAAAAACTCCCCGCGTCAGATTGAACGACGAAGGCCGCGAATTTCGCTGGGTCAAACTGGCCGAAGTCAAAAAAATGAAACTGAATAAGCCGACCCGGATCCTGGTCCAGGCCGTCCTGAAAAGCCAAAAACGCAAATCCCGAATCCCGCGGTGAAAATCTCCATTGTTGATCTCGAGGTGTCGTACTGCGTCGGGGTGCCGGACGAAGAGCGGGCCAAACCGCAGCGCCTGCTCTTGACCGTCGAAATGGAATCCGATTTTTCCGCCGCGGCCAGGTCCGATTCCATCCGTGACACCATTGATTATTTTGCCGTTTCCCGGCGGCTGCTCGGATTCGGGGACGGACGAAGCTGGAAATTGATTGAAAAGCTCGCCGCCGATCTTTGCGATATGGTCCTGGCCGAATTCAGGCCCAAAAGCGTCCTGATCGAAGTGAAAAAATTTCCCATTCCGGAGGCGCGATATGTTTCAGTCACGATGAATAAAAGAGGAGCTTGAGACTATTTAAATTGGTGCGATAATAGTCGGAGCGCCATGCCAACCGTAGAAGTATCCAAATTCGGACCTCTCACGTCACATCGGTAGCCACTTTTGAGTATTATCGTGAAAATAGCCGCCTGCTTGTCGCTGGCGAGCCTGGTCGCCGGGTTCTGCTGTCCGGCGGGCAACGCGCAGATCATCTATTCCAACGCCTTTAACGGCGCGGCGGCCACCCTGAACGGAACCGCGCCAACGCTGGCCAACGGTCTCGCCGGCGGGGTTCAATCCGCGCAGTGGACCTGCACCTATACCAACGGCATGGACGGGACCGTTCTGGCAAATGGCGCCCTGGGCACCAACGCAGGATCCGTGCTCCTGCCGTTCACGCCGCAGTTGGGTTGCATTTATACTATGACCGCCTCACTCACGGTGCCGGCATCCATGTCCGACTGGGTCGCGATGGGTTTTGCGCAATTCAACACACAAACCAATAATCCGGGTTACTCGCGGTTCACTGACAACCCTCCGGATGGCTATGGATGGATCGATGCGAGCACCGGCGGCAGCGACCAATTGTTCGGAGGTCCGAAAACGTCCGTTGGAGCGACCCCCGCTTCCGTGGCGTTGCCGAGTGCGGGAACCTACACCCTTCAGATCATCTTGAATACCGTCGGTACTCAATGGACGGTCTCGGCCTATGTCAACGGCACTCAAATCGGCACCAACATCGTCTATGGCACAAATCCCACCATCGCTTATGCCGGGATTGGGCAAAATCAGTTCGCCGCAGGTTCCCTGGGAATTCAATGGAATTATTGGTCGTTGTCGGTCACGCAGGAGCCGACGCTGACAACCAACCTTTGGGTCGCTCCCGCGGCGGAGGGCGCGGGCGACGGCTCGGTGCCCAGCAACGCGGCTTACTATCTCAATGCTTCTTTCTGGAGCGGGGTCGCAAATGAAATTCAGTCCGCAAACGTCACCGTCAACTTCCTAAGCGGCGCATACAACGCCGGCAGTCTAAACCTGACGAACATGGGCAACCCCCAGCATCCGTTGGCGCTTGTGGCGAAGACGCCTCAAGGCCCCATTTTCAGTCCCTCCGCCAATATCTTTCAGTTATACGGATGCCAATACTTCGAAATCAACGGCCTGGTGTTCAACGGCCCTTCGCCCTATTGGGGAATCTACTGCATCCCAAATGGCTCCATGTCGTGCCGAAATATCGAAATCACCAATTGCTGGTTTTTAAACCTGACGAATGCCTATTACGCGGCCATTGGACTGCTCAATGGAACGAGGAGCGTCCAGGTGCTCGATTGTAATTTCACCAATATCACCGCCGGCGATCATCAACACATGATTTATGCCCCGCACGATATCGAGGACGTGGTGGTTTCAAACTGCGTCTTCCAGGATTGCGACGCGGATTATGTGCGTTTCCGGGATGATTCGGAATATTGCGTGGTGCAGGATTGCACGTTCATCAGCACGATGGCCGCGTCCGGGTGGCCTTTTGTCAGCGCGGAATTGTACAATGAAACAAACTCCGATTCCGTCCGTGATGAATTCTTCGGGACTTATTTTCAGGTCTGCAGCAATTCGTTCATTTACGAAGCGGGAGGCGGTTCAGGGCCTTACTCCGGATTGCACTTCAGCGATACCGGCTGGTCGCCCCAAAGCTACGATTGCGACCTGACCACATCGCAAACCAACCAGTTGATCACCGGCGCCGTTGCCTCCCAGCAAGCGTTTATGGAAACCAATTTCGGCATTACCGCTTCCGACATCAAAATGTTCGGGAACACCTACTCGGGAGCGTCCTATCACCTGGACTATCAATATGTTTGGGACGGCAGCGCCCCTTATAACAACTGGCAGGGCACCATTGGCCTCAACAACGTGGCCGATTCGAGCGGCGCGCTGATGGGACCGCCCCCGGTGATGCGTAACAGCAACTTCGACCGGCAAGGGCTGCTGCTGGCGCCGATTTCGCCCGGCGACGATGATTATGAGTGTCTGTTTCGCAACTGGCAGTGCAGCCCCAAATATACGGACATCCTTTTGTCATCCAACTTTTATGGGACGAATAATGCCTTGCGCTTTGATAATACAAAAAGCCAGTACGCGTATCAGTGGATTTCCCCGCCCGGTCCGAACTGGACGATGGATTTCCTGTTCGCCATTGGCTCGTCCTTCACCGGGACGGGCACAAAATTCCAGTTGGACCTCATCCATAACGACGTCACCGGCAGCAAACTCTCGCTGGGCGTGGACAACCTTGGCCGGTTCGGCATTTACAACGGCAGCACGTTCACCGTCCTGCCCGGGCTTGGCGCCGTGTCTTTCTCGACGGACAACACCGGCGATGGCACATACACCGATCCCAGCGATGTCCTGAACGTCTATCACCTGCGCATCGTCGGCAATTATTCCGCTTCCACGCCTTACGTGAGCCTTTACGCCAGTGACGCCAATTCCATGGCATTAGATCACCAGGCCACGGGCCTGAGTTATTGGGTGGGCAGCAGTCCCGTCAGCGGCCAATCCAGTCCGGAAACGGCGATCTTCTACAATTACACGGCCCCCGTCTTGATCGGCCAAATCGTCTTTACCGAAGGAATCCCGCCCGCCCTCGCCGGCGCGTCGGTCCAGGGAAATAATGTCATCCTAAGCGGAACCGATGGCTCCGCCAACGCCGCCTATTACGTCCTCTCCTCCACCAACGTCACCGTGCCCCTGGCCGACTGGACCCGCGTGAGCACCAACACGGTCTCCGGAAACAATTTCTCCATCACGAACCCCTTGCCCGCCTCGCCGCAGACGTTCTACAGCTTGCAGCTTCAGTAATTTTCACAGTTGCGAGAGGAATTTCCCGGGCGTCAGGCCGCCCTCGCTAATGCAAGTGACTTTAGTCCACGGTTTTCCCGGAACGCCGTCCGCGACGCCGCGCCATTCCACCGCCGCCTGGGACCGCGAATCCGGCAGCGGCCATTGGCCATGGATGGCGGTGCATTCCTTGTGCAAAGCATCCCAGCGCGCCAGCCAGACATACCGGACCGCCAGATGGCCCAGGCGAACCCGCGCCAGCAGGTCGGGATCACCGGCGACCGCGCGTTCCGCCTTTTGCCAAAGTTTTTCCGCCCGGGCGAGCGTCTGAAAATGGAGGAACGGCGCATCGGTGGGCGAACCGCACGTGAGATTGTAGCCGCGGGAAGCGTCGTTGAGCAGGTTTAGGTATTGCCAAATCGGTTTGCCGGCCGGGCCGTAATAGCCATCGAGAAATTCACGAATCAGCGCGCGATCGTTCTGCCGGGGGTTCCACATCATTTGCGCCAGCACCCAGGCGCGCATTTCGGCCATCTCGGAGCCGTACGATTGATAGGCGCCTTCCTCAAAAACGCCTTTCACGTGGTGGGCCTGGAAAAAACGCAGGTTGGGACCAAGCTCAAACCAGTTTGGAAACGGCTGGACATAATGCGCAAAGTCCGTCACGTAGTCCCAAACATAAAGCCGGTCGGCGATCTCGGACCAACCGCGAATGTCCGACCCGAACGCCGCGTTGGCCGGGCTGTCCAGCGGCTCGCGAAAATTGCATTCGATGCTGCATAACCGGATGATGACATTGGGCCGGGGCCGCAGCGTTTTGGGCGGTCTGCGCGTGTATTGGTAGGCCAGCGTGTCCACGGCCACGTTCGGAAATTCGGGCTGGATTTTTTCCGCCACATAGTTCACGAAGGCCAGCATGGAGCCCGAAGGCGAACCTTGCGCCTCATCCAGGGCGCGGCAGTTGGTGCATTCGCAGGGGCGGACGTTGTCGTTCTGCGACACGCTCACGATGCTGGCATCCGGGGACTCACGCAGCCATTCCTCGACCCGGCCCACGACGAAATCGCGCAGTTGGGGGTTCGACAGGCAAAGCTGCGCGTCGTGGCCCGTGCGCTTTCCGTTGATGAGGCTGAACCATTCAGGGTGGATGGAAAAATATTTTTCCGGCGGCACCAGCGCATACGATGTGTGGACAAATCCCTTGTAAATAATATGTCCGCCTTCGTCCGGCGGGATGGGCGTGGAATTGCCGTTGCACCCATTGCGCCATGCCCAATCAGGGTTGCGGGCGGTGTACCAGAACGGCTCGCGATATTCAAATGCGGGTTTTTCGCAGACGTTCAAGTCGCTGATTCGCAAAGTGGACTGCCGGGGAACAGTGCTGGCCCACGGCGTCCACCAGCGTACGCCGCATTGTTCCTGAAGAAAACGGCTGACCGCATAGAGCGTCCCGCGCGGACGCCCGCCCGCCAGCAGCAGCCGCCCGCCTTGTGTGCGCATCACTAATTCCTCATTTCCCAATTGGTCAAACGGCTCATTCTTGAACAAGGTCCGCGCCGCGGCGCCCGGTCCAACGATGATGGCCCGCGCCGGAGCGGTGGTGTTCGTCTGAATCTCGAAGGTGGCGCCGGTGATTTGTCCGAGGCCTGCCGCCAATTGCTGCGCCGCGAACATTTCGGTGGCCGTCGCCGCCGGATCGACGACAATCATCATGTCCGCGCGGCCATGGTGCGCAATCACGGTAGCGCCCGCCGGCCAAACCCAAAGAGCCAGAAACAGAAGAATCAACACCTTGATTTTAGTTCGAAGAATTTCCATCCGCGATTTTCATCCCGCCGCCCGGATTGGCAAGCCATTTCGCAACCAAATCCATCCGTGGCCGATCCTTTTTCTTTTTGCATTCTGGCATTGTTGCACCCTGTATGACTTCACCCTATCACTAAAATATCGTGCCGGAGGCACACCTGGAAAGTAGCCAGACACGAAGTGTCTGGAAATCACGGCAAAAGTTCATCCGTCCTGAAGGGACGGCGGGATCCGCTCAGATATTTTCCAATGTCCCCTCAGGACCTGGTTCGTCCTATCCGGAACCCGGACACTCCGTGTCTGGCTACTTTCCAAAGTCACGCCGCGACCTGACGACACACCGGTTTGAGTTTTAATTGTTAATTTTCTGTAACCTTTGTCCCGATTTCCATAGGTATAAGGTAGAAATGGATACCAAACGCATCTGCTCGGTTTGCGGCAAGCCCCTGGCGTCCAACGCGCCCGAAGGTTTATGCCCCGAATGCCTGCTCAAAGTGGGCCTGGGCACCGGCGTGGATATCGGGCCGGACACCGGCGGAAAAGCGCCGCGCTTTGTTCCGCCCAAAACCGAAGAACTGGCGGCAAAATTTCCCCAATTGGAAATCCTCGAATTTATCGGCCAGGGCGGCATGGGCGCGGTTTATAAAGCCCGCCAAAAACAATTGGACCGCGTGGCGGCCTTGAAAATCCTGCCGCCCCAGGCCGGCGGTCCGGCCTTTGCCGAGCGTTTCACGCGCGAGGCCCGCGCGCTCGCCAAACTCAACCATCCGCACATCGTCACACTCTACGAATTCGGCCAGAGCGATGGCCTGTTTTATTTCCTCATGGAATTTGTGGACGGCGTCAACCTCCGGCAACTGCTCAGCCACAGCCGTATCTCGCCCCGCGAAGCGCTGGCCATCGTGCCCCAGATTTGCGAGGCGCTCCAATTCGCGCACGACTCAGGCATTGTCCATCGCGATATCAAGCCCGAAAACATCCTGCTCGACAAAAAAGGCCAGGTAAAAATCGCCGACTTCGGCGTTGCCAAAATGATTGCCGAAGGCCTGGCCGGCGGCGCCGCGCCAACGGCGGGCGCGCCCGGCGAATTGACCGAAGCCGGAAGCACGCTGGGCACGCCGCAATATATGGCGCCGGAACAAATCAAAAATTCGGCCGAAGTGGACCATCGCGCCGATATTTATTCTCTCGGCGTCGTGTTTTACCAGATGCTCACCGGCGAATTGCCCTCGGGCAAAATCGAACCGCCGTCGTCCCGCTCACGCGGGATCCACATTGACGTGCGCCTGGACGAAGTGGTGCTGCGCGCGCTCGAGAAAAAGCCGGAAATGCGCTTCCAGCAGGTCAGCGAAGTAAAAACCATCGTGGAGACGATTGCCGCCACGCCCGAACCTCCGCCTCCCGAAACTCCTCCCGCCAATCGGATTGAACCCGTAAATCCGATGGCCGGATATAGGGGTCACTGGCCGGGTTACGAATACAAATCAAAGCGGACATTGTTTGGCCTCCCATTGCTGCATGTCGCCAATGGGTTCGACCCGGACACCGGAAAGGTTCGGCACGCGCGAGGCATAATCGCCATCGGCGGCGTCGCGACGGGTGTTGTTGCCATGGGGAGCCGCGCGTATGGCTGTCTGGCTTTCGGCGGCATCGCCGTCGGCATGCTGGCAGTTGGCGGCTGCGCCGCGGGCGTTATCTCGTTCGGCGGATTGGCCATCGCCCTCGCCCTGGCCATCGGTGGATGTACCCTGGCTCCGGTCGGCATCGGCGGGCTTGCGGTCGGTTATTTTGTCATCGCCGGCCAGGGTTTTGGCGCGCACATTCTGGATTCTCATACCCGTAACCTGAACGATCTCCGCCGGGTTTATAATGGCAAACTGTCTCTGCTCGTTTGGGCCATGTGGACCATCTGGGCCGCGCTGTTATGGTGCATGCTTTTCATCAATCACTGGGCGAGGAAAAAAGATCTGGCCGCACACGGCAGCTCACCGCCGGCGCGGCGTTTCGGCAAGGTCGGTTCAATCGCGCCTTTGGCAATTATCCTGGTTGCCGTCGCAATCGCCTCCTCCGTCCGTACGTTTGTCACTACGCCTCATCGTGCGGGAACGGGCGCCGCGCCAACCGCCGCCGTTCCCGAAAAATCTCGCGGCCTCGTCTTAAACGGACCGCCGTTCATCGCAAAACTGCAACAGGCCGCCGTGGAATTGGCCTTTGTCGGGGATGAACCCTGG
>JASHPN010000292.1 GCA_030038175.1 Verrucomicrobiia bacterium
ATGCATTGGGACCATGAACTGGAGCGCCCGGAGCGCGGCTGTGTGGGGGTAAAGGGGCACCAGCCGCAGCGTGTTGAAAAGTCGAGTGTGCTGCTGGTCCCGCTCCGAGCGGGACACAGCCGCGCTCCGTCCGGTTCATGGAGGGGGGAATTGTGCGAAATTTATGGGAATTTGATGGAAATTTCACCATTCAGCGCTTCAAAATGACATGTTTTTTACTTTTAAATGATTTAGACGTTGACTTTTTTTGAAAATCGGCCAGAATGTCAAAAACATCAAAGGGAACCAAGGATTCGGTTGAAGCCGCGTTTTTGCTAAAAACGCCATAAATATGAGAACCTTTGCAATCGTTGCGGTTGCTGTCGCGCTGGTGGCACTAAGCCAGGCGGCCAAGGCAATTGTCATTGTTTCCACAAACACCGTCACCTTCGAAGGCACGTCTGGCGGCTCGCCACAGCCCAGTGATCACCTTTCCATTACCTACGACGTAAATGAAATCAGCCCGGGCGTCTATGAGTATGACTACGATTTGAGCACCGCGGTTCCGCAGGACTTATCATCGTTTACGATTGGAGGGTCAGCCGATCCGTTGAATACCGCCACGATGACAATTGTGAATTATGGCAGCGCCTCCCAACTCGCCTCCGGTTTTAACAGTGATTCGGTGGGCTGGGTTTGGGCTTATAGCGCGGGCGTCACGGCGGATGACGTCAGCTTTACTTCCGATATCGCCCCCGGAACTTCCACCTTTACCGTAAACGACGATGATGTCGAGTGGACGTCCGGGGCTTTGATCCCTGCTCCCGTGCCGGAACCATCGTCGCTGTCCCTCCTGGGAGCGGCCACCGCGCTGATTTGTGTTTTGGGATTTCGTAAGAGGAACACACGCGCCTTCGCGTGTGCTCAAACGCGCCCTCGCGTTTGAAAATCCGCCTGATTGCACGCTTCCCCGATCACTGAAGCTTGCCGCTGCCTTCGATAGGCCAGGTTTCCAAAATCTGTCCCTTTTGGTGAACTACAAATTCCCGGTATAAGTTGCTCGTCGTGCAGCCGTGGGAGGGGATGATCTCCATCCGGTCCCCAACTTTTAAATCACTCGGTCCGAAAAGTTCGATCGTCATGTGTTCCTCGGACGTGAAGCCAATGACGCGGCCGACGTTCTGATTTTTCAAGCGAGGCGGGCCCCATTCGGCGCCAATACCTTTGCGGCCGACATCAATAATCGCAATCTGCGGTTTGGGGCGGCTGACGACTGTGGTCAAAATACTCATGGCTTGCCGGAACTCCGGACGAATATCCGCATAATACCAATCCATGGTGGCGTAAGAACCCGCCTGAACTTCGTCTATGCCTTCGGTGTTTCCATTGATATCGCAGGTCCCGGTGCCGCCGCCACTGACAATGCGAACGTCAATTCCCGACTGCTCGATCAAACGGCGCGTGCTGACCAGCAATTCCAAGGCGGCGCGCGTTTGCTTCAACCTTTCACCGGCGTCGCGCAGGTCCACGCAATGCCCTTCGTACCCTTGTAATCCTTCAAATTTCAAGCCCGGCAATCGCGCGACGAGCGACGCCAGTTCCACGGCCGCCTGACCGGGCGCCACGCCGCAACGCCCCATCCCAATATCCACTTCCACCAGCACCCGAATGACGACTCCCGCAGCAGCGGCATGGGCCGAAAGCATTTGCACGTTATCGGCGCAATCCACCGCCACCATCGGATCAGCGGCGGTACAAAGGGCAACCAACCGGCCGATTTTGAGCGGACCGACAATCTCGTTGGCGATCAGGATGTCCCTGATTCCGGCGGCGGCCACGACTTCCGCCTCTCCCAGTTTTGCGCACGTAATGCCCACGGCGCCTGCCTCCATTTGCAGGCGGGCAATGCGCGTGCACTTGTGACTTTTGAAATGGGGGCGCAACCGGCAACGCCTCATCGCGAAGAATGATGACATCGTGTTGATATTTTCGCGGAGCGCGTCCAGATCCAGGAGCAGGGAAGGCGTGTCCACGGCGGCCAGGGATTTGTTTTTCATTTGGGATTTTGAAGCGGTCATGGTCATGGTTGCGGACGTGAAAACGTGCCCCACATGATGGTCCAGGACGGACTGAACCTGAGCGGCTGGAGGGTACCGTCCGGACTGAATTCCAACGGTGCGCTCCAATATTGCAAATCATGGCCCCGGGTCCCGTCGTCAGCGGACTTCCACGCGTCCGCCATCCAGATAAATACGGGTCCCCTCGATGTCGGCACACGGATCACCCACGTTTGCTGGGCGCGGATGAACGGATAGATTACCGACGGAGGATGAAAGTATCCATGGAATTGGTTGGTGCCACCCGGGCCGTCATTTGAAACAAAGAGCGCGCTGGCCTGCAATGTATTCGTGCCGGCGCTGTGGTTGATGTTTCCCGCGTACGTGTAGGGTCCCAGCGGAGATCTCGCAATCTCAACCGCCGATTCGCTGCCTTGCGGACAATCCGCGCATAAGGTGGCGCAAAGCGCGTAATAAAGATTGTTCCGGCGAAACAGCAAAGGCGATTCCATCCCGTATCCTACAAACTTGCTGCCTTTGCCGTCGGAATCCAGATAGTCCGGCGTTAAACGTTCTATGCGAATGGCATAGTCATTCGCAATATCGGTATAGATATAATACCCGGTTCCATCGTCATCCACGAAGATCGTGCCGTCGCCGGGACTGGCGCCCTCACTATGGACTTTCTGATTAACAATGGTGAACGGGCCGGTCGGCGTGGAACTCACCGCAACGCCCTCCTGGCCATTCCATAATTTTTGATACCAATTATACCAGAGAACATATTTTTGTGTCCGGGCGTTGAAGACAACGTAAGGGCGATAATAATATCCTTTGGGCGCGTTCTTCAACAGATTGCCTTCATCCGTCCAGTCTTTGAGGTCCGGCGAACGGTAAACCGCAAAAGGGCAGTTCGTGATCGAATCAACCCGGTTAGTTCCAAGACGATTGCCGTAAAGATAAAACCGTCCGTTGAAAACCTGGAGACAACCGCCATGAGCGTCAATCATGTTGCCATTCACATCCAGGCGCGGTCTTAGATTATCAATGGTAACCATCTCTGCTTTTTGCAGATCACGGGAGCACAAGACCAGAGGGACAGACAGAACGCCGGCCAATACCAGGCGGGACAATAAAACGAGGAAATCATTTCGTCTATTCATTTCATGGTCCAGGTAATTGTCCAGGAGGGATTGTATCGCAACGGCTCGATGGAACCATCCGGGTTGAACTTCAACGGCGCGCTCCAATATTGAAAATCATGGCCCCGCTCTCCGTCCCGGGCGGTTTTCCAGCCGTCTGCCATCCAGATAAATATCGGCCCGTCCGCGGTCGGCACGCGGGCCACCCAGGTTTGCTGGGCGCGGATGAACGGATGTTTCGGTTTGTGAGGATGAAAGTATCCGTTTTTATCATCGTATTTGTTGGTGTCGCTCAAGTCGGCATCGGAAGTGGAGTCGTCGGGGCTGGCCTGCAACGCATTGGTGCCCGAGTTGTGGTTGATATTTCCGGCATAAGCGTAGGGCCCCAGCGGAGAACCCGAAACCTCGACCGCCGATTCGCTGCCTTGCGGACAATCCGCGCACAAGCTGGCGCAAAGCACGTAATAGAGATTGTTCCGGCGAAACAGCAACGGCGCTTCCAGCCCATATCCCACAAACTCACCGCCTTGGCCGCTGGAATCCAAATAGTCCGGCGTCAAACGTTCGACGCGAACGCCATAGTCATTGGCGATATCGGTGTAAATATAATAACCGGTTCCATCGTCATCCACGAAAAGGGAGCCGTCGCCCGGGCTGGCGCCCAAAATATGGGCTTTCTGATTGACGATGGTGAACGGGCCGGTCGGCGTATCGCTCACGGCAACGCCCTCCTGCCCATCCCATAATTTTTGATACCAATTATACCAAAGCACATATTTTTTTGTGCGGGCATTGAAGACGACGTAAGGGCGATAATAATATCCTTTGGGCGCGTTTTTCAACAGATCGCCTTCATAGGTCCAGTCTCTGAGGTTCGGCGAGGTATAAACCGCGAAGGGGCAGTTCGTGATCGAATCCACGCGATTGGTTCCCAGCCGATTGCCGTAAAGATAAAACCGTCCGTTAAAAACCTGGAGGCAGCCGCCATGAGCGTCAATCATGTTGCCATTCACGTCCAGGCGCGGTCTCAGATTATCAATGGTAATCACGTCCACTTTTGTCCGATGGCGGGAGGATGAAGCCAGCCAAACGGCGATCAGGGCTGCCAATACCAGAAACAATATCAGTAGAATCCGGGGATGATTTGGCTCGGAATCATTTGGTTTGTTTATCCGCATTTTAGCCATGTTATGGGAGGCGAATTAAAAATTAAAAAGGAAAAATTAAAAATTTTCCGGGGAGATGAGACACGAATTTCACGAATTGTTAATCCTGTCCAAATTGGAAATTGCGGCGTTCTCCCGAAACGCCGCTACGCCGTTTTGGCCATCCGCAATCCTCAACCGCCCATCTTCTTTGGCTTCGTTTCTGTTCTTTCCGTTGCCCCCGTAATTCCTTCGCCTCTGCGTCTCCGTGTCTCTGCGGCTAAGCGGTCGAAGAATGTCTTTACGGGACGCGGCTGCTCTCACAGACTTGAAGCGGATTCATTCAGAAATATTATGAAATTGAAAACTAAAATTTTGACGGCGTTGGGCATCGGTTGTTATTGGGCAATGATGATGAATTTTTTCTCCGCCCAGGCGAAGGAGACCGATACCGCCCCGTACATGGATCCTTCTGAATCCGTCGAAGCGCGCGTCACGGACTTGCTGTCGCGCATGACGTTGGACGAAAAGATCGGCCAGATGGTGCAGGCGGACCTATGCTGTGTCTCCAACCGCGCGGACATCGCAAAATATGGTTTTGGATCCATGTTGAGCGGCGGCGATTCCAAACCGACCGGACCCAACACGCCGGAAAATTGGTTGCAAACGGTCAACGACCTTAAATCCTGGGCGCTCAAAACGCGCCTGAAGATCCCGCTGATTTACGGAATTGACGCCGTCCACGGCCATAATGACGTCGTGGGAACGACGCTGTTTCCTCATCACATCGGCATGGGGGCAACGCACGATCCGGCGCTGGCGGAGGAAGCCGAGCGCATCACCGCCTCGGAAGTGGCCGGCACGGGCATCCGCTGGGTGTTCGCTCCGTGCATCGCAGTGGTGCAGGATGAGCGCTGGGGCCGCACCTATGAAAGCTACGGGCAGGACCCCGCATTGGTTTCGGAAATGGCCGCCGCTTCGGTGAAAGGATTTCAGGGGGATGAACTGTCCCCCCATTCGGTCCTGGCCTGCGCCAAACATTTCATCGGCGACGGCGGCACGCAGAACGGCATAGACCAGGGAAACGCGGTGTGCGACGAGGCGACTTTGCGGCGGCTTTATCTGCCTCCCTATGAGGCGGCCATTCGCGCAGGAGTCGGATCCATTATGGTGTCGTACAGCAGTTGGAACGGCCTCAAAATGCACGCCAATAAATATTTGCTCACCGACGTTCTGAAAGGCGAGCTGGGTTTTAAAGGTTTTCTGGTGTCCGATTGGGCGGCCATTGACGAAATCTCCCCGGATTACAAATATGACGTGGAAACGTCCATTAACGCCGGCCTCGATATGATCATGATTCCCTACGGACCGGGCCATCCCAATAATTACGTGGAGTTCATAAACGACTTAAAGGACCTCGTGGCGGAGAGAAAAGTTTCGCCGGCCCGGATTGACGACGCCGTTTCCCGGATTTTACGGATCAAATTTCAGATGGGACTTTTTGAAAATGACGGGACTGATCCATCGTTGACCGCGCAAATCGGTTCGACGGAACACCGCCAGATCGCGCGCGAATGCGTCCGGGAATCACTCGTGCTGTTGAAAAACAAGCGCCACGCTCTTCCGCTGGCAAAGGACCTCAAACATATCACGGTCGTGGGCGAAGCGGCGAACGATTTGGGTGTTCAATGCGGGGGCTGGACGGTTTCATGGCAAGGCTCCGGCCAGGTCACCCGCGGCACGACCATTCTGCAAGCGGTCCGCGATATCGTTTCGCCACAAACGCAAGTGCGGTTTTCGCCCGATGGCCGCAATCTTGCCGGCGCCGATGCCGTGATCGCGGTCGTGGGCGAGCCGCCTTACGCCGAGGGGTTGGGCGACCGCACCAATTTGGACCTGTCGGCCGGCGATAGCGCGCTGATCGCCCGGGCCAAGGCGTCCGGCGCGCCGGTAATCACCATTCTGCTTTCGGGCAGGCCATTGATTTTAGGCCGGGCGCTTGGATCCAGCGACGCGTTCATCGCCGCCTGGCTGCCGGGGACGGAAGGGGAGGGCATCGCGGATGTTCTGTTTGGGGACGCAAAACCGACCGGCAAATTACCCCGTGAGTGGCCAAAGAATGACCGGCAATTTGCGGCCAACGCCATGCATGGCCGGCCGCTGTTTCGAGATGGGTACGGACTGACTTATTGATCGTAATGCGGTCATCGTCCGGAACAGCGATGTTCCAGCCCATCTGACCACAACCACGATGCAGTATCGGTTTTAACCGGCATTGACAGAGAAACCACCCGGTAATAGAATATTACCATGAAAGCGACCACGATGACACTGACGGAAAAACGACAGACAGTTTTTCCGCTGGAGTGGTGCCGGCGTGAAGGGTTGGAGCATGGCGGGCCTCTGAATGTATTTGATTTAGGCGAGGAGGGGCTGTTGGTGCGGCCCGTGAGGCCGCCCGAAAAACAGGTGGTCGAAAGACTTCTGAGGCAGCTTCCCGCCGGCCGCCATTCTCCGAAGCGATCGGCATCCATCGTTAGCAATGCCCTCCGCCGCGCGCGTAATGAAGACGGCCGTCATTGACACGGGCGTTTTTGTGGCCGGGGTCTTCTGGCGTCACGAGCCGCATTCGTGCCTAAAAGCCTGGCTGCGCGGCATCGTCTTGCCGGTAATCAGCCAGGAAATCTTTTCCGAATATCAAATTGTGTTGGAACGGGTGAAGGCAGAGGAACATTTCCAGACTGACATCGAGCCGTGGTTAGACACCCTGCGAACTTCGGCATTGTGGGTGACGGCGATCGCGCTCGAAGAACAAGTCTGCCGCGATGCGAAGGATGACAAATTTATCGAAGCGGCGTTGGCCGCGGGAACGCAAACCATCATCGCCCGCGATCGTGATTTGACCGTATTGGAAAAGCCGTTTGGAATTTCGATTCTGACGCCGCGGGCATGGCTGGGAATGTTGTCACGGGCGCAGAGACGGCAACTTGACGCATGAAAATCACTTTTCGAAATTGGGACCAAAAAACACAGGCGGGACGCGCTGTGCCACGAATGGCCATGGCTTCGTGTCAGTTCGCAATTCGTGTCTCGTCTCCATATTTCCAACCCCATACCCCAAAAACTGTCACCGGCGTTCCCCCTCACGCCCGATTTTTTGCCAATTGTTTGGCCAGGCGGATCGCCGCAATCATGCTGGAGGGGTTGGCGACATTCTTTCCGGCGATGTCATAGGCGGTGCCGTGGTCCGGGGAAGTGCGGATGAAGGGAAGTCCGAGCGTCCAATTGATGCCGGTGTCAAACGCCACGGCCTTGAGCGGGGCCAGGCCCTGGTCATGGTACATGGCCACAACGGCGTCGAAATCCCCCCGCAGGGCGTAATAAAAAACCGTGTCGCCGCTCAGCGGGCCAATGACGTCGAATCCTCTTTTTCGCAAGGCCGCGACCGCCGGCGAAATGGTTTTGATTTCTTCATCGCCAAATTCTCCGCCTTCACCGGCATGAGGATTGAGGCCGGTGACGGCAATGCGGGCGCGCGGCAATTGCAAGTCGCGGCAAGCGCCCGCGGCCAGCTCCACGGCGAGCGAGATTTTTTCCGCGGTCAATTTTCGGGAAACCGTTTTAATTGAAATATGAATCGTGGCCAGGGCCACGCGCAGCCATCGCCCCTGGTCGTCATGACCCAGCAGCATCATGGCCGTTCGTTTGGCGCCGGCCAATCCCGAGAGATATTCCGTCTGGCCGACAAAATTTCGGTATCCGGCGCGAATAATGGCCTCCTTGTTCACCGGCGCGGTCACGAGCGCCGCCAGTTCTCCGCGCAGGCAGCGTTTCGCGCCCTCACGCAATGCCGCCATGGCCGCTTCCGCCGCCACCGGCGAGCCCGCCGGCAGCCTGGCCGGCAACGGCTTGCCGGAGGGATTGGCGATGACAAATCTTCCGCGCCTTTCGCCCTCGGAAAAATTTTTCAACGGCAACGGACGCCGCATTTTCCGATTGAACTTTTGGACGATTTGCGCGTCGCCGATGAAGACATACTCGGTGTTATCTTTTCCGGATTCGGCAGCCACGGCTTTGAGGGCGACCTCCGGGCCGACGCCGGTGACATCACCGATTGCAAGGCCAATACGCATAATCGTGCAGCGTGAACGTACTGCGGCTGATCCCGCCATGCGGGACACCGCCGCGCTCCAGGCAACGCGTTAGAAATAGCGGATGAACGCTTTTTTCTTGAGCGAATTCATCCAGCGGTCCTCGGCGTCTTTTTGCGCCTGGCCGCGCAAAGTCGTATCAATGGTTTCGCGGACATCACTGAGCGGCTTGACATGCGCGGCGCGTTTGTCTTCCACGCGAAGGATGTAACACGTGTCAGGAGTTTCAATGACCTCGCTGGTTTGGCCGGGCTTGAGAGTGGCAACCACCGCGGCCAGTTCCTTGCGCAGGACCGAGCATTCCATCCAATCGCTTCCCTGCTGTTCCTGGTCCTGAGAGTAGATGGATTCGAGTTGTTGAAATGACGCGCCGTTTTTGATGTCCGCCAGAAGTTCATCCGCCTTTGCGCGGGTGGCTTTATCATCGGGAGAACTCTTATTGAGCACGATCATGCGGAGTTTGACCTGGTCGCCCATCTTAAAATCATCCTGGTGAAGGAGGTAATAATTTTCGATTTTATAAGGGGAGATGATGATTTTATCATCTGAGATCGTTTTGTAGCGCAATTCCGTGATGATCTGTTGATCGCGGACATCTTCCCGGAATTTTTCAAAGGTCATCCCCTGGGCCTGAAGGGTGCGAATGCAGGTAATCCGGTCGCCAAATTGGGCTTTGATTCGGTCATTCACCCATTGATCCACCAGGCTGTCGGGCAAGGGATTATATTTCGTGGCAAATTCGTGGAGGATGAGTTGATTTTCGATGAGGGTATCAAGGCCGTCTCTCAGGGTCTCGTTGACCTTCTCGTCATACAATCCGGGCTGGCCGGCGTATTCGTGTTGCAAGAGGTCCAGGGCCGACGCGGTTTTTTCCCTGACCTCCTGGTAGGTAATGACCTGGTCATTGACGATGGCGCTGATGCCATCGGCCAGGTCCGCGTACGCAGGCCGGCACAAAAACGCCAATCCCAGCATTGTCACCGCGCAAAAAACTTTCATCAACGTGCGGACAGTTTAACAACTGTCGCGCCGGATGCAACGAGAAGCCGCGCCGATTCTCAAAAAGTTTCGGCGCGCACGGTGACAGGAACAATTCCGCCGGAGCTGAATTATTGCCAATGGGGCCGGACCCACACCCGATGATGGCCATGATAACCCCAACGGCCCTGGACCCACACAGCGCCCGGGTGCGGCCGCGGTCCCCAATAACCATGCATCCAAACCCAGCGGCCCTGCCAATCCCAAAAACCCGGTGTCCAGACAAACACTATATTGGGGGATGGGGGGACTACCTCCGCCTCGGCCGGGGGCGGAGCTTCGGGACCGGGCGGCGGCGGCTGCTCGACGACGCAGCCTGAAAACAACGCCAGACCCGCGGCTAAAGGCATGATATGTGTCAAAATCAGTTTTTTCATAGGAACTTCATTTCTCCACCAGTTAAAATCGCTGTTTTTGGCTAATTTGCAAATCAAAAATTATTATAGACACAAACCGCCATCGAGACGCTAATGCGCGGAAACTTTTGCCGCGGGCCGGGAAACCCGCTTGAACAGGAAGATCAACGGTATGCAGCCCAGGGCCAACAGGCAAAAGAGACGGAAATTATCCACGAAAGCCCACACGCGGGCCTGGTCGTCCAACGTTTGGTAAATGATGCTGTACGCCTGATGAGCGGCCGTTACGGGGTCGGCCTGGCGCGAGAGGGCATGCCGGGCGGCCGCCAATTGTTGGACAAAGGCGGGATCGGTGGGAGTCAAATGGCTGACCATGAGCGCCTCGTGCTTTTGCGCGCCGCGCGCCAGCATGGTGGTGACAAACGCGATGCCCATGCTGCCGCCGAGATTTCGCATGAGATTGTAAAGGCCGGAGGCATTGCCAATCTGGCTTTGCGACAACTGCGACATCGTGGACGTGGTGAGCGGCACGAAGATAAAACTGATGGCGATGCCGTTGAGGACACTGGGCCAGATGACGCTGGCCGCGCTGACCTGCAAGTTAACCCAACTCAATTTCCACGCGGAAAATGCCAGCAACGCGAAACCAAACAACAGCAAATAGCGGCTCCGGATTTTGCCGACGATGCGTCCAACCAAAAAAGTCGTAATGAACGCCGCCACGCCGCGCGGCGACTGCGTGAGTCCGCTTTGCAATGCCGGATAACCCATCAAGGTTTGCATAAACAGCGGCAGTTCAGCGGTGGTGCCGTAAAGAATGCCGGCGAGAATCGTCATCAGGAATACGCCGACGGCAAAATTTCGATTGCGAAAGACGCGCAAATCCACCAGGGGATGTTCCGCGGTAAATTCCCGCGCGATAAATCCAATCATGGCAACCAATGAGATGCCGATGGTCCAGCGGATCCAGACCGAACCGAACCAGTCTTTTTCCTGCCCTTTATCGAGGGTGATTTGCAACGCCGCCAGCCAAAGGCACAAGACGGCGAACCCGATGAAATCAATCGTGGCGTGCTTGTTGCGTTTGATATAAGGAGGGTCTTCAACCAGCCATTGCGCCATAAATATGGCCAGAACCCCAAAGGGCAGGTTCACGTAAAAAATCCAGCGCCAGGAATAATTGTCCGTGATCCAACCGCCCAGGGTGGGGCCGAGGATCGGCGCCACCACCACGCCCTGGGCAAAGGCGGCCATGGCGACGCCGCGTTTTTGCGGCGGAAAACTTTCCAGCAAAACCGCCTGGGCGATCGGCACCATGGCTCCCCCGCCCACCCCCTGCAAAACGCGCGCAAGGATCAGCAGCGGCAAGGTGGGCGCAGCGCCGCAGAGGGCCGATGCGATCGTAAAAAAGCCAATGCACAGGATCAGCAGCCGTTTGCGGCCGAAATGATTGGCCAGCCAGCCGGTCATGGGCAGGATAATCGCATTCGAAACCAGGTAACTGGTCAGGACCCACGTGGCTTCATCCGTGGTAGCCGACATGCTGCCCGCAATATGCGGCAGCGCGATATTGGCGATGGAGGTATCGAGGACCTCCATGAACGTCGCCAGCATCACCCCCACGGCAATCAGCCACGGGTTATGTCGCGGATGCCATTCGTTCATTTAGTGAAAAGTCCTTATGGTTGCTCGTCCGGTTTTTCGTTGAAAACTCCCCGTTTTAAAGCCAGTTTATGACCATGAATAAGCGCTGATCGCCTGAGGCATCCTTCATGGCGCACGCGATATTCCTTCGCAGTTTCACTGAACTGCCTTTCTAAAAAAAACGGCGATGACGGCCGCCAGAATGAGCGCCACAATGGCGATGACCGCATCCGGCACGTGAAACGTGGAGGTGATCACGTATGGCTCGACCGACAGGCCCGGCCCGATGGTTTTGTCCGGCAACGGCTCGTCAAACACGATCTTTACCGGCACACGCTGCACGACTTTGACGTAATTCCCGACCGCATTCTCGGGCGGCAACAGGCTGAAGACCGCGCCGCTTCCGGCCTGCATGCTGTCCACGTGCGCGTGAAATTCCCGGCCACCCAGCGCGTCTATGCTCACCAGCGCTTTTTGGCCGGGCTTCATGTCCTTTAACTGCGACTCCTTATAATTGGCCACCACCCAGACGTCGCCCGGCACAATGGAGAAAATGGTCTGGCCGACCTGCAGATAATCGCCCGGTTCGACCTGTTTGCGCGTGACCAACCCGTCGCAAGGCGCAAAGATTTTTGTGTAGGACCAATTCAATCGCGCCGCATCCACTTGCGTCTTCGATTCGCCCACCTGGGCAAAAATGGCATCGGCTTCCGCCCGGGCCGCGGCCAGTTGCGCCCTGGCTTCGTTCACCCTGGATTCGTCGGATGCGGCTTTGGCTTTGGCAGAATTATAATCAGCGTCAGCCTCGCGCGCCGCGGCCTGGAATTGGTCAAATTCCTGCGATGAAATCGTGTTTTGTTTCACCAACTGCTTCGCGCGTTCGAAATCCGCTTTGGCTTTGGCATCAGTGGCGGCCGAGGCATCGGCATCGGCTTTGGATTCCCGGGCGTCCGCTTCGGCGGTCGTCACTTTCACCTGCATCAACTGGTAGCCCGCGACCGCCGCCTTGAAATTGGAATTTTCCGAATCCTGCGCCGCCTTTTTTTGGGCCAGCGTCGCGGCATAATCGGACGGGTCCAGTTTCACCAACAATTGATTGGAATGCACCAACTCGTTGTCCACGACATAAACCGCCGAAACCTGCCCGGCAATCCGCGGAGCGATTGAGACGATATGGCCGGCGATGAAGGCGTCATCGGTGGTTTCGCCGGCGAACGTCGAGACAAAATAGCGCAGGCCGAAAAAGAGGAGCACGGCCAGCGCCAGGGCCGCCGGCCACAGGAAAAACGGCGATCGCAGCGCGCCGTTGGATTTCCCCGCCGGTTGCGGCGGCTGCGGCGGCGGGTTTGCGGGCGCCGGTGACGGATTTGGACTATTGGGATTCTCGTTCATTTGGATTTTTCCTTCCTCACCGCCGCTCCGGCGAAAAACAATTCAACGACGCGCTCGGCGGTCCGGCGGTCGGCCCGAAAGCCGGGAATCAGCACGGGCGCCTTGATGTAAAAGTTCGTGAGACCGAAAAATCCGTAAGCCAGTTCATGGCTCTCAAACCGCCGGTCCAGTTCGCCGGATCTTTGGGCCCGGGCGATCAGCGCATGGATGAAATCCAGGTTGCGGCGGCAGAGCTTGAGGTAATTAAATCCCGGAGGGATTTCCCCGGGCGCGGCATAGGCGGCGGCAAAAGCGATGCGGGTCAATTCGCGGTTCTTCTGAAAATGGCCGAAGAGCGCCACCAGGATTTCGCGGGCCTGTTCCCGGAAATTTTGCCCGCGCGCCGCGGCTTCCCGGATCAGCCGCAACCGCTCATCCAGCGCCTCGCTCACCAGCGCTTCGAAGAGGCCGGCTTTGTCGTGGAAATGATAATACAACGCGGGTTTGGAAACGCCGGCGTCGCCGACGATTTGCTGCACGGAGGTGGCGGCGTAACCCGCATTGGCGAAATGTTTCAGCGCCGCGCGGAGAATGTGTTTCCTGGTTTCAGGTCCATCCTTTGCCATAAAATACTACCGAACGGTAGGTACAAACGGCGCTTTTGTCAACGACAACTTTCGGAAACCTGAAAGGCAGGCCTCGGGCGCGAATCACTTCCAATAATTCCAATCCGCCCCTGGAAAAATATTGTCGCGCGCTTCAACCTCCCGCAGCCAGGCCTCGTCCACGCCGGTCGTGGTCAATTGATCGTGCAGGCCGATAAAACGCCGCAAATGCTCTTTGATGCGCCGGCGCGCGTAATCCTGGCTGGTGCCGGCCCGCAAAATGAACGGCCAATCACTGGACTGCGCCAGTAACAATTCGCGCGCGGCCTGGCGCAAGGCCCGGATCTTCAATTCCGCCGCCTGGCCGGCTTTTTTGCCGGGCGCCGCGGCCGCCGCTTTTTGAAATTTTTGGGCAAGTTCGGTCATTCGCTCCTGGGCGACTTGCAGGTGCGGATAAATCCATTCATTCTTGTCATTGAGCCACACGCGCAGATAACCTTCCTCGCCCCAGCTCGACGCGCCCGGCGTGGCGATTTGATTGGTGGGATGGCGCCGCAAGTATTCGCCGGGCGTGATCATTTCAATGACTTTCTGGTCATAGACCAGCTTGCGCACGAAGAAATCCAAAAATTCAACGCCTTCATGCCACCAATGCCCAAACAACTCGGCGTCGTAAGGCGCCACAATAATCGGCGGGCGGTCCAGCAAACCGGCGAGACGCTGAACCTGGCCGACGCGTTCATTCAAAAAATGCTGCGCGTGCCCGCCGGCCGCTTCCAACGCCTCTTCACGCCGGTAGATCTGTTTCTCAGCGGCGCCGGTGATTTTATAATATTTGATGCCGGTAAAACCGCGGACTTCCGGCGAGGGCAAATGGGGCCTGACGTAATCGAAATCCAAATCAAAACCCACATCGCGGTAAAAATCGCGGTACCGCCGGTCACCCGGATAACCGTCGCGCTGGCTCCAAACCTGGCGTGAGGAATCGAAATCGCGGCCAAAGGCGGCGATGCCATTGGGCGTGAAGACCGGCGCAAAGGCGCCGTAGCGGGGACGCGGGTTGGCGTGCAGGATACCGTGGGTATCCAGAATGAACCATCGGATATTGGCTTCCTGGAGAAAGGTTTCGACGCCGGCCACATAGGCGCACTCCGGCAGCCAAATGCCGCGGGGGTCCCGGCCAAAACAATCGCGGTAATCATCGCGGGCTGTGAGGATTTGCGCGCGGATGGAAGGGGGGTGGCCGGCCAGCAACGGCAACAGCGCATGAGTGGCCGCCGTTGTGATAATTTCAACCCGGCCTTCCTCCTGGAGCTGCCGGAAGGCATAAATCAGGTTGCCCCCGCAGTTGCGCCAGGTATCGCGAACCCCCGTGAAACGATGATGATACATCCACGCCAGTTCACGAAACGCCCGGTCCCAGTGGGTCCGCCGAATTTCCTTTTCGGCCAATTCAATGAGGCTGTCCAGATGGCGCTCATAGCGCCGGCACAGCAACGGGTCCCGCAACATTGC
Organism: Verrucomicrobiia bacterium; assembly: GCA_030038175.1. Taxonomy (GTDB): domain Bacteria; phylum Verrucomicrobiota; class Verrucomicrobiia; order Limisphaerales; family UBA11358; genus UBA11358. Next base: position 15,004 of record JASHPN010000292.1, read on the forward strand.
GCAGAGGGGCGGTGAAAGCGAAATCGTGACCGGGGCCGACATGCCCTGCCGCCGCCAGCCCTCGAGCATTTGCAGCAGCGGAACGTAGGTCTCGGTGACGGCTTCAAAGAGCCAGCTTTCCTCGAGAAATTTTTCGTGTTCCGGATGGCGCACAAACGGCAGGTGCGCATGCAGAACCAAAGTGAAATACCCTTGCATTCCTCCATTGAAACCTTTTTTGGCCATTCGTTCAAAATGTTTTCTTAAGGGTTGATTCCGCGTCGCTGCGCCCCGGTGGCAAAATTGATGGCGGTTTCAGGTTTTCGCGGTTGACATTACTGCCCCGGGCGTGTTCCAGTTCTACCCGTGGCAACGTTTAGCATTAACAGCATTCGCTGGTTCAAAGCCAGGCTGATGCACAGTTTGCCATTGCAGGTTGCGGTTGCAGCATTCGTTCTTTATGCCATGACCGTGAGTCATGGGGTGACGACGAACAGCCTGTCGCTCACGGCCAAGGTTGCCGGCTGGGACTGGATGCCGATGGCGAATCAACCTTTGCTTTGGCTGTTCACCCTGCCATTCCGGCTGCTGCCTGCCGGCTGCGTGTCGTGGGGATTGAATTTTTTTGCGGCGGTTTGCGCCGCGCTGACGCTGGGTCTATTGGCGCGCACGATGGAGCTGCTGTCGTGGGACCGGTCGCGGGCGAGAGCGAATCGCCTGGCCGCCAAACTGCCGGTGTTGCTGGCGTGCGCAGTCTGCGGACTGCAATTCAGCTTCTGGCAGGAGGCCACCGCCGCCACCGGTGAAATGTTGGACTTGCTGTTTTTGGCGGCCTCACTATGGCTCCTGCTTGAATATCGTGTCCGCCAGAATTCCCGATGGCTCGAGGCCGCGGCCGTCGTCTGGGGCCTGGGCATGGCGGAGAACTGGCTGATGCTGCTGGTGCTGCCATTATTTGTCCTGGGAGTGATCTGGCTGCAAATAGAGAGCGCGAGAACCAATCCTTTTAATTTGCCATTTGTGGTCGGCCTGGCCCTCTGGCTGGAAAAGTTCCAGCCGGCGAAATCCCTTTTGCGACTGGCCGGATTCGGGCTGGCCGGGTTTTCGATTTACGTCCTGCTGCCGCTGGTCAACGGCCTGACTCCGCATTCGCCGTGGAATTTGGGGCAGGCACTGCTCGCCACGGTGAAACAGACGAAAAGCACGATCGCGGTCTTTTACTATCAATTTTGGGTTGCGCACGGGTTGCTGGGGGTGGTTGTGATTTTGTATTTTCTGGTCCCGGTGCTCCCGTTTCTCCTGCGACTTCCCGATTTCGATACGATGGACAGGATGGAGCGCTTTCAGATCCGGATTTATCGGATCCTCCGGGCGCTGCTGCTGCTGTTGTGTTTGTGGCTGGCGTTTGACCCGATTAACGGGCCGCGGCAAATTATGCGGCTCCAATTCGGCCTTTGGCTGCCGATGTTGACGTTCGATTATTTGACCGCTTTGGGAGCAGGTTTTCTTGCGGGCAATCTTTTGCTGATTTCACAGTCGGCGGAGATTCCGATGGTGCCCATAGGTTTGGAATCGAAAGTTCCCTGGCGGCAATTGGCCATCCCTTTTGCCGCCGGATTGGTCCTACTGGCCGCGGCGGCGCTGGCGGTGAGAAACACCCAGGCCATTTTGAGTTCGAACTTTCATCCTTTGGAACAATATGGCGCGCTGGCGGTAAAATCTCTGCCTCCCGGCGGCGGCGTCATGTTGAGCGACCAGCCGGACAAGCTGGAGATGTTTGAAGCCGCCTTATGCCGGAGCGGCAACCGCGCCGATTGGCTGGCGGTGGATACCAGCGCACTGCCTGAGGCGGGATACCGGGCCTGGCTCGATCGCCATAATTTCATGGGCTGGCTGGCCCTCGAAAAACAGCATAACCTCAGCCTGCGCGAACTAACGCCGTTGCTCGAGCAGATTGCCCGGAAGCACCGGCTGTATTATCTGCATCCCAGCTACGGTTGCTTTTTTGAAAGATTTTATTTGGAACCCACGGGCGCAATTTATGAAATGAAATTGCGCGAAAATAATTCACCGGAAATTCCGCCGTTGCCCGCAGCGATCGCCGATGCGGACCAGACCTTTTGGAGCCAGGCATGGCAAAATGAGTTGGCCCCGCTGGCTGCCTCAGCCAGCGAACAGCGCGCCGGCGAACCGAAAAAAAATCAACCCATGGGCCTGACACCCGCACCACGGCTCCAGGACCGGCTGGTGGCGGAATGGTATTCACTCCTGCTGGACGGTTGGGGCGTCACCTTGCAACAGCAAGGCCGTTGGAGAGATGCCCATCTCCGTTTCCAACAGGCCCTGCTATTGAACCCGGACAACGTTTCGGCGCGAATCAGCCTGGCCTGCAACACCAACCTTCAGTCCGGCTTCAAGCCGGGGCTGGCCGACGTGGATGAATTGGCCGGCCAAATGGGAGATCCCGAGCACTTGATCTGGATCATGAACAGATTTGGCCCGTTTGATGAGCCGAGTTTTTGTTATCTGTTGGGCAGCGTATTGCAACAAAACGATCTCTGGTTGCAAGCCGCCCGGCAATTTGAGAGGGTCCACGTCCTCGCGCCGGGCGCGCCCGCGCCGGAATTTGCGCTGGCTGAACTTTATATCCAACTCCGGCTTCCTGAGCGCGCCCGTCCGCTGCTCCAGCATCTTCGAGACGAGATCCAATATTTTCCGGTGAATAGCGATGCCGGATCGGAACTTGGCCTGTTGGAGTCGAAATTCTGGCTCTCGCAAACCAATGTGACGATGGCCCGCAACGCGCTGCAGACAGCGTTGCGGCATTCCAATGACGCGCAGGCCGTCAACCGCGTCCTGGGGGCTTATCTGAACATGGGCGATTTCACAAATGCATTGCAACTCGTTAACAGCCATTTGTCCAGCACACCGGACGATCCGCAGAACCTGAATATCCAGGCCGCCCTTTTGCTGCAATCCGGTTACCCCGCCGCCGCCATTCCGTTCCTGGACCATGTCCTTGCCCTGACCAACCTCCCGGAGGCGCGGCTGAACCGCGCCATCGCCCGATTCGATTGCGGAGATATTGCCGCGGCGCAAGCAGACTTCAACGATCTTGAAAATTCGGACGCCGAAACCGGTCCGGTCGCCTACGGACTGGCGGCGATTGCCGATCAGCAGCACGACACCAACCAGGCGGTGATTTATCTCCGGCGCTGCCTTTCCAACACCACGCCGCAATCGCTCCTGTGGCGCAATGCCAATGCCCGGCTGGAGGCACTGGAACACCCGCACACCCACTCCTCCGAAATCACGAATTGAATCTTCCGCCGGCAAGCGTATTTTGTTTAATCGTGAACGGCGAAACAGGCAATGGGGTTTCGGACCCCTGGATCAAAAAATTTCTCGCGCATCTGGCGACGGACCGGGGCGCGGCGATTTACACGCAACGAAATTATCGGCAGACGCTCGAGGAGTTTGTACGCTGGCACAAAGACGAACGCAAATCGGCGCCGGATTGGACGAAGCTTCAGCGCGATGATTTTCGGGGTTATTTGCGCTTTCTGGGCCGCAACAATTTGAGCCGCGCGGCGATTGCGTTGCGTTTTTCCGCGTTGCGCACGTTTTATAAATTTCTTATCCGGCACGGTCTGCTGGCCGGCTCGCCAATAAAAAACCTTTCGCTGCCCAAAATCGAGAAGCGCCTGCCCAAATTCCTGACCGTTGGGCAGATGCAGGATCTGCTCGGCGCTCCGGAAAAACTGTTGCAGTCGCACAAGACAAAGAAAGGGCCAGGCCGCCCGGTTTCAGCCACGGCCGCTTTGCGGGACGTGGCGGTGCTGGAGACGATTTATTCCTGCGGCCTGCGCATTAGCGAGCTTTGCGGCCTGCGCGCCGACGACCTGGACTGGCCGCAGCAAATCGTCCGGGTGCGGGGCAAAGGGAAAAAGGAGCGAATGGTCCCGATCGGACAGCCTGCGCTGCGGGCGATTGAGCGCTATTGGAAGACGTTAAAACATCCTCCGGCCGGCGCAGCACCGGTTTTTTTTTCCGAAACAAAAATCCATGCGCCGTTGCATCCGGTGCAACTGTCACGGCGGTTGAAACAGTATTTGGCCATTGCCGGGCTGGATCCCCACCTGACGCCTCACAAGCTGCGCCACAGTTACGCCACGCACATGCTTGATGCCGGCGCGGATTTGCGCAGTGTCCAGGAGTTGCTCGGCCACGCGCACCTGGCCACCACCCAGATTTACACCCACGTGACCACGGAACGGCTGAAGAAAGCCTATGACGCGGCCCATCCGCGGGCGTAAGAATTCCCAGCCGGGCGTTCCATTCCAATCATTCGTTTGACTCATTTAACAGGGTGAGAATTTGATTTTTTTTGAATGGCGCAGGACGGTTTGGTATCTAAAGGTGTGGATATGATAAAGAGGTATCAGGTTTTAACAGTGGTAATGGCAACGGCAGCGGTGGTTTTAACCGGCTGTGAAAATCCCAATGGCACGCCCAACAATACCGGGACGGGCGCACTGATAGGCGGCGGCGTGGGCGCAGCCACGGGCGCGGCGCTGGCCGGACGCAATCCGCTGGCGGGGGCGCTGGTTGGAGGCATTCTGGGCGCCATTACCGGCAGTCTCATTGGAAATTCGGTGGATCGGGAACAGGCGGCCGAATTGCAGGCCCAAGCCCCGGTCACCTACGTGCATATTCAACAGAACCAACCACTTACCATCGAAGACGTCAAAGCGCTCGTCCATGCCAAGGTGAGTGATGACGCGATTATCGCGCAAATCCAAAATTCTCACACGGTCTATCATTTGACTGCATCGGACATCGTTGATCTGCACAAGGCCGGCGTCAGTGATCGCGTAGTAGATTTTATGATTAATACAGCCAGTGCGCCTCCGCCGCCATCTGCGGTTGTGGACACGGACGAAGCGCCTCCCGCGGCGCCATCGGAAACAGTCGTTACCGCGCCGGGGCCGGGATACGTGTGGATCAATGGCCAATGGGAGTGGAACGGCGTTGCATGGTATTGGGTCGGAGGCCGTTGGGTCTATCCGCCCTGGCCGGACGCCGTGTGGGAGCGCGACTATTGGTATCGAGGCCCGTTTGGCGGCTGGCATCATGCCGCCGGCCATTGGCGTTGATTTTTTTTAACACAGTGCCTGTTCCTTACAGATTATGAGGCACAGATGCACCGCAATTTACGATTTGACCGGGATCACTGGCAACTGCTGGCCCACAATTCTCCGAAATGGCCGATTCATGTATAGAATGTTCAAAACCTGTATTTAATTGGCCCATTTGTGTATGGAGAATTCAAATCATGTATAAAATAGTCAAGATTTGCCGTTAATTCTTCTTGACCATAACCATTTTTGCAGGTAAATATCGCATGTAAGTATTTGAAAAGTGCTTAGCACTGATTATTCGGCTAAAAACGATTTTGCACTGGCGGTTGGGAACGTGAGTTCTGCAGTAAACACGTAAAATAGAAGTTATGAAAACATGTCCGATAATCATCATAGCGGCGAATTTGGCGTTGGCTGGTTCGGTCAATGCGACAGTCTTGACAGGATCCATAACCGTTGCTGAGGGAGGGACACAAGTCAGTTCATTCACCTCTTCTTCGATCTCAATGAACGTCACGAATCTAGTCGTGAGGAGTTCCGGGGACTTCAGCGGATTGGTTCCTTCGTTGAGTCAACTTATGGCCAATGACACCTCGATTTCCGGTCTATCTTCGACTCCGACGTCAGAGCCCGTTAATAATTATCTTGTCTTTTCCTCGTCAGACGCATATTCGGGCACAGGGACTGCCCCACCTTACCGGTTTGAATTTGAGCTGACTTCACTCGCGGAAGTTGCTTACTCGGCCCCAGACTTTGCCTCTTTTGTGGGAACGGGAACGTTGATTGATACAAGCGGGGCTTATGAGAGCACTCCAGCTACTTTCAACCTAAGCTTTTCCAGCCCTACCAGTTATTCGTTTTCTTTGACGGCAACGCCCGTGCCTGAGCCAACCACAGTCAGCCTTTTTGCCGCCGGCATCCTGGGCGCCTTGGCCTTGCGCCGTCGAAAGATTTAAGTTGGGAGCCAAGGCTGCAAGTTTGGCGGCATGGTGGCGCTGATTCGCTCCACTAAAATTCGTTCAGCAAAACCTCCCGCCGTTCGGCAGGCGTCCTTAATCGTCCACGCTCGTCTCTGTCCTGGATATCGCTCCACCGGGGTTCTGCAATCTGTCATAGCGTTATGCTATGACACTTTTGCAGTCTCTCAATAGAGGTGTTTCACCGGACAGATACGGAGCGCGGGATTTCGCCGAAATGCGGGACGCCTGGAAAGACTGTGAACCCGTCGCTCCAAATGGATCCATTCAGAAAAGTGACACTGGAGCGGCTAAATAATCCCGAGCCGCTCGGAATGCGAAAGAAAAATGGAAAACGACTCCAGCCGTTTGTAAGCGCAGAGCGCTAGATTTTGCGACGGCGCAAGGCCAAGGCGCCCAGGATGCCGGCGGCAAAAAGGCTGATCGTGGTTGGCTCAGGCACTGCCTCCACTGTAAACGAATAATCGTCGGCCCCGGAAAAACTAATGCTGAAAGTAGCGGGGGTATCCGCATACGTCGAAGTGATATCAATCAATGTACCGGTTCCGCTAAAATTGGCATCGCTCGAAGAAATGTAGTCTTCCGTGATCGAAGTCAGGTTGAATTCAAAACGGTTCGGAGGCGTGGTGCCGGAGGCGTCAAAATCCGGGTCTGCCGTGGAAAACACAAAAAAATCACTAATAGATTCAGAGGTTGGAGACGAAGACAGACCGGTAATCGTGATATTATAGCCGGTAAGATTGCCAAACGCAGGAACGAGGCTGGTGAAGTCCTGCGTCGTGCTCAGGATTAGATTCGTGCCGTCCAATGTGACCGAAGAGGGAGTGAAAGAACTGCTCCCCACAGGCCCATTCTCATCAGCGGAAATGGTGGATCCATTACTCAAAGTGCTTTGTGCATTTACCACACATGCAAAAGCCAGGCTCGCCACAAATATGATTATTGGAGATGGTTTCATGACTTTGTTTTATGCTTTAATAATTTGCAAAATTTCGCCGACTGCAACCTGCATAAAAGCCCTTCCTAACCGGAAAAGCGATGTTCAAACAGCTTCCACTTCTTTATCAACGACAAATTAACTACCGGGGCCGGATTGAGTCAAGGGGAAAAAGCATCTTTTTTTAAGGCCAAATCCGCCGTTTCCACTGGGGCATTTTACAAGTTTTTGACTCAATCATATAAGGCCACGGGCCGTTCGTTGCGCCGTTATTCCAATTCGGACAGCAATTTTGACACGCGTAAAAGCTCCATCACGCCCCAGGCCTGCGCGTCGCAGCCGCGCTGGGTGTGCGGCACATCGCCGTCCAAAATTTCCGGAATCTGGCCTAAGCAACCGGCGTCCAAAAGCCTTTCAGCACAGCCCAAATAGCTGGTCGCCGCCGCGACGGCTTGCGGGTCGAAATCCCACGCCCGGACGAGCGCTTCACAGAATATGGGAAACATCCACGTCCAGGCCGTGCCGTTGTGATAGGCGGGCTTGCGCCGGGTGTCCTCATCGCCTTCGTAACGCGGCCAATAGGGTTCGGCCGGGTTGTTGAGCAAACCGCCGTTGTTGCCACGGACCGGCAAGGGAACCGATACCGGCAGCGGGGCCAGGGAACGCAAGGCGCCGGGCACGACCAGGTATTTTTGCGCGGCGGCGGCGCAGCGTTTCGCACGGTCTCCACGAACCAGGCCCAGGCTCACGGCCAAAAGACAATTGCTTCTCAACGCATCGGACACTGTGGCATTGCGCGCGCTGACGTTCGGCCCAGCCAGGAGCACGTCTGCCAGCCAACCCCTGTCTTCGAGCCAGAAAAACTGTTCAAAGGCCGCCGTGGCCCGGTCGGCCAGCGATTTCCATTTCGCGCCGTCGGAACCAGGGAGATTTTGCAATTGGCGCAGCAATGAAATCCACAAGGCCTGGATTTCCACCGGATAACCTTCCCGCGGCGTTCCGGCCGGATAATTGGTGTCCATCCAGGTGAAATGGGAAGGGCTCCAAATCAACGCCGAGTCGGCATCCATGCGAATGCCGTTAGGCGTGCCGCGCACGTAATTTTCGGCGATATCCGCCAGGACGCTGCGAACCGTGCGGCCGGCATCTATGGGCGTGGAGTAAAAATCGCGGTTGACCGCCTGGGCCAGGTCCCGGCATGCCACCGCAAACCACAACGGCGCATCGGTCGTGTCACGATTGGAAACGTCATTGCCGTGAATGGTATTGGGCAGGGTTCCGTCCTTTTCGAATTTGGCGAAAGTGAGCAGCAATTGTTCAACTTCCGCGACCCATCCCGCCGCCAGCAGGCCGCGCGCGCAAATTAACGAATCGCGCCCCCAATCCAGAAACCAGGGATAACCCGCGATAATTGTTTTGCCCGCGTCCCGGCGCACCACAAATTGTCCGGCCGCCCGGAGCAATTGCGCGTCGAAGTCCGGGCCGCGCGTTGAGGATGAGGGGGCCGAAGGAAGCGAGGCTTCGCCGAAAAATTCATCCACCTCCGCCGTTACCGCAAGCGTGGCATTAGCGCCCCTGGCCAGCGGGATTTCGAACCAGCCCGGGCTGTACGCGTCTCCGGAGGCCGTTTGCCCGCGGGAGGCTTCGACCGGGTGCGGAATATTCTCGCACCACTCGGGTTCCGGATGAAATTCCCCGACATCGGCAAACACCCGCAATTGACGGTCTATTTCCGGCGTAAAAGCAAAACCAATCCGGTTTCCTCCGGTTTTGGAATCCAACAGATGGGTATTGGTTGAAAAATGGTATTCGGCGCCCCCGTTGCGTTTTGTTTCCTGATGAAAATTCCGATCCTCGATATCGAAGCGGACGGTGAGGCGGACGTCCGCGTCAGCAGGCAATTGTTTACCCATCGCATGCGCCGCAGCGGGACGCAAAAATTGAAACACAACGGAGTTTTTTCGCTCGATCATTTCCGCGCGAAGCCTGATTTCCACAGTGCGTCCATCGCCGGCATTGGCGGCGAACTTCCAAATGGCCGGCGGCCCGATTTCGAACGCACAAAGATTCGTTCCATTCAAAGGCGAGACAAAACCATCCGCATTTACCCAGACGCGCATCCGCTTTACAAAAATATGGCGGTCAACGGGAAAACTGGAATTCAAATTCGCGCCCAGCACGCAATCGTATTTCGAATTTATCCGGCCCAGATCCACACAAATCCGCGCCATGGCCCCAATCCCGTTGGTCAACAGCGTCAAAGCGCCGGGGTCATTGCTCCAACAAGGCCGCCGCGGTCCCGAACCATCAGCCGCTCCAAACTCATCCAGGAGGCGGGCGGCTTTCATTCCTGCTTCCGGCGCCAAAAATCGTATCGTCGCGGAAATCGTCTGTGAATCGGCGGCCAACCGCTCCAATACCAGTTCCGCCTCGGCCGGAGTATCGCGCGGGGCAAACACCGCCACGTAATCCTTTCCGTTGGAAATCGAAGCGGCATAAATGGTTATTTCCCCCCCCATCCGAAGTTTCGCGCGAAAAGGGGCGGAATCCTCGACCAGCAGCCAATGATTTGCCGGAACGGGCGTGACCCGGCGGCGGTCAATGAGAGTCCAGGTAATGACCGCGGGAAAAATTTCGCTCCCGGCCGCCTTTTGGATGAGCGCGGCAAACGCCTCCTGCGGCTCGCCGCCTTTCAAATGGCTCGCGGCGGCCAGGAAATGCCGGGGCGAATTTTCCATTTGCGCTTCGAGGAACCGCCAATCGAAGCCGGAAAGATTTTCGGCAGGGAGAATTGCATTCAGCGCCTGGACCGCGCAGGCGGCCCGCGCGCGAGCCAGGCGATAATCATCGCCCCATAATCCGGCGGGTTTTTCCGTGGTCGCCAGGCAGTGAACCGCGCCCGCATTGATGGTAAATGCGACGGAATCGCCGGTGGCGGCAATTGGCGGCAATGGCTGGCCCAGCAGCTCAAATTTAAAATCTGAAATCCGAAGTTTGAAAGCAGCCGCCGAAAGCGCCAGCGAATTGGACTTATCCGGGTCAGTATTGGCCAGGACCAGAACGGAATCCTTCCCCTCTGCGGACTCGCGAAGCAGAAGGTAAACCGGCGCATCCGGCCCGCTCAGGCGCGTGAGTTTGGCCCCATCGAAAAAACAGGGATGGTTTGAAATCAACGCGTTCAGTTGCGCCAGTTCGGGAACGATATTGTCCGGATTGCCCCAGTTCAAACCCGCGCAGCCATGGACATTGATCTTTTCCACAGCCAGCCATTCCACGCCGCACGTGAATCCAAACCCGCCGCAAGGGCTGGTGAGGGCACAAAGGCGGTTTCGCAGCAGGGACCAGGCGCGATTGGGTTTTGTTCCCTCCGCGACGCCCGAAGCCGGCTTTGGTTTCGGCGCCGCCGCCCGGGCCCGCGCCGCCAACCGGTCATTGTCATGCGTTTCGGAGTAGTGGACATACGCCCCGATGCGATCGCTCTGGCGGATTGCATAGTCCAGATACCGGGCGACGTCCCGCCCCGAATAATTCTGGAAGAGTTCCGAGTAGGCCCATTGCATTCCGCCCTCGGTCAGCAGAGCTTCCGTGGTTTCCCATGGGCCGCCGAGGCCCTCCAGCAGAAAAATCGTTTCCGGAAATTCATCCTGAATGCGCGCAATAATATATTGCCACGCCACGACCGGGATTTTGTAGCCGGCATCGCACCGGAAACCGTCCGTTCCCCGGCGACACCAAATCAACAGCGCATCGGCGATTTTGTCCCACAAGACCACACTGTCCTGTTTGAGTTCCACCAGGTCCTCCCACACCACACCCCATGCGCCCGGGCTGGCAAATTCGCCGCCGGGTGTTTTCAAAAAGAATTCCGGAGAATTTTCCTGCAGGACCGAACCCCATCCTGTGTGGTTGATGACCACGTCCAGAAAAACCCTGGCGCCGAGCGAATGCGCGCCGCGCGTTAATTCGCAAAACTGGTCAACGCCGGTCGTTCGCCTGTCAAATTCCACGAGCGCCGGATCAATCGCCGTCAAATCCAGCGCCGCATACGGACTGCCAAAGCGCCCAAACCGCGCATACGTCGTGGGCGTGGGATGAATCGGCAGCAGATGCACAATACGGCATCCGAGAGTCTGAACGATATGCGAAAGCTGCCGGGTCAAATCGCGCAGGGTTCCCGATGGCGGAATGACCGTGAAATTTTTTGCGTCCAGCGATTTTAGCTGCGCTTCGAGTTTTTCATCCCGCGTGGAGACCCGGCTTTTGGCCGCGCCGAAAAGCCGCGTAAAGGCGCAATAAATCGTGTTGGCCGTTCGCGCAAAACCAGGATGCACTGAAATACCGGCGTCCGGGCCATCGGGCCAGTGTTGCCAGCTGTTGGCATCCAGCAAATAGGGCTTTGCTTTGAAATAACCAACTTCCGCCAGTGAAAACTCAACTTCCCATCGGTCTCCATTTTTATGCATGGGCAAATCCCGCCAGCTTTCGCCTGCGAAAGCGGCTCCGGCCGCGTGCGATGAGATAATCTCGCGCCGCCGCGCCGCCGCGCGGCCCAGATTCGTCCGCAGAAACGCCCGCGAGCCGTTTGGGGCCGCCGGATCGGTTTCGTCCTGAATGGTGAAACGGACGCGGTCCCCGACGAAACGCAGGATTCGTTCGCCGGGCGCGGGTGACATGACAGGCCGTGCGCGGTCCATGGGTTGAGTTTTAAGGTTTCGATTTCAACTTTCAAGAGCCATCGTTGAGCCGGAATACTTGAGGGCCATTTAAAGAATGACACCGTTTGTCCGAAAAATAGCCACTCGGATAGTTCGGCAAAACGTGCCGCACGGGCCGGCCCTTCCGCCTGCCAAAACCGCCCAAAAATCGAGCAATTCAGCAGGCGGCCTTGCCTTCGAACGAAAAAAGGACGGTTCTGGCAATGAAAATGCTGTTTTTCCACCCGGAACATTCTTTTAATCATGGCTGCCAACACTTTGGACGACGAAGCTCAATTGAAGCAGACAATTGAGATGTTCGAAGTTATTGTCCAGTCGCAGCCCAATGATTGCCAGTCGCTGGAGATTCTCAAGGAAGCCTACAAAAAGCTCGGACGCAACCACGACGTCACCAATACCTCCAAGCGCATCGCCCAGGCTTACATGCAATCGGGACAGCTTTCGTCCGCGATCCTGGAGTTTGAAACCGTCCTGCAGCAAAACCCCAACGATCCAGACGTCCTGTCCGCCCTTAAGTCTATTCAGGACACGGCGGCCGACGTGTCCGCGCAACCGGTGGATGGATTTGAGCCCGCTGTGCTGGCGCCCGTTTCAGAACCCAAAGCCCGCCACTCCGCGCGGGAAATCCAGGATGGCCGCGACACGATGTATAAAATCTTCGTGGACAGCAAAGCCATCAGCGCCGGCGATTTTGATTTGTGCTGGCATCCGACGGATCATTCGGCGCCGGCGGCGGACGTGGTCGAGCCGTTCATTTTTACCCTGGCGGGACGGGGCATCATGCAGTTGGAAAAATCCCTCAAATTGCTGGCGGATAAATCGCGCCTGGGTTTTATGCCGCTCGAACGCTATGACGTGGACATTGATTTGGCCCGCGGTTTTCCCGCTGAGGTTTGCCGGCGCTGGTGCGTCCTGCCGTTTGACCGCATGAGCAAAGCCGTGCTGGTGGCCACGGCCAATCCTTTCAATCAGCAGGCCGCCAAAGAACTGGCGCAGGTGACTTCGTTCCGCGTGTTATGGTATCTCGCCTCGCCAGCCGATCTGGTGCCCTATTTGCGAAAGGCCTTCCGCTAACCTCCAAAAGCGCTTCCTTTCCATGGCTAAACTCAAATCATTCGGAGAACGCATTGCCGACGCGCTCGTCGAAGACGGCCTGTTAAGCGCCACGCAGATCGAAGAATTGCTCGAACAGCAAAAGAAGGAGGGGTCGCGGCTCATTAAACTTGTTCTCGACAAGGCCTACGTGAGCGAACAGGACCTCGCCGTTTCGATGGGACGGGTGCTGAATGTTCCGCCGATCAATCTTGCCCGTGTCAGCATTCCTCCCGAAATCGTCGAACTCCTTCCCCACGACACGCTGCACAATCACAAGGTCGTGCCTATCTCGCGGCTGGAAAACAAATTGTTTCTGGCCATGGCGGACCCGCTCAACGTCCTTGCGCTCGACGATGTGAAGCGCATTACCAAACTGGAAATCGCCCCGCTCATCGCTTCGGAAAAGGCTCTCGCTGATAAACTGAACGCGATTGACGCGGCCAAAAGCGGCACCATGGAGGACATCATCCAGGACGCCCAAAAGCAGCAGGATGATGATGAAGCCAGCACCATCGAAACCGTCAAAGCCGGCCCTGAGGAAGTCAATCTGGATCAGCTCGCGGCTTCCAGTGAAGAGGCGCCGGTCATCAAATTGGCCAATTTAATCGTTCTTCAGGCGATCAAAGATCGCGCCAGCGACGTGCATATCGAGCCGTTCGAAAAGACCGTCCGGCTCCGATACCGCGTGGATGGCGTTCTGGTAGATGCCACGCCGCCGCCGAAACTAATGCAACTCGCCCTGGCTTCCCGCTTCAAAATCATGTCCAGCCTTGACATCGCCGAACGCCGGCTCCCCCAGGACGGACGCATGAGGGTCAAGGTCAGCAATCGGGATTACGACCTGCGTGTGTCCGTTTTACCGACCGTCCACGGCGAAAAAATCGTGCTGCGCGTGCTCGACAAATCCAATTTGTCCGCCAGCCTGGATAAACTCGGCCTTGATCCCGAGACCTTCAAGCAGGTCAAGGCCGCCGTGGATGCGCCGCACGGCCTCATCCTGGTCACCGGCCCCACTGGTTCGGGCAAGACTACCACGCTTTACTCCGCCCTCAACGAGCTGAACAACCCCATTTTTAACATTGTCACCGTCGAAGACCCGGTGGAATTTCAAATACCGG
>JASHPN010000293.1 GCA_030038175.1 Verrucomicrobiia bacterium
AGGGCATTTTAGCCCATTGGAAGTGGGGATTGACCAATGCGTTCATGGAAGGACTTAGCAGCGTTTTCAGTGCAACCAAGCGCAAAGCCCGCGGCTATCGCTCTACCACCCACTTCATCACGATGCTTTACTTCATCGCCGGTAAACTCCGCCTTCCACAGTGCTGACCCTATTCCACCGAAAACAGCGAAGAACCAAATGTAGCGGACTAAAATGTTGGCGCTCAACGATGTAGCGGATGTTACCCCTTTTTCCAATTCTTCATGCTCGATGCATGTGTCACGGGGCCGCCTGTCCTCACCTCTGTGTCAAAAGCGTTGTTTTGTCGGACAATTGTGGTACATTCGCCGCACCTTGGCGCCAGCTTAGCTCAGCGGCAGAGCAACGGTTTTGTAAACCGTCGGTCGTCGGTTCGATCCCGACAGCTGGCTCCATTACCAGGCAGAGCCAACGGGAGCAATTGTAAATAAAACCGATTTGTGGAAAAACATGCCAAAATTTTTGTAGCCGGGCACCGCGGACTCGTTGGCAGCGCTATTTGGCGGAAATTGCAGCAACATGGATTTAGCCGGCTGATCGGCAGAACGCGCGCTGAACTGGATTTGCTCGATACCAAATCAGTCGGACAGTTTTTTGCCCACGAAAAGCCTGAATACGTCTTCGACGCCGCGGCCACCGTGGGGGGAATCCACGCAAACGATGCTTATCCAGCGCAATTCCTATACGAAAATCTCCAGATTCAAAACAATTTGATTCATCATGCGTATCTGACCGGCGTAAAGAAATTCCTGTTTCTGGGCAGCTCCTGCATCTATCCGAAATTTGCGCCGCAACCGATGAGAGAAGACGCATTGTTATCGGGTCCGTTGGAGCCGAGCAACCAGTGGTATGCAGTGGCGAAAATCGCCGGCATTAAAATGTGCCAGGCTTATCGCCGGCAATACGGATGCGATTTCATCAGTGCCATGCCCACCAATATGTACGGCCCAAACGATAATTATGATTTGCAAAATTCGCACGTGCTGCCGGCGTTGATTCGAAAGTTTCACGAAGCTAAAGAATCCCGCGCAAGTGAGGTTGTCTGCTGGGGCACCGGATCGCCGTTTCGTGAATTTCTGTACTCGGACGATTTGGCGGAGGCCTGCGTTTTTCTGATGGATCATTATAACGAAGAGCAATTCATCAATATCGGCTCGGGTTCGGAAATAACCGTCGGGGCGCTCGCCGAGACGATCCGCAGGATTGTCGGCTTTCAAGGGAAAATCGTTTGGGATGCCTCAATGCCGGACGGAACGCCTCGCAAACTGATGGATAGTTCGCGCCTCTTTGCCCTGGGATGGAAACCCAAGGTAGGCCTGGAGGACGGCATCCGTCTTGCTTACCAGGATTTTTGCCAGCGAAAAATATAATATGAAGAAAGCGTTTATTACCGGTATTACCGGGCAGGATGGTTCATATCTCGCCGAATTGTTGCTATCCAAAGGATACGAAGTACACGGGCTTATTCGCCGCGCCAGCACGTTCAATACGAGCCGGCTGGATCCGATTTATACAGATCCGCACGTTGAGCAAAGCCGGTTATTCCTGCATTATGGCGACCTTTCAGACGGAAGCGGCCTGGCCCGGCTGCTGGGGAAAATCGCTCCAAACGAGATTTACAATCTGGCGGCGCAAAGCCACGTCCGTGTGAGTTTTGATTGCCCTGAATATACGACAGATGTGACGGCCACGGGCACGGTCCGATTACTTGAGGCGATTCGAGAAACCGGAATCAAACCGCGATTTTACCAGGCTTCCTCTAGCGAAATGTACGGAATGGTGCGGGAAGTCCCGCAAACTGAGAAAACCCCGTTTTATCCACGCAGTCCGTACGGATGTGCGAAAGTCTATTCCTTTTGGCTGACGGTGAACTACCGGGAGTCATACGGATTGCACGCAACGAACGGCATACTGTTCAACCACGAATCTCCCCGGCGCGGAGAAACCTTCGTTACCCGCAAAATCACGCGGGCCGTGGCGCATATCAGGGCCGGCTTGCAGGACAAGCTTTTTTTGGGGAACCTGGACGCCAAGCGCGACTGGGGTTACGCCAAAGAATATGTGGAAGCGATGTGGCTGATGCTGCAACAGGACAAGCCTGACGATTACGTCGTCGCCACCAACGAAACCCATTCCATTCGCGAATTTTTGGACGTGGCATTTGGACACGCAGGGCTGGATTGGAAAAAACACGTGGAAATTGATCCGCGCTATTATCGTCCCGCCGAAGTGGACCTGCTCATTGGCGATTATAGCAAAGCCAAAAGACAGCTTGGCTGGGAGCCGAAAGTGAAGTTTGTTGATTTGGCGAAGTTAATGGTGGACGCAGATATCAAGCTGCTAAAGGACCATTTGGAAGGTCGCGTCCGCGTGAGCAATTGATTTCAAACCGCTCCCGTTTCCACCCAGCAGACGGCGTAACGAATTAACGCGTTATCCGTTTTGATCTTTAGCTTTTTGCGCATGGCGGAGGCTTGGTCTGCAACTTCCTTGGGTTTAAGCCCCAGTTTTCCACCGATTTCTCCGTTATTTTGGCCGCGTCCCAACAATTCCAAAATGTTAAGCTCCAGGTCCGTCAATTGATCGAGAGCACGTTTTTCACCGTCCTTGGACTCATTTTTCGGAGCGGCTTTCGCATTTCCAGCCATGACATCCTCACTCACGTAGATGTGCCCGCCCAGAACGTCCCGGATGGCGCGAATGATTTCTTCCGGGCTTTCCTCCTTCATAATGTAACCATCCCCGCCGGCCCTGAGCACGCGATCCGCGTAAAGGGCCTCGTCGTA
>JASHPN010000294.1 GCA_030038175.1 Verrucomicrobiia bacterium
AGTTCCCACAATACGACCCACGGCCGTCCAGAACGAAACGTTTGGCGGCGTTACCTATCATATCGAAGGCGAACTGGTTCCGGCATTGCACCTGGAATTGAGCGGGACCAGCGTCTATTTCGAGCATCACATTCTTCTGTGGAAAGATCCGGCGGTGCAAATCGGGCTGCACCCGCTCAAGGGCGGGTTTAAACGGATGCTCGCCGGAATGCCGTTTTTGCTCACCGGGGCGCGCGGGCCGGGCCGCATCGCCTTCAGCCGGGACGGCGCCGGGCATGTCTTTGGACTGCACCTGAAACCGGGCATGGCGGTGGACGTGCGGGAACATCAATGGCTCGCCGCGACCGAAACCGTGGAGTACACGTTTTCGCGCGTCCGTGGCGCGGCGAACATTCTGTTGGGCGGCACCGGATTTTTTATTGATAATTTTTCGTGCCCGTCCCAGGAAGGCATCCTTTGGCTGCACGGTTTTGGCAACGTGTTTGAAGTCACGCTTGGACCGGGCGAAGAAATTGACATCGAACCGGGCGGCTGGATTTACAAAGACCGCACGGTGCAGATGCAGACCATGTTTCAGAAGCTTTCCACCGGGCTGTTTGCCGGCGGCGGCCAGATTTTTTGGAACCGCTTCACCGGCCCCGGAAAAATCGCCCTCCAATCCATGTATATGCATATGGAAGGGGGAGAGTGATCTGTTAAAAAGGTTAAATGGTTGAATGGTTAAATCGGCAATTTGACGAACCCGGATTTAACGATTTAACCTTTTTAACGATTTAACGATTCACGAATCCAATTGTGCAGAGTGAATTGAAATTTCCGGCGAATTTTTTTTGGGGCACGGCGACTTCGCCTACGCAGGTGGAAGGCCACGTGAACAACGAATGGACGGATTACGTGGCCTCGGACGGCGGGCATTGCCGGGTGGCGTGCGATCACTATCACCTTTACGAGCAGGACGTCGGATTAATGGCGGGCCTGGGGGTCAACGCCTACCGGATGGGCGTTGAATGGTCGCGCCTGCAATCCGCGCCGTTTGCTCCGCTAAATCAAAAAGAATTGGACCGTTATCTTCACCTGCTCGATTGCCTCAAAGCGGCCAATATCACGCCCATGGTCGTGCTGCACCACTTTTCCAATCCGCCCTGGGTGACGGTGAACGGCGGATGGCTCAATCGCGCGGCCATTCCCGCCTTTGTGGATTACGCCTCAAAAATTGTTTCCGCGCTTAAAGACCGGGTTTATCTCTGGAACACTTTCAACGAACCGGACACCTACGCTTCGCTCACGTATTTAATCGGCGGTTTCCCGCCGTTTCATAAGTGGCGATTTGGGGCTTATCGGAAAGTCATCAAAAACATGGCGCGGGCGCACGTGCTCGCCGCCGCGGCGATCCGGCGCGAATGCCGGGGCGGCCAGTCTCCGGAAATCGGCATCGCCAAAAACTGGACCTATTTTGAGGCCTTTCAATCATTCGCCTTTTGGGACCATCTGATGGCGGCATTGTCCCATCACGCCTTTAACCGGTTTGTGCTGGAGGAATTTGCGGGCCCCGCCCGCCGCGCTTCTTCCACATTTCTGGGCCTCAATTACTATGGCCGCGCGCGCCTCAAACATTTTCGGGCGCTCGTCCCCACCAACGGCGTTCCGGGCGAAAAATTAAAGGCGTTGGGCATCATTTGTGACGACATGTTTGAGCGGCATCCGACCGGGTTCGGCAAACTCCTGCGAAAATTGCACCGCGAGTGCGGTCTGCCGATCTACATCACCGAGCACGGCTCCGCTTCCAGCGACGAGGATTTTCGCATTCAGGATTTGACGGGGCATTTGCGCGAGCTGCAGTCGGCGATGAAAGACGGGGTGGACGTGCGGGGATTTTTTTATTGGTCGCTGTTGGACAATTTCGAGTGGCAATTCGGTTACACGAAAAAATTCGGGTTGTTCTCCGTGGATTTCGGAGATGAACGGCTGCCGCGCAAGACGACGCGGGTGGGACAATTTTACCGGCAGATTTGCCAATCCACTCGATAAAAATTGCATGGAAAACCTTTCCCTCCCGCAACCGGGTTTTGTCGTTCCGCATTCGTTGTGCCTGGTGAACAGTTTTAAAAAATGGACCGGCGCCGATTTGTTGCCGGGCAACTTCGCGCCTGCCGATCTGGCCGAAAAACTGTTTCGTGCGCCGTTTGTATTGGTGTCGCATGGAATGCAGTCAGATCCTATTCTGAATTACGGCAACCGCGCGGCGCTGGAGCTGTGGGAAATGTCGTGGGACGAATTTGTTCGCACGCCGTCCCGCCTGACGGCCGAGGCGCCCCGGCGCGAAGACCGCGCCCGGCTTTTGGACCAGGTGTCGCGCCAGGGCTATATTGACAATTATTCCGGAATCCGGATTTCCAAAAGCGGGAGGCGGTTCGAGATCTCCCGCGCCATCGTCTGGAATCTGCTTTCCGCGGACGGCGAACTTTGCGGGCAGGCCGCGTCATTTTCCGAGTGGAAATATCTGTAGCCGGGGAGCGCACGCGCCCTCGCGTGCATCCGACTGCGCCCCGCAGTCGGGACAATGCGCGCCACCGCGCATAGAAACGGGCGCGGAGGCGGGCCCGCGCGGTTGACGAGGGCGTCAACCGCCGCACGCGAGGCGCGGACGTTCCCTCCAGCGCAATTCTTTTTGAAAAAGTTCCAAAATTCCGCGATATTGAAAAAAGGATGAACGACGTTGGATAAGTATCGTCAAACATTTATGAAATCCGCTCTTATGCAGGCGGCCATCGTAGTGCTCGCGGCGGCGCTTCTGGGACTGGCGCTGGTCGCCATGCGCGCCCAGCCCACCAACGACGACTCAACCCCGGTTTCCAATCCATTTATGAACAGCACGAATTATCAAAAACCCGATGCGGCGGAGCTGAAGAAAAAACTCACGCCGGAGCAATATGCGGTGACCCAAAAATCGGCCACCGAACCGCCGTTCGACAACCAATACTATGACAATCACGCGGCGGGCATTTACGTGGACGTGGTTTCCGGGCAGCCGTTGTTCAGTTCGCTCGATAAGTTCGACTCCGGCTGCGGCTGGCCCAGCTTTACCAGGCCGCTATCCGCGCCGGATGTTGTGGAACGGCCGGACAACTCCTACGGCATGGATCGGACGGAAGTGCGTTCCAGCATGGCAGACTCGCACCTGGGCCATGTGTTTGATGACGGGCCGGGTCCGACCCATTTGCGTTACTGCATCAATTCGGCCTCCTTGCGTTTTGTGCCGGTGGATAAAATGGCTCAGGAAGGCTACGGCCAATATCTTGCGCCCTTTATCAAGGCCGGCTTGTATAAATCCCCAAACCCCGACACGGCCACAAATACAAATAGTCCGGGGAAATAAGCCGCAGTGAACGAAGATGGAGGACTGAGCATAGAAGGTGGAAGAGGAGCAAAGCGCGTTCCCAACCGAGCCGCGAACGTGAGGGAGCGTCCAGAGTCTTGCTTACGCGTTTCGTTCGCTGATTTCAACCGCTCATTTACGACGGCCGGCGGTCCCGCTTGCTTACACGCGCGGCTCTGTCCAGGACGCCTACGGAGCGCTCAAGCGATAGAATTCCTGTGAGGAATTGGAAACCGGGTTGGTGACCATGAATTGTCCGTTCACATTCACCGGCGCGGGCGATACCGCGCTCCAGGTGACCGGCGGGTTTAAATTCGTGGCAGATTCGAGCGTGAACCCGGCGTACAGGTTCGTCCATGCCAGAACGACGTTGCCCCTGGACCCGGTAATGCCCAGTTGCGGCGGCGTCGGCGGAACACCGATCGCTGGATAAAGAGTGACGACCACATTGCTCATGGTCGAATATAACGAATTAAACTCGTAAGTGTTGGTGTCCATGAACTGGATGACGAGATTGGTCCCCCCCTGATAGGACGTTTGCGGAAAAATGCCGGCCCAGGCAATGACGTTCGTGTATGGCTCGTTCACTGCGCCCACCGTGGGAGCGGACGCGGGCCAGAAGATATTCGTGCCCCCATCGCTCAATTCCATCTCCATTGTGCTGGGGCCGGAAAGGTTCGTCGGACCGGATTGATAATCGGCGGTAACGCGCACGTAGAGGTATTCGGAAGCGGGCAGGTTGGTAATATTCAGCGAATTGGTAAATCCGGGTCCGCTGCTGGCCAGGGTCCCCACGTTGAAGGAAGCAAACGTTTGGGAGGGTTCGGGAGCCGGATAAAGAGTGACGACCGCGTTGCCCATGGTCGAGTAGGAGGGGTCGAACCCGTTGTAATAGTCGTCCATGAAGAGCACATCGAGATTGGTCCCGCCTTGATAGGAAACCTGGGGAAACATGCCGCTCCAGGCGATCACGTTGGTGTAGTCTTCATCCACCGCGCCCACGCCGGCGGTTGACGCCGGCCAGAAGACGTTGGTACCGCCATCGTTCATTTCCATCTCCATAGAGTAGGGCCTGGCGTCATAGGGATTTGTATCGGATTGATAATTGGCCGTGACGCGGGTGAAAAGATATTCCAAATCGGGCAAACCGGAAACATTCGGCGAATTGGTAAAGGCCGGCCCGCCGCCGGTCAGGGTTCCCACATTAAAAGGGGCAAACGTTTGTGATGGGGTGGTGGCCGGATAAAGAGTGACGACTACGTTGCTCATGGTCGAATAGTAGGTGCCGAATGAATCGCTGTAGGTGTCCATGAACTGGATGGTGAGATTGCTCCCGCCTTGATAGGACAATTGCGGAAACATGCCGGTCCAGGCGATCACGTTGGTGTAGTCGCCGCCAATTGCGCCTGCCGCGGCGGTGGAGGCGGGCCAGAAGATATTGGTGCCGCCATCGCTCAGTTCCATCACCATCGAGTCGGGGTAGGCATCATTCGGCGACGGAGCGGATTGGTAATCAGCAGTGACGCGGAAAACAAAATATTCTCCGGAAGGCACGTTGGTGTAGGCCGTGAGATTATTGGTAAAACCCGCTCCGCCGCCGACGAGCGTTCCCACGTTGAATGCGGGAAAGACATAACTGGCTGCGGCCTGGCTTCGCGCGGCAAAACCAGGCAAAATAATGGCCAATGCAAAAAACGACAGATACTTCGACAATTTCATAATCCTGAGTCCTGGTTCGATGTGGTTCCTTCAAGCCCCCTTACTGGCAGATTTTCGACTGATTTGCGCCGACATGATACAAAACTATAGCCTCTGCGGATGCATGGCGTCAATGGAAATTCCTCTGGAAAGATGGAGTTTTTTCCGGGAACAATTCGCGAATAATGAGGGTTTTAAGCCGACATTAACGTTATCGTTCCCCAGGTACCCTCAATCCCGCCTGGCCCATCAGCGTGACCAGCTCCGTCGCAAAATCGTCTGCCCGCGGATCCACGTGGATCCAGATTCCGTCCACAACCGGCGCGACGCTCTCGATGGCGGGCATCAGGCCGACCGCAGTGGATTGCTTCCCGCTTTTGGCGCGGGACGTGACCTGCACAAAGATCACGGCGTTCGGATTAATGGCCCGCATTTCAGCGGCGTATTGCCGCGTCAATTTCAGGTATTGCTCGCCATCGGCCTGCGCTCGCTGAAGCTGGAATGAGATGGCGTCCAGATACGGCCCGGCCTCCTTTAAATCCACCGAAGGCACCGTTCGGTCCGAGATGATTAACTTTCCATTTTCGCCGCGCGAGCCGTGCCCAACCAGCAAATCAAAATTCGGTTCGGCCAGAAATTTCAACCCGGCCGCATGCGTCAATTTTGCGGCGAGAATCGTATATTTTGTCGGATCGGCCAGCTCACTTTTGGGCGTCGGCCACGTTTTGCCGTCTTCGTTGTCGTAGCAAATCCAGTTATATCCTTCCTGCTTCCGTTTAGCGAGGGCTTCGGGTGTCATTTTGGAGGTATCCATGAATTTACAGAGGCGCATCCCGGGACTGTTCGTGCCCAGGCCAAGGTCTTTGGCGGTCCACACCAAATCGCCGGCGTTTAGCAGATTGGTTGGAAAAAAGCCGTGATCGCCAAACGCCACGCGCAGCGACTTTTGCCCCGCGGTCGCGTCGCTTGCACATAGCGACATCATCAGAGCCAGAACGAGGACGGAAGTTTTCAATAAATGTGTCATAAATAAGAAAAGATCAGGGTGTGGTTGAAACCGAAAACGGGATGCGGGCGCGAATGTCATCCGACGCCGCGCCGATGAGCAACTCGTAATCGCCCGGCTCGATCACATATTGCTTCTTCGCGACGTCCCAATAGCGAAATCGCTCCGCCGGAATGGTCAGCGAAACCTTCGTCTTCATTCGGCGCCCTAGATGGATTCTTTCGCACCCGCACAAAGCCAGCCTGGGCTGGGGCACCGCGGATTTGATATGGCAAAAATAAACCTGGGCCACTTCATCGCCCTCGCGAGCGCCGGTGTTTTTAATCGTAAATGAAAGCGTGAGCGCGCCGGCGGGAGGGACGGTGGCCGAGTCCAACGCGGCATGGGCGTATTTGAATTTGGTATAGCTCAAGCCGTGGCCGAAGGCATAAAGCGGTTGGCCGCTGAAATAGCGATACGTGCGATTGCTCATGGAATAATCCGTAAAATCGGGCAAATCATCCGTGGACTGATAGAACGTGATGGGCAGTCGGCCGGCGGGATTGACCTCGCCAAACAAGACCTGCGCCACCGCCAGGCCTCCTTCTTCGCCGGGATACCACGCCTGCAGGATGGCCGGCAAATGCGCCGCCTCCCACGGAATGGCGAGCGCGCTTCCGCTGCAATTGATCAGGATGACGGGTTTGCCCGTCGCGAACAGCGCCTTGATGAGGTCCTCCTGAACGGCCGGCAATTCAATCCGCGTGCGGTCGCCGCCCAGAAAACCCTGGTAAGGATCGTTGCCGCTTTCTTTTTCGAGAGAAGCATCAAGCCCGCCCACATAGATGATGACATCGGCGGCGGCTGCGGCCACCGCCGGAGTGGTCATTTCGGGCGCGGGTTGGTTCGTGTCGTCGTTTCGCACGGCGAGCGGACCGCCGAATTCATAAGTGACCTGAATATTGGTTCCGGCCACTTGCCTGATGCCATCGAGCAAGGTCACGAATTTTGACGGCATGCCGGCATAATTGCCCAGGAGCGCCGCCTCGGAATCCGCGTTGGGACCAATGACAGCAATTCGTTTAATTCTGGATCGCTTCAGCGGCAGCAAGCCGTCATTTTTCAGCAACACGATGGATTCCTGGGCCACTTTGAGCGCGAGCGCGCGGTGCGCCGGCGTGTCATTATCGGCCATGGTGATTTTCGACCACGGCACAAGCGAGGGCGGATCAAACAACCCGAGCTGGAAACGGGCCGCGAGCGAATAAGAAACTGCCGCGTCAATTTCCGGTTCGGTCAGCAAATGTTTTTGCAGCAGACGGCCGAGGGCCTCGATATCCGCTTGCTCCGCGCCGCGCCGCGACATCCGGGCAATGTCGCTGGAAAATAAATCGCAACCCGCCTTGACGGCCGCAGCGGCGGCTTCCTCCGGGGTGGGCACGTATTTATGAAACGCCCAGAGATTCCGGATCGCGCCCCCATCGGAAACGACGTAACCCTGAAAGCCCCAGTCTTTTCTAAGCACCTGGGTGAGCAGAAAGGGATTGGCGCAATTCGGCGTGCCATCCAGGGCATTGTAAGAACCCATGACCGAGCCGACGCGGGCCACCTGCACGGCGGCCTGAAACGCGGGAAGATACGTTTCGTATAAATCGCGTTCCGGTGGCGTCGCGTTGAAGCTTTGGCGATGAAATTCAGGCCCGCTGTGCACGGCAAAATGTTTTGCGCAGGCAATTGCCTTGAAGTACTTGGGATCGTCCCCCTGCAAGCCCCGAATATAGGCAATGGCAAATTGCGAAGTCAGAAAGGGGTCTTCCCCGTAGGTCTCCTGGCCGCGGCCCCAGCGCGGGTCGCGAAAAATATTTATGTTGGGCGCGTAAAAACTGATCCCGGTGTGGAGGACGCTCGCGCCATCATGCAGGCGCGAATATTCGTTAAATTTGGCGCGCCCTTCGGTGGCAATCGCGTCTGCTTCCTGCTGAACCAGAGGCGGGTCCCAGGTGGCGGCCATGCCGATGCCCTGCGGAAAGACGGTTCCCACGCCAAGATATTCGGGAAGCGACATCGAGGGGCCGGCGCGGGTGACGACACCGTGCAGGCATTCGTTGCGATAACTGTAAGCGGGAATGCCCAGGCGCGGAATCGCACAGGCATCCGCGGGCAATTGCGAAACCTTTTCGGCGAGAGTCATCCGGCTGACAAGGTCATGCACCCGCGCCTCGATCGGTTGGGAAGGGTCTTTCCATAATTCCGGTCCGGTGACAACCGGGATTTGCATGGCGGCAGGATCATTCGCCGCAATGGTTTGTATGGCGTCATCGGCCGGGGCGGAAACGGCGAAAAACATAGCGCTCAGTCCAGGGAGGCACCGAACGAGTTTATTGGCGAGCGACATTTTCATTTGTATTCAGGCATCCAAAAGGGATTTATTTTGATTTCAAAATAAATAAACAATCATTCAGATGCAACCCTTAATTCGCGCGACTGCCGGCCCCGCCGTAGCCTTTGGCGAAGGAGGGTGTCCCGCACAGCGGGACCAGTCGCAGCGCGCACGTCTTGGATACATGCGCAAAGCACGGTGGTTTAGGCTTCGTCGGGCCGCTGCGGCTGGTGCCGTCGCACACAGCCGCGCTCCAACGGAGCGCGACTGTGTTCCGTCTGCGGGACCAGTCGCAGCGCGGAAAAATCAGGTCCTCGCAGGGCATTCAGTTGCCCAGGGTTTGGCTGGCTGCTGCGGCTGGGGCTATCCGCGCAGTTGTATCCTACTACCTTGACGCTCACGGACGGAAATTGCATGATCATTCTATTACCGTGCAATGACGCACGTTTAGGTACCGAGCTTGACATGGACACACTGCACGCGCCCTGGCGGATTGAATATATTCTGGCGCCCAGGCCGGAGTTAAAATCGGGGCTTTTCACACGCATCGCCCAATCGTCTGATGACGAGGCAAACTATGTGATCCGGCGGGACCGCACGTGTTTCGCGTTGTTGAACGCCTATCCTTATGTCGGCGGCCATTTGATGGTGGTTCCCTACAAAGAAGTCCCGGATTTGAACGGATTGACGGACGAAGAACTGGCGGATTTGTGGAAATTGGCGCGGCGCTGCATGGCGGCCCTGACCAATCTCATGAAACCGGATGGCTTTAACGTCGGCATCAACCTGGGCAAAGCCGCGGGCGCTGGAATCGAAGAGCATTTGCACATTCATGTGGTTCCGCGTTGGAAAGGCGACACCAATTTCATGCCCGTTATTGCAAACACGACGGTCCTGCCCGAAGCATTGAAAAACCTGGCCGCCCGCCTCCGCGCGGAACTCGCTGAAAAACATTAAAACAACAGAGCCGCGACCGTGAGGGAGCGACCATTGAACGCAGCTGTGTGCGAGCAAGCCGGCCATGCAATAGAGCCGCGACCGCGTGTCCCGCCATAGCCCGCCAACGGTGGGTGAGAGAGAGTCGTCCGAGTGAACACTCTGCCCGGTTCTTGGGGAGCCTCGACCTCCAAAATGGGACGCGCATCGAAGTCATGAATGCCGCGCTCCAATTGCGGTTCATGGAAAGGCAACGTCCCATTTCCCCTAAATACCGCCATTTCCCGGCATTATTCCTGCTTTCTTTTGTTGGTTCCGGTCACTTTGCTCTCGTCAAACTCACGGGAACAAATTATTTTCCGGAGCATGAGAAGATGTTTCATTTCATGCGTGTTTTTCGCGATTATGGGAATTTTCGTAACGAACAATGGATATGCCGATGGTGTCTTTGCGAGCAAGCCGGTCTATGTGCCGAACGTGTCGCATGAGTCAGATCCTTTGAGTGATTCCACGCTCCGGTGGGACGCGACCATGAAAACGACGAATGTGCCGGCGGACACCGCCAATGCCCATTTCATATTTTATTTTACCAACGTCGCGGTGCAGGTGGATCGGACGGCAAAGACGAATGCAGACGGAGAGGTCTTGTGGATGACCAATGGCATGACCCCGCTGCCGGTGACCATTTTGGACGTTCATCCCTCCTGCGGCTGCACCACCGCGCAATTGCCGCCGCTGCCCTGGACGCTGCCGCCCGGCGCCAACTCCCGGATTGGCGTAACGGTCAACCTCGCCGGAAAATACGGTACCGTGGTAAAATCGGTCACCGTGAGCACAGACCAGGGCACGCGGGATTTAATTGTGCAAATCATGATTCGCCCGCCCGTCATTCCCGTGCTCACGGACGCCGAACGAATCCAGCAAATGGCGATCGCCAAAGCCGACCGGCAGGCGGTGTTTAAAAATGATTGCGCCAATTGCCACGAAAAACATGGCGAATACAAATACGGCCAGGCGCTCTACGTGGCGGACTGCGCCATTTGTCATGACGCCAAAAACCGCGCCAGCATGGTGCCCGATTTGCACAGCCTGAAAGTGCCGACCAACGACGAATTTTGGCGGACATGGATCAACCATGGCAAACCCGGCACGTTCATGCCGGCTTTTTCCAGCGCCGACGGCGGACCCCTCAGCGATATGCAAATCGCCTCGCTGGCGGCATATCTTAATTCGGCCATTCCGTCGAAGGTCCCCCAGCCCGAGTAATGGCCATGCGCCCACGGAAATCCATTTTTCACCGTCTTTCCGTCCGCGGCGCGTGGATGGCGCGATGGTTTTGGAGGACCGGTATCGGCAGGTGGGTCCGGTCACTGGAGACGGCTCCCGCCCGGCTTCGGCGTTGGTGGAGTCTTTATCGGCTGCGCCTGTCCTGGGGCCGCTTTTTCGTGGAGTGCTTCAGCCTGATCTTCATTCTGGCCCTGAGCGGACTCAGTTATCTCTTCATCAGCCATTGTATTTTTCAAGCGGTTCAGGTCCAGGGCTCGAGCATGTATCCTACGCTGGTGAACGGCAACTTTTACTGGCTTAACCGGCTCTCCTATCTGACGCACAATCCGCATCGGGGCGATATTGTGGCCATCAAAGACCCGAGCGGCCACGGATTCGACGTCAAACGCATCATTGCCACACCCGATCAATCCATCTATATCAGCCACGGCAAAGTCTATGTTAACGGCGATCTCCTCAAAGAACGGTATCTGCCTGTGAAAGTGCCCACGTTTGCGTATGAAAAAAATGAAAATGAATATTGGTGCCTCGCGCCGAACCAATACTTTGTGATGGGAGACAATCGCGGCAACAGTTGCGACAGCCGCTCCTTCGGCGCTATTTCGAACGAATTGATCCTGGGCAGGGTGATTCGGTGATCCGTGGTTCCTGCTTGCGCCGTCTGGCGCGCGCGGCTATCGTGTCAACCATGACCGGGCAACAGGTTGACGCAACAAATCAGGAGACAATCTCGCTCCTGGGCGGGCGGGTTTTGGCCGGCGGCCGGATTTCCCGTGACGAGGCGCTCTTTCTCTTCAACCTCGAAGATTCGGCCGATATCATCGGGCTGTTGTCCTGGGCCAATCGCATCCGCGAAAAGTTCAAGGGCAACAAAATCCATTTATGTTCCATCGTCAACGCCAAGGCCGGGGCGTGCTCCGAGAACTGCAAATTCTGCGCGCAATCATCCTTTTACCAGACCGGATCGCCCAAATACGGTTTTGTGGATCCCGAACCCGTCCTGGAAGCGGCCGCGGAAGCGAATAAGAACAACGTCACCGCGGTCGGCCTGGTCGCCGCGTGGAAGGGTTTGAACGAAGGGCCCATCCTGGATGAAGTGTGCGACCGCATTCGCGAACTCAAGGCCAGTGGACGAACGCGTCCGGACGCTTCGCTGGGTATTATCAAATCGCAGCGCGTGGCCGATCGCCTCAAAGAAGCGGGCCTGGAATGCTACGGCCACAATCTGGAAAGTTCCCGCCGTTTTTTTCCGCAGCATTGCACGACCCACACGTTTGAAGACCGGCTGGAAACCATCGGTTACCTGAAAAATGCCGGCGTCAAAATCTGTTCCGGTGGAATCATCGGCATGGGCGAGACGCGCGAGGACCGCTGCGACCTGGCGTTTGAGCTCAAGGCCATCGGCGCGAACGTGGTGCCGGTTAACATTTTGAACCCGATTC
Organism: Verrucomicrobiia bacterium; assembly: GCA_030038175.1. GTDB lineage: Bacteria > Verrucomicrobiota > Verrucomicrobiia > Limisphaerales > UBA11358 > UBA11358. The sequence continues at coordinate 12,105 of JASHPN010000294.1, forward strand.
CGGGAACGCCGTTTGAAAAGAACCCGCCGCTGCCCGTGCTGGAAATTTTGAAGACCATTGCCTGTTTCCGGTTTATTTTGCCGCGCCAGGAAATCATGATCGCCGGCGGCCGGACGGTAAACCTGCGGGACGCGCAAAGCATGATCTTCATGGCCGGGGCCAGCGCGCTGATGGTGGGCAATTACCTGACCACCCTCAACCAACCCGTCGAAAAGGACTTGCAAATGCTCAAGGACCTGGGCCTGGACCCCTGTTGGGACAGCCACGGTTTCAGTGATCAGGGAGAGATTTGACATTTTCAACCCCTGAAGGAGATTTTCATGGGGTTGTCCATAAATCAAAGGACTTTACACAATGGAGGCAGCGTCACAGAATATAAATGTGTTGACTGAAGGAGCATCCCGGGTTCAGGCGACGCAATCGCCTTCAACCGTTCGGTTGGGGGGATTTGCGCAGGAGCTGGACACGACCATTTTACGCGCGCAAAAAAACCTGCTCGGTTTGCAAAAACCGGAGGGTTACTGGGTCGGGGAATTGATGGTGGACTCAACGCTGGTCTCGGACATGATGGCGTTTCACCACTGGGAAGGCAACGTGGACAGGAACTGGCAGCGCAAAGCCGTCCATCGCCTCTTCTCCATGCAATTGCGCGACGGCGGCTGGAACATTTACCATGGCGGTCCCGCCGAGGTTAACGCCACCATCAAGGCGTACCTGGCTTTGAAACTGGCGGGGGTTTCGGTCACCGACCCGCGAATGCTGCGCGCCCGGCAAACGGCCCTGAGCCTGGGCGGCGTTCCGCGGATGAACACCTTTTCCAAACTGTACCTGGCGCTGCTGGGGCTTTACCCGTGGGAATATGTGCCCACCATCCCCTGCGAGGTGATCCTGATTGGCAAATGGTTTCACGTTAATTTTTGGGAGATGAGCAATTGGTCGCGCGGAATGCTGGTGCCGCTGGCCATCATCAATCATTTCAAGCCTACGCGGCCCGTAAACGTGGACCTGGACGAGCTGTATCCCGCGGGCATGCACGAACGCGAACTGGCCCTGGCGCCGGATCCCGAGAAAATTTCCTGGCGCAACTTTTTCCTCTGGCTCGATCGCCTGCACAAATTCGCCGAATGGTTCGCCGAACACAAAATTCATCCGTTTCGCAAGATGGCCCTCAAAAAGGCCGAAAGCTGGATGCTTGAACGGTTTGAAGGGGCCGACGGCCTGGCCGCCATCTTCCCGGCCATGCTCAACGCGCTGATTGCGCTCAAAGTTCTCGGTTACAGCAACTCGCATCCGGAGGTCATCCGGGCGCGCAGCGAACTCAAAAAGCTCGAACACGAGACTGCCAATGACGTCCGCATCGAACCGTGTTTCTCGCCGGTCTGGGACACCGCGATTGTAGCGATTTGTCTGCATGAATCCGGCATCCCGGAAAATCATCCTGCGCTGGCACAGGCGGCCAACTGGCTGATGGACCGGGAAATCCGGTTTCGCGGCGACTGGCAATACAAGAATCCCGCCAAAGTCGAGCCGAGCGGCTGGGTCTTTGAATTCAACAATAAATGGAACCCGGACGTGGACGACACGGCCATGGTGCTCCTGGCGCTGCGGAAAATCCCCACGGACAATCCGGCCCGCCGGGACGAATGTTTCCAGCGCGGCCTCAAATGGATGATGACCTTCCAATGCAAAGACGGCGGCTGGGCTTCCTTCGACAAGGATTGCACCAAAAATATTCTCGAAAAAGTCCCGTTCGCCGACCACAACGCCATGCTCGATCCGGAGTGCGCCGATATCACGGCCCGTATTTTGGAATTGCTGGGCTACGAAAACTGGGACCGCGGGCATGCCCAGATTGAGAAGGCGCTCGATTTCATCCGCGAACATCAGGAAGCGGACGGTTCCTGGTATGGCCGCTGGGGTGTGAATTATATCTACGGCACGTGGCAGGTGCTGCGCGGTTTGCGCGCGTTGAACGTGGATATGCAGCAGCCGTGGATTTTGCGCGCCAAAGACTGGCTGGAAAGCGTTCAGCACGAGGACGGCGGCTGGGGCGAACGCTGCAACACTTACGATGACCCCGTCTTCAAAGGCCGCGGGCCCAGCACGGCTTCCCAAACGGCCTGGGCCGTCATGGGCCTTTGTGCGTTCGGCGGCCCGGGCAATGCCGCCCTCAAACGAGGCGTGGAATACCTCATTCACGCGCAAAATGCGGACGGCTCCTGGACCGAGCACGAAACCACCGGCACAGGTTTTCCGAAGGTCTTTTATCTGAAATACGACATGTATCGGAACGCGTGGCCGTTGCTGGCGCTGGCCGATTATAAAAAGTTGATCGCCGGGAAACTCCAGGAAAACGGGCCTGTGGAACATGCCGGGGAATCCACCGGGGCCGGCGCCGAATTGACGGAAATCGAAGAACCATAAGGCGCGGGTTCAGTATGCCCAAAATCGCGCGCGAAAAAAATTGCCTCACCTCTTTGCCGCCGCTAACGTGCATCTGTGTCCGTCAGATTCACCATCCTGGGCAGCGGGTCTTCCGGCAATTGCGCCTATGTCGAGACCGAAAATTCGCGGGTGCTGGTTGACGCCGGCTTTTCGCCGCGGCAAATCCGCCAGCGGCTGGCGACCATTGGCCGCACGCCGGAAAATCTTTCGGCCATTTTCATCACTCACGAGCATTCCGACCATATCTCGGGCCTTTTCGGGCTGGCTGACAAATTCAGGATCCCCATTTATTGCAATCGCGACACGCAGGAGGCCATCGCCTGGACGCTCAAGGAACGCTGGAACGGAAAGCGCGATCCGCTGTTTGACGGAATGGAAAAAACCGCCGCGGATTTCATCACTAAATTGGAATGGCGCCTGTTTCAAACCGGTGACCGGTTTGAACTGAACGATTTGCTGGTTGAGACCTTTCCGATTCCGCACGACGCCCAGGATCCGGTGGGTTTTTTGCTGCGCACCGCCGCGGGAAATTTCGGATTTGTCACCGACCTGGGTCACATGACCAAACTGGTGCTGGAACGCGTGCGGGCGGCCAATGTGCTCGTTCTGGAATCCAATCATGACGTCCGGATGCTGCAGGATTCGCGGCGGTCCTGGAGCCTGAAACAACGGATTCTTGGCCGCCACGGCCATCTCTCCAACGAGGCCGCCGCCGAAGCCGCCGTGGAAATCATGTCGGACGGATTGAAACATCTCTATCTGGCGCATCTCAGCCGCGAATGCAATAAACCCGAACTGGCCATGCGCGTGATGTCCAGGCGTTTGGGCGAAATCGGGGCGAACCATGTTCAGCTTCTGCTCGCGGCGCAGGACGTGCCGTGCCAAACCCTGGAACTTTGAAATTTAACATTCATGGCCAGCGCATCTGCATCTGATTCATCATCGGCTGAATTGACGAATAAAACCGCCGCGCTTTGGCATTGGGTGCTGGCTTTTATTTTGACGCTGGCCTTTGGCCTGGAAATTACTTCGTTCTTTTTGCCGGTCAGTTTTACCGACGACCTCGATGCCGCATTCATTTTAATTGCCACCGCGAGCGTTCTGGCGGGTTTGTGGCGGCAATTGCCGTTGCAAAACGTCATGCCCGCGGCGCTGGGCATCGCCGTCATCGGCGGGGCATTTTCGGCGCTCGGCGCGCGGACGGGCCTGCCGTTCGGTCCTTTTATGTTTGCGTCCAGCATGGGCACGCCTCTGTTTGGAACGTTGCCCTGGGCGATGCCCTTGGTGTGGGTGGTGATGGTTCTGGTCTCACGGGGCGTCGGGCGGTTGATCCTGCGCCCATGGCGCAAGAACAAAACGTACGGTTTCAAGCTGATCGGTTTGACCGCGGTCCTGGTTTTGTTATTTGACCTTGGGCTCGAGCCTTACGCTTTCCGTGTGAAACATTATTGGCTTTGGGCGCACACGGTCTTGCCAGTGACCTGGCAGGGGGCGCCGCTGTTTGATTTTTTGGCATGGGGACTCGTTACCGCCTTGATTTTGCTCTTCGTCACGCCCCTCTTGATCGTCAAAAAGCCCAGGCCCAGGAGAGGCGCGGACCTTCACCCGCTCTGCCTGTGGCTGGGCGCGATGGCCCTCTTCGGAACCGGTTGCGCGGCAAACGGGCTCTGGCCGGCGACGATTGCCGATGCGGTGATTGGAATCGGGACTGCGGTATTTGCCATTCGCGGCGCGAGGTGGTAAGACTTGCAACATGACGCGAAAGGACGGGCCATTAGCAGTCGAGGCTAATCGCCTTGCGCAAGAAATTCGGGACGGACGCTGGAGCCATTTGGTTGATTTATCCCGGAAACCGGCGCCTGCCTGTGCCGAGTTGATTGAAGAGTTAAACAAGCGGTGCCCTGGATTCCACCTGACTGGCTATCGTCAAGCTCTGGCAGACGCCTTGTTTGAAACACGATGATTAATATCAAAGCTGTATCAGTCCGACAGAGCGGGGTGGGGCGTATTTGACGTTATGACAAACATGTAATATCATCAAACCCATGGAAACGATCATTTTCAAAGCACCAGTAGGAACAAAGGAAAAGTTGCGTGCATTAAATCCGAACATCTCCGACCTGTTGCGCCGGGCGGCGGAAGATCTTATCAGCAGGCGCAAACGTTCCGCGCATGATCGCGCCAAACATCTGATTTTTCACGGAAACGGGCGCGCGGCTCGCGGCAAGGAGTATTTGAAAATCTATGCGAAAAAACGTGGTTGATGCCGGGGTAATCGTTGCCTACTTTGATGCGACTGACCGTGACCACGATTGGGCTTTGGATGTCTTTGCCGCCAGCGAAAATTTTTTGACCTGTGAAGCGGTCGTGTCCGAAGCCTGTGCACGGGTTGAATATGCAGGAGGCCGTCAGATTTACGTGCCTCAGCTTATCGCGGATGGAATCTTGACTTTGGACTTTTCGGCGACCGCAAATATCACCCGCATTTTGCGGCTCATGGAAAAATACGCGGACCGGCCAATGGATTTTGCCGATGCCTGTCTCGTGATTATGACCGAACAGTTTCCAGACCCAATGTTATACACGCTCGACGATGATTTTCGTTTCTATCGGCGCCATGGCCGGGATGCGATCCCTTTCATGAGCCCGAGGCGCTAGACTAAATCAGCCATTCTCCGTCCTTCGTTCCAGGTGTTCCGGCACGTTTGGTAATTTTCAGTCGGCCCACCCGCGCGCCGTCCATTTCTTCGACGCGCAGTTCGAAAGCGCCGATCGCTACCGTATCGCCGATCCTGGGAAATCCGCCCAGTTTTTCGGTGACCCAGCCGCTGGCCGTCGCAACGCCATCGCTGTGTTCGACGGTTCCCACAATCTTTTCCAATTCAGGCAGCGGCAGGGCGCCCACTGTTTCCCAGACGTTTTCGCCCGTTTGCATAAACTCGGATTTTTCCTGGTCAAATTCGTCCTGGATCTGGCCGACGAGGGTTTCCAAAACATTTTCCAGGGTAACGATACCGAGCGTGCCGCCAAATTCGTCCACCACCACGCCAAAATGGGATTTTCGTTCAAGGAAAAGCTGAAGCAGTCTGTCGAGCCGCGATGTTTCCGGGAGGTAGACCGGTTTGCGGGCCTGGGGCGCTAAATCAGCGGCGGTTTTTGCCTTGTCGCGCTGGGCGTAAAGGTCTTTGAGATGGATAATTCCCAGCATTTTGTCCAGGTCTCCGCCTTCGCAAAGCGGGAACCGCGAATAACGCGTTTTTTCGGCGAGAGCAATACAATCGGCCACGGAGGCATCGGTATCGAGGGCCGCGACGTCCTGACGGGGCCGCATAATTTCGCGGACGGCGCGCCCGCTTAGGTCCAGGGCATTCAGGGCGATGGTCCGGCCTCGGACCGCGCCCACCTGGGCGGTGGCGAGCATCAGGCGCAATTCTTCCTCGGATTGTCCGCGGTCGGGTCGGCGGTTAGGTTGCAGGCCGATTTCCCTGAGCAACAGGCCCGCCGCGAGATTCAACAGGCGATTGAACGGATAAAATGCCAGGTAAAACCAGCGCAACGGCAGAGCCGCCCACAGCGCCACGGGCAGCGGTTTTTGAATGGTAAACCATTTGGGCGCCAGTTCGCCCACGGTGATATGAAAAAAGGTGAGCAAAATAAAGCCCACGGCAAAGGAAATGGATTCCAGCCACGTCGCCGAATGGATCCCCATCATCTGAAACAGCGGCGAAAAAAGTTTTACAAAAACCGACTGGCCGAGCCAGCCCAGGGCGAGACTGGCCATGGTAACGCCCAGTTGCGTCGCGCTCAGGTAGGAATTGAGATGGTGGACGATGTGCCGCGCCGTTTTTGCGCTCCGGGTCTTGACGGAGAGCGAGTCCAGTTGCGTTTCGCGAATGCGGACCAGCGCGAACTCGGCGGCGACAAAAAATCCGTTTATCAGCACCAGCGCAAGCACCGCCAGAAGCTTCAGTCCCGCGACCATGCCCGCATGCCAGTTCACAATTTTACCTCCCCAAACAGGACTTTTAAAATGTCCTCGAGCGCCAGCGCCCCGGTTTCGCCGCCATTGCGCCCCAGCACAATCGCCAGGCGATGCCCGGCGCGTTGCATCAGGCGCAGGGCGATTTCCAGGCGCATGTTTTCATTCACAAACAGCGCCGGTGTCATGTGCGCGGAAACCGGCCGGGCCAGGTCTAAATCGTCGCGGTACAGCAACGGGCCGAGCAAAAGCAGCCCGGCAACGCGGCGTTTGCCGTCGCGCATTTCCCATACCGGCAGGCGTGAAAATTTTCGTTCGCGGGCCAGGGCCAGCGCGTTGCCCAGCGTGGTGTCTTTTTCCACGGCGGCGATTTTTGCCAGCGGCGCGGCGACCTGTCGGACTGTGAAATTTTGCAAATCCAGCACGCGATTGATCATGGCCCGCTCGTCGCTGGTCAGGGCCTGGGCGGATTCCTGCATCAAGGCGCGCATTTCCTCCCGATTCCCAAAAAGCCGGCCGGTGAACGCGCGGCCGCCGGTCCAGCGCAAAATGATTTTGGAAATGCCTTCGAGAATCAGGACCAGAGGACTGAGCACAAAATAGATCAATCGGAATAGGTTGGCCGTGCCCAGGCACAACGAATTGGGCAGCGCCCGGAAAAGCATTTTCGGCAGCAGATCGAACAGCGCGTAAAACAGAAAAACTGTGACCGCGAAAACCACCACAGTGAGCAGGGGATTATCGCCGGCCAGCCATTCGTGGATTTTGACCAGCGCCACGCCCAGAATCAGGAAATTGGCCAGCGTGTTTCCTACCAGAATCGTCCACAGAAACTTTTCCGGGTTTTCGAGAAAATGATTCAAAGCCTGCGCCGAGCCCCTTCCGGCCTTGGCCAGCCGCCGCACCCGCAGGCGATTGAGCGCGAACACGCCCGCTTCCATGCCTGACAACAGGAATGAAAGCACCAGGCAGGGACCCACGACAATCCAGATGGCGGTGTTTGCGGTCATTTGATCCGTTGCACCATCAATTCGCGAACGCGCCGTTCGTCCACGGCATGCGCCGTTAATTTTAAATTGCGAAAATTCGCCGATTCCCCCGCGTCCGGCACCACTCCGAGCAAATGCGTGAGCAAACCGCCCATCGTTTCGACTTCGTCCACTTCTCCCAGGGCGGGAAATTCGCGGCGGAAATCCTCCAGGCGCATCGCCCCGTTGACCCGCCAGCGGGCGGGTTCCAATTTTTCCATGACGAAACCTTCCACGGCCGGCGTGCCGTGGATTCTTCCCACCAATTGGGCCAGGATGTCCTCCATCGTCACGATCCCGGCCACGCCGCCAAATTCATTCACCACCACCGCCATGCCGCGCTGTTGTTTTTGCAGGCTTTGAAAAAGGCGGAGCAGGTTCATGGTTTCCGGCACAAACGACGGAAATTCAATGGCATCCGCCAGGTCCGTGTTGCGGTCCAGCAACAGCGCCCGGGTATTTAGAATGCCCACGATGGTATCGGGGGTTTCGTCATAGATAGGCAGGCGGCGGTGCTTGAATTTTTTGGCCGCCGCGAGCATTTCGTCCACCGCGTCGTCATCGGAGATGCACGCCATCGCCGCCCGCGGGCGCATCACATCGCGGACCGTCCGCTGGTCCAGGCTGATAATTTGCAGGATGATTTCCTTTTCCGATTCGCCGAGCGTGCCCTGCTGGTAGGCCATTTCCAGCAGCTCCTGGTATTCCGATTCCGGCAGGGTCGCCGCGGGTCCGGTGGGTGAAATTCTTTTGACGCAAAGGGAATCGAGCCATTGCGCCGCCCAATGGAGGGGTTTGGTGAATTTTTGAAACGTCAGCAGGAGCCAGCCCGTCCGCAATGCCCATCGTTCCGGCTGGCGGACGGCCAGGGTTTTCGGAAACACTTCGCAGCCGATGAGCACGAGCGCCATGGACGCCGCCAGCGTCAGGACGAATGGCTGGTCCGCGTCAAAAATCAGCCAGAGCGCCGCGGCGATGACCGCGGCGTTGGCGAAAGTATTGCCCAGTGCGAGCGTGGCCAGCAGGTCGTCGGGATGGCTCAGAAGCTGTCCGACAATTTTGCCCCGGCGCGGATATTTTTCCGCCAATTGTCCGACCTGCCAGTTGCTCAACGAAAAGAAGGCCGTTTCCGCCAGCGCAAAAAAGAAACTCGCGCCCGCGAAAAACAAGATCGCCGCAACGGCTGTTTCCATGGGCCGAGTGTGGACGAAAACCGGACGGCAAAAAAGGAGAAAGCGAATCGATAGAATTATCAGGTAATCTATCGTGGCACCGCGAATACAAGCGTCTAAGAAGTTGCGGGCTATGAATCAATATGCTATCATTTTGACATGCCAAATTTATTGATTCGCGGAATTCCAGGGAAGGTCAGCAAAGCGCTGGCCGCTGATGCTGAGCGGCATCGTCGCAGCCGCGAGAAGCACGCGCTCTTTTTGATTGAGCAGGCATTGGAATCACGTGCCGCCGAAACCTGCGGCGAACTCTTGGAATATTACGAATCGGTTCCCCCGCCCGACGTGGACGCAGGAGCTATTGATTCCTTTCTGGCGCACCGGGGACGGCGTTCCAATCGGCCAAACCAGCAATGATTGCAGATACGACATTTTTGAGCGCTTTTCTAAAGGAATTTCGAGAGGCTACGGTTGGCCCGGCACGTGCGTTTTTTGCCGAGCATCGCTTACGTATCATCCGCACCACAGTGATCAGCGCGGCTGAATTGGCGGTTCTGTTCCCCACGTCCGACGAGGCCTGGGAATGGCTGACCAAATGGAAAATCTATCCTTTAAATACCGGCATTGCCAAAGCAGCGGCAGATATTGACCGTGCGATGCGGAGAGTTGGGCGCCGAATGGGCGAGAATGACACGTGGATCGCCGGCTTTGCAGCCTACTATCACGAGCCCCTTATAAGCCACGATGCTGCTTTTGACCATGCGCCCGGAGTTCGAAGAATCTCATACGAGCGCGAGTAATGTTTTAGAGTTTTTTGACGGACATTTTACCCTTCCAAAATCGCCACGACGGCCGCATAGACTTCCGTATGGCTGATGCTGACGAGGATGCTTTTGGCGCGGCGCGATTCAAATAACAGTTTCCCTTTTCCGTGCAAAATCACGTAGGGTTCGCCGCTATCGCGATGGGCGATTTCCATGTCCTGCCAGCCCAGGTGCGCGCCGATGCCGGTGCCGAAGGCCTTGGAGATGGCCTCCTTGGCCGCGAAACGCGCCGCCACAAAGGGCGCGGGACTTCGGTGGGCGAGGCAATATTCAATCTCATCCTTTGAAAGAATCCGCTCCCCGAAACGATGGCCAAATTTTTCGAGCGACGCGGCAATCCGCGCCACTTCAATGATGTCAATGCCGACACCGAGAATCATCACTGATATTGGTAGCCCAGATCGGCCTGGAGTCGAGCCAAATCCGGATAAGGAGCCGCGCCGGAGCCGGGAGTGGGCGACGAGGTGCGGGAATCCTGCCAGTGCCAATATTCGGCATGGCCATCCGCGAACGAGAAATTATCGCCGCGCAAATGCCAATAAGCCGGGAGATCGGTCGCCCACTGGGGCCCCACCACCGGCACGGAAAAATAACCGTCATTGATCGTCATCGGGCTTTCGTCCAGAAAGACGATGGTCGAAGCCGGCGATGTTTCGCGGATCTGATCTTCATTATACATCGGAAGATAGGCGGACTGGGTAATCCAGTTCGTTCCGTCATAGTACGGAGCCAATTGGGGCTGCATGCTGTAACTGCGAATATGGGTATTCAAATCGAAAGGGGGTTGGTCGGCGGGACAATGAAATACCGCCACATTCTTGATGTCGTCAAAAAGCAGGCCCTGTTGAATGTACATGGCGTTTGTCGCTTCCGTGGAAACGGTCATGTCTCCAAATACCCAGCTTGGCAGGTTCGTTCCGCCCAAAGTCCCGTCGGTCACTGGGTCATCAATGACCAAATTCCCGTTGTTGTCATTTTTATAGATCGTCCAGGCCATGGCCAATTGCTTGTGATTGTTGAGGCAATGGATCTGCCATGCCTTCTGTTTGGCCTGGTCCAGCACCGGCACCAGAATGGCCGCCAAAATCGCAATGATGGCGATCACGACCAATAACTCGATCAATGTAAAACCTTTTGTCTTCGTATTTGCATTCATTTGACCTTCCTTGCCTTGTGACCAATTTAATTCAATTATCGCTCAATCAATAATAGAAAATGGAATTATTTTTCACGGCGCTCCCCCTGGAAGGAACTAACCGCGATAGCCGTCCATCAAGCGGAGCATCTCCCTGACAGCAGCTTCCATTCCCACAAAGATCGCCCGGCTGACAATGCTGTGGCCGATGTTCAATTCAACCAGGTGCGGCACGGCAAACAGCGCAGGAAGATTTTCATAATTCAACCCATGCCCGGCGTTGACGCGCAATCCGAGCGCGTGCGCCTGCTGCGCCCCTGTAATCAGACGCTGCAATTCCGCAGAGGTTACCGGCGGCGCGCCGGGTGATGCGGTTTCTTTAAAAAATGTTTCGGCAAATTGGCCGGTGTGCAGTTCCACGAACTGGCTGCCCACCCGCGCGCTCGCCTCGATTTGTCCTGGATCCGGCGCAATGAACAGGCTGACGTCAATCCCGGCGTCATTCATTTTCCGGCGCGTTTCCAAAAGGGACTTTTCATTGCCCGCAACGTCCAGCCCGCCTTCCGTCGTCACTTCCAGGCGCCGTTCCGGAACCAGGCACACAATCTCGGGCTTCAATTTCAACGCGAGGGAAATGATTTCCGGTGAGTTGGCCATTTCCAGGTTCAGCCGCCGGGCGGCGGCGCGCAGTTCCCAAACGTCGCGGTCCTGGATGTGCCGCCGGTCCTCGCGCAAATGCGCGGTAATGCCGTGCGCTCCGGCCGCTTCGCAAATCTTCGCGGCTTCCGCCGGCGACGGTTCGCCGAAGCCGCGGCCGCGATAACGCGCCTCGCGGAGGGTCGCGACGTGGTCAATATTAACGCCGAGCTTGAGCATAATTATCGCGCCGGCGCGGCCGGCGCGGCCGGCGCGGCTGGCGCGGCTGGCACACCGGTCAATTTTTTTATCGGCCGCGAGACCGGCGGCATCGGTTGCGGCGGCATCATCGGTTTCTGCGGCGGCAGGCTCAGGTCGCATCCGGGAAAATTCGGCGACTGGAGCCAGTTGGCCAGCGCCGTGAGTTCAAGGGCGGTCAGGCCGGCGGGGGCCTGTCGCACGAAAGACAATTCCGACGGCCCGGTTTGCGCCACTTCCGTCACCGAAGCGCCCAGGGTCGCGCCGATTCGTTTGAGCCATTTGCCGGGGGCGGAATCCGCCTGGAGTTGTTGATGCCGTGTCAGCAGCAATGCCAGTTGCGTGATTTGCGGCAGCACCTTGAGCCGGGCCGAAGTGACTTCCCAATGGTAATAGACCAAATTGGTCGGCGCCAGTTGCTGGAAGAGTCCGGGCGGCGGGAACCGGCTGCGGGGCGGATTGGGGAATATATCGGCAAACAGGAAGTCGCCCGAAGGATCGCGCATGGCCCGTACCTCCGGCCCGGCAAAGGGAACATGGTCCAGAAAGATTCGATTCGGCGTTTTCTCGAGCTTGAACGGCGACATCAAATGATCCTGCCACCGGGTGTCGGTGGACAGGTTTTGGCCCAATTGCGTCAGTGCATTGGTGGCGTCTGGCGTCGGAACCGCAAGGAAAGTTTGTAAGGGCGCCGAGCCCAACGACCAGATAAAGAGCTGATCGGGTTCCGGGGAAAATTCGAAATATTTCGCCCACGCCTGGCTCTTCAGCCATGGCCCGAAGCCGCGCGCGGCCGTAAAACTGGTCAATGGCTCATAAATGATCGTGGATGGCACATGCCATTTTTCAAGAACCGGCACCGGTTGCGACAATTCCATCTTTCCGGTCACGAGCAGGTTGCTGTGGCTGCCGGTCACCTGCATTCTAATCGCCGGAAGGGGCAGTTTGGCCAGTTCGGGGAAAATCCGCGCCAGATGGGGCCAGTCCACGCTCGCGGCCAGCCAGCCCGCCGGGCTTATGGGAGGATTTCCCTGGGCCCATTCATCGCTCGACGGCAATTCGTCCTGCCCGCAACCGATGACCAGCCAATCGCCTGCGCGCACAGCGCGAAACCGGTTCGGTGGCATGTCCTTTTTCAGTTCCCAGCCGTTGGGAATGTCTTTCGCGGAAATTTTGGTCCACGATTCCAACAGGCTGCGCAAATTGGTCTGCCAAAGCTGCGCGCGGGCCGTGTCCAGGCGGATGGCCAGCGCATACTCCGACGAGGCCGGCTCCGGCCCCGCGCGCATCTGAAAGAACCATTCAGATTTCAAAAAATCGTCCAGGAGCGGGCGCAGCCAGGTCGAACCGTCCGGTGTGCCGGGCGGAAGCTTATCCTTAAACCAAACGCCGGGCGCACGGGACAACTTGTCCAGGGTCTGGCTTTCGAGTGCGCGGGCCTCGGGAGAGCAAAACTCGGTCGTAAAGGCGGCGGAATTGGTGTCGCTGCCAATCGCTTGCGCGCCGGCGAAATGGATTTGAACGATGGTTTGTGGCGCCGGCCGGCTGCGCTTGCCACAGCCGCAGATAACCAGCGCGGCTGTCGCAGCCATCAGCGTCGTCAAAATCAGGCCCTTTTTCATAGCGAAAGCATAATTGTGTGCCACAGGCGCGACGTTGTTTCAAGTTTGGAATGTTGCTTTTATCGTTATTTGCCAATGACAGCAGTTTGTCGTCTCGCCGTACGGAGGCTAGGTCCCGTCCGAGACTCGCTTGCGTCATGGGGCGCGACCTTCAGGTCGCTTCAACGCCGGACGCTAAAGGGACTTGGAAGCGGCATGAATGCCGCGCTCCAATTGCGGTTCATGGTGAGACCGTAAATCCGTTTATTTGTCCGCTGTTTTATGCATCCATCCGACGCAGAAGATGCCGCCCTGCCGGGGCTTTGGAAATTCCTTTGCCAATTTCTACAACTATGCCGCGCCCACGGCGCTCGAAATTCCTTCTTGATACTCCCTTCCCGCCCATCGAAACTTTTTCATGCGCGATTTATTGAAGTTTTGGCTGCCGGTAATCATTTGGGGCGCAATCATTTTCACGGCATCGGCCGATTCTCATTCTTACCAGCATTCTTCCCGCATTTTTGAACCATTTCTGCGCTGGCTGTTCCCGCACATGCCCCAATCAGAGATTGAAACGCTTCATCATTATTGCCGCAAATGCTGCCACCTGGCGGAATATTCGGTCTTTGGGCTGCTGGTATTTCGCGCGCTGGGCCGCTCTGAAAATCTCCTGCCGCCGTGGTCGTGGCCGCGCGTGGGCGGCGCATTGCTGATCGTTTTTCTTTACGCTTCCACCGATGAATTTCATCAGCGCTTTGTGCCCAGTCGCACTTCGTGCTTCACGGATGTTCTGATTGATACCGCCGGCGGCGCCCTGGGGTTGCTCGCGCTCTGGGTTTGTCACAGTTTCCGCACGGCGCGGCCGGAAAAAATGGAATGAAACGTCCATTTGTTTTCGTCGTTTCGTTTTACGCCATCGGCCTGCTGCCGGGGGCGCTCTTTAAACCGCCGCCGGTCGTTCTGTTTGCCATTTCATTTCTCACTCTGGCCCTGGTCTTTGCCGTCCCGCGCTTCCGGCCAATCTTGCTCTGCGCCCTGCTTGCGTTGGCCGGTTGGACTAACCTGGCGCTCCGCACCGCGCCAATTTCACCGCGCGATCTGCGGGGCCTGATCGGAGATTCATCGGTCACCGCCGCGGTTCGGGGCACGCTGGCGCAAACGCCGCAAATAAAAATCAGCCAACGCAAAGGCAATGAAACCGAACATACCACCGCGCAAGTGCACGTTGCGGAGATCCGGACGACGGGAGATTGGGAGGCCGCGGACGGTGAAGTGATCGTGTGGACGCCCGGCCTGCTTTCCACGAATTTTTTCGCCGGCCAGCCGGTGGAAATTGCGGGGACGCTTGCGCGGCCGCCGCCGCCGGTCGCGGAAGGATTGTTCGACGACCGCGAATACCTCAGGACCCGCGGCATTTTTTATGAACTCAGGACCAAATCCGCCGCCGACTGGCATTTGGGTGATCCGGCCTTGTCCGCGCCGCCGTTGACGGATCGTTTTTTGAATTGGTCAAAACAAACCCTGGCCATCGGCCTGCCGGAAGACGGGACCTTGCGGCTGCTCTGGGCGATGACCCTGGGATGGCACACGGCGTTTACCGGCGACGTCGGCGATCCCTTCCTGCGCGCGGGCACCATGCACATGTTCGCGATTGACGGCCTGCGGATTGCGTTGATTACCGGAATCTTTGTGTCTTTGCTGCGCGTTCTGCGCTTGCCGCGCGCCTGGTGCGGCGCGATTTCGGTTCCGGCCATCTGGTTTTACACAGCGGCGACGGGCTGGGAACCTTCGGCGGTTCGCGCATCGGTGATGATGACCATCGTCCTGGGCGGATGGTCGCTGAAACGCCCCGGAGACCTGTTAAATTCGCTGGCGGCCGCGGCCTTCCTGATTCTGGCGTGGGACCCGCGCCAGCTTTTTGAGGCCAGCTTTCAACTTTCGTTTTTCGTCATGCTGACCATCGGTTTGTTGCTGCCGAAATTAAATGACCTCGTGGACCGGCTCTTGCAACACGACCCGCTGTTGCCGGCGGAATTAATTTCCAAACCGCGCCGGGTGATGACCCAGGCTTTGCGGTGGCTGGGCCGCTATTTTTCCCTGTCGCTCGCCGCGTGGGTTGGCTCGATTCCGCTGAGCGCGCTTTATTTTCATTTGTTCAGCACCGTATCGCCGGTGGCAAATATCATCGCCGTTCCGCTCGGCACCTTTGCCCTGATGGCGAACCTCGGCGCGCTGATCTGCGGAACCTGGCTTCCGTGGGCGACCACGCTGTTTAACGACGCGGCGTGGTTTTTCATGGCGGCAATGACCGGCGTGAGTGAGTGGTTTACCGAAATCCCGTGCGCCTATTTTTACGTCGCCGCGCCATCATGGATTACCGTTGGGATCTTTTACGCCGTTCTGTTGATTGCCTTGAGCGGCTGGCTGAAAACCGCCGCAGCGCGGATTTCCTTTGCAGTAGCGCTGGCCTTGATTGCGGCGTTTTATTTCGTTCGTTGGGAATCGGCGCGGGCCGAGACGGATTTGACCGTTTTGCCGTTAGACGGCGGCCACGCCGTTTTTGCGCAATCGGCCGGGCTTGATAATGACTGGCTGATTGATTGCGGCAGTCAAGAGTCCGTCAATTGGACGGTCAAACCTTTTCTTCGGGCTCATGGCATCAATAAAGTTCCGCGCCTGGCCTTGACCGAAGGCGATTCGAAGAATTGCGGCGGCGCGTTCGAGTTGCAAAAAGATATGGGCATCGGCGAACTCTGGACCAGTCCCGTCCATTTTCGCTCGGCGGCCTATAACCGGATCATTGCGATGTCCAAAAAACCGCCCTTGAAACACAAACTGTTCATCAGCGGCGATGACAACGGCGCCTGGAGCGCGTTATGGCCGGCGGCCAGGAACCATTTTTCGCGCGCGGACGATAATGCGCTGGTGTTGCGGGGCCATTTTCCGGGCGCGACGGTATTGCTCCTTTCGGATTTGAGTCCCACCGGCCAGCTCGGCTTGCTCTCCTGCACGAATGATCTGCGCGCGGACATCGTCGTGGCCGGCCTGCCCACCCAGGGCCAGCCGCTGTGCGACGCCCTGGCGGACGCGATTCAACCGAAACTGATTGTGATTGCGGATTCCGATTTTCCGCCCCAACGCCGCGCCAATGAGACTTTGAAGTATCGTTTGAAGGAACGAGGCGTTCCCGTCATTTATACCCAGGAATCAGGCGCAGTAAAAATTGTCGTGAACAAGGAAGGATGGACGGCGCAGACGATGGATGGGCAGAGGGTTTTTGGAATTAAAAATTAAAAAGTCAGAGGACCTCACGCAAAGGGCGCAAAGGACGCAAAGGTGTCTTTAGCCACTGAGTCACAGACTGTGTTGAAGTCGGCAAACCGGTTACATCGGTTACAATATTGAATATCAACGAGGTAACCAGTTACAAAACCGGTTACAAAGTGGTTACAGCCGGTTACAACTGGTAACAAATCGTCCCGGCGCCGATGCCTCACGCGAGGGACGCAATGGACGCAACGTATCTTTAACCACGGAGTTACGGAGGGCACAGGGCCACTGATGCCGTAACCGATTGATGAAGATTGAGGCTGGCCGCTACGCCTTGTCCGTTTCCTCACGATCGCGGCTCTGCTCGTTAACCCAAATGTGTCTCTTAGTGAACGTAAAAAGTTAACGGAGCGAAATGAAA
>JASHPN010000295.1 GCA_030038175.1 Verrucomicrobiia bacterium
TCTCCGGGCTACGATTATGATGCGGCCAAGAAGGACATGGTGAAGCGCCTGGGCCGCGATCCAAAAGAGTTTTTCCTCACGCGCGAAATGACCCGCAAAAAATTCGCGAAAATTCTGGATTGGGGCAAGGCCTTCACGATCTTCGGCACGCCGGTTTATCAGGAATTTCTGGCCGGCAAACGCGAATTGACCTGCACGGCCTGGGCGATCCCGACTTATAACGTCCGCGGCTGGAAGGCGCCCTGCTATCTCATGACCGACGGCCACTACGACGGCTATCAGGAGATGCTCGACAAAGTGGACTGGAACAAATACGGAGTTGTGAACGGCGTCGCCCGCGATCCGCGCTGCGAAAATTGCATGGTCCATTGCGGCTACGATCCCAGCGGCGCCCTCGGCACCAATTATCAACGCGGCGACAACTGGAAAAATATCAAGTTCAACTTTGCGCCGCGTCCGAAAGCATATCCGTATTCGCCGGAACTGGAGAAACGCGCCTTCAACGGATTTTCCATCGGCAAAGGACATTTGGCCGAGGCCAAGGCGGCGATCAATTCGCCCGCCGCCGGCGCCCGCGGCGCATTTACGCAGAAGGAAGAAACCGCGCAGGTGGCGAGCACTTGCGGGACAAGCGACGCGGACGCGCGTGCATAGATGGGAAAATGGACGAAGCTGCGAGAACGGATTCTGCTCGGTAATTCCGATGCGAATATCAGCTTTTGAGGATCTTTGCCATTTGTTGCGGCGTTTTGGCTTTGCCGAGCGAATCAGTGGGAGCCACCGCATCTTTAGCAGGAATGACGTTGATGAAATTATCAATATTCAGCCCAAAGACGGGATGGCATAGAGCTATCAAGTTGCGCAAGTGCGTGGTATAATTTTGAAGTATCGTTTGGGAGAAGAATTGAATGAACGAATCCAAGTACGAAATGATTATTTATTGGAGCGAACGGGACAACGCCTTTTTGGTCGAAGTTCCTGAGTTGCCTGGTTGTATGGCGGACGGCGAAACGCGGGAAGAAGCCATCAAAAATGCCAGCGAGGTTATCCGGCTTTGGATTGAGACTGCAAAAAGCCTCGGACGCGAGATTCCAAAACCTCGTGGCCGGCTGGCTTACGCCTGATACATGAGCAAAACACTTTATCTTTCACCGCCGTCATTTGACGGCTTTGACGGGGGCGCGGGCGCGCGATACCAGGCGCGGCGCGAAGTCACCTCCTTTTGGTATCCCACCTGGCTGGCGCAGCCGGCCGCGCTCACGCCCGGTTCGCGCCTGCTCGATTGTCCGCCCCATAACGTGGATTTGGCGCAATGCCTCGCGATCGCCAAAGACTACGATCACGTGATCATTAATACGTCCACGCCGTCGCTCAAAAATGATTGCAAAGTGGCCGAAGCCATCAAAAAGCAAAAACCAGAGACGAAAATCGGGTTCATCGGGGCGCATACCATGGTTTTGCCGACCGAAACCTTGAAAACTTCGCCGGCAATTGACTGGGTTGGCCGCAAAGAGTTCGATTACACGTGTAAAGAAGTCGCCGAAGGGCGCCCGCTCGAAACCATCGCCGGCCTGTCCTTCAAAACTGCCGAAGGGAAAATCGTCCACAATCCGGAGCGCGAAATGATCCAGAACATGGACGCGCTGCCGTGGGTGGCGGACGTGTACAAACGGGACCTGAAAATCGAGAATTATTTCATCGGCTATTTGCTTCATCCCTACGTGAGCCTTTACACCGGCCGGGGGTGTCCGGCCCAATGCAGTTTTTGCCTCTGGCCCCAAACTATCGGCGGCCACAAATACCGCGTCCGCTCCCCCCAAAATGTCGCCGACGAAATGGCGTACATGAAAAAATCCTTTCCGCAGGTGCGCGAGTTTTTCTTCGATGACGACACGTTCACGGCCAATCTGCCGCGGGCCCGTGAAATCGCCAAAAAACTCGGGCCGCTGGGCCTGACCTGGAGCTGCAACAGCCGCGCAAATTTGGACTACGACACCATCAAGAGTTTCAAAGACAACGGCCTGCGGTTGTTCCTGGTCGGCTATGAAAGCGGCAACGATGACACGCTCAAGCGCATCAAAAAGGGTGTCACGACCGATGAAATGCGCCAGTTCACCCGGGCCTGCCACAAGGCCGGCGTGGTGATTCATGGCACGTTCATTCTGGGGTTGCCCGTTGAAACCAGGGAAACCATCGAGCAAACCATCGCTTTTGCCAAGGAACTGGATGTATTCAGCCTCCAGGTCTCGCTCGCCGCGCCGTATCCGGGCACTGAACTGTATGAACAGGCCAAGCTCAACGGCTGGTTTGTCAAAAAGGACAAGACGGACCTGGTTGAAGGCGATGGCTTCCAGCAAAGCACTCTGGAATATCCGGAAGCTTCCAAGGAAGAAATCTTTGAGGCCGTGGACCGTTTCTATCGCACCTATTATCTTCGTCCCCGGCCCATTTTGCGCATCATCAAAACGATGCTTGAGGACAAAGACATCATGGTGCGCCGCTGCCGCGAGGGCTATGAATTTTTCAAAAGCCTGGCCCAGCGAAAAGCCGACCTCGCCGCCGCCAAGGCAGCGGCGGCGTAAAACCCGATCCGATTGGGTCGTCACGGAATTTCATTGCCAAAGCTGTCAGACCCATTGGAATAATGTCACCTGACATGCAAAAGATTCGCCTCGTTTCCATCGCCGCCATCCTCTTCGCCGCCGTGCTGTTGGCGCAGGGCGACGTTTCAAGAGCGCCGGCGGCGCGCATCGTTCTGAAAGCGTTCACGTATCAGGACGTGACCCTGACTGGCGGGCCTTTGGCTGCGCAGGCGCAGTTTTCCCGCGAGTTTTTCCTCAACGTTCCCAATGACAACCTGCTGAACGGCTTTCGCAAACGCGCCGGATTGCCCGCGCCCGGCCAGCCAATGGGCGGCTGGTATGACCCGAATAATTTCGCCGGTGGCTGCGCCTTTGGACAATATGTCTCGGCCCTGGCGCGCACTTACGCCAATACGGGCGATGTGCGCTACAAGGAAAAGGTGGCCGAATTGGTCCATGGATTTCACCAAACGATCGCTCCGGACGGCTTCTTTTTTATCTCGCTCAAAATATCCACCAATTGGCCCTGCTATACTTACGATAAAAATTGCGTCGGGATGCGGGAGGCCTACACTCTCACGGGAGACCAGGAGGCGCTGGACGTGCTCAAGATCATGACGGATCGGGCCTATAAAAACCTGCCGCGGCGCAAGGACGAATGGTACACCCTCCCGGAAAACCTCTACAATTGCTACGCGCTCACCGGAGACAAACGTTACCTCGAAATGGCGCGCGAATACGATTACAGCGCCAATTATTATGACTATTTCGCCAATGGTACGAACGCCTTTCTGCCGACGCGCCATGCTTACAGCCACGTTAATTCGCTGGCTTCAGCCGCAAAAGCTTACGAGATGACGGGTGACGCGCGATATTTTCGGGCCGTTTCCAACGCCTGGGAATACCTGACCGGCACGCAAATGTACGCCTCGGGCGGCTGGGGACCAAACGAGCGGTTCGTCACCGCCGGCGAGGGCAAACTCGCTGACTCCCTCCAATTCAAAAAAAACAGATGGCATTTTCACACCAAAAGCGGCGATTACGCCAACAGCTTCGAAACGCCGTGCGGAACCTACGCCGACGTAAACCTTGACCGCTATTTAATCCGTTTTACCGGGAACCCCAAATATGGCGACAACATGGAACGCGTTATTCTCAATGGAATGCTGGCCGCGCTGCCCATGCAGCCCGATGGCCGCACGTTCTATTATTCGGAT
The DNA here is from genome assembly GCA_030038175.1 of Verrucomicrobiia bacterium. Classification (GTDB taxonomy): domain Bacteria; phylum Verrucomicrobiota; class Verrucomicrobiia; order Limisphaerales; family UBA11358; genus UBA11358. The sequence continues at coordinate 3,800 of JASHPN010000295.1, forward strand.
TATCATCCGGGCGCGCGCAAACAATATTTTCCCTCCGCCTGGCCCTGCTGTTCCGGCACCTATCCGGAGAATGCCGCTGACTATCCCCTCGATATTTATTTTCACAGTGACAACGGACTCTATGTGAATTTATTCGCGCCTTCGGAAGTGCGCTGGCACCGCGGTGAAAAGATCATTACCCTTGACCAATCCACCGGCTTCCCCAAATCCGACACGATGACCTTGGTCGTTCACACGGCGAAAGCGACGCGTTTCGCCCTCAATGTGCGCGTTCCGCGATGGGCGATAAAACCGGCCGCCATCTTCCTCAATGGCCGGCCCCTGGAGGTCAAATGCACACCCGGCGCGTTTTTGGCCATTGCCCGCAAATGGCGGGAGGGAGATACCGTTACCGCGACGTTTCCAATGCCTTTGCGTTTTGAGCCGGTAGATGCCCAGACGCCGAAGGTCGCGGCATTGATGTACGGGCCGGTCATGCTCGTCGCCCTGGCCGATGGAGAAATTAACTTCAAAGAAAATGAATCGAATCCCGAACAATGGATTCACTTGCAGGACAAAGATTCGCTTACTTTCCGCGCGGATGACGGCACACTCTTCCGTCCATTTTATCTCATCACGACCGAACGCTATACGACATATTGTAACTTCGCGCCTGCTGATTCAGGTGTCGCTGAGAAATAGGTTCACGCAATAGCCTCTCTAGAATGCATTGGGATGACGAAACGGAACGCGGCATTCATGCCGCTTCAACGTCCAATGCCCAAGGGACGCTGAAGCGGCATGAATGCCGCGCCCCAACGGCGGCTCGGGGTAAGCCATGACTTCAAAATTGGCAACAGAGTTCATCCAATCCCCTTTAAATACGCCAATATCAATTCCGGCAAGTCGCTGCTGTAACCTCCTTCAAGCACGCTGAAAAAGGGCACATTCATCGCGCGCAATTCCCGGCCCAGCCAAAAAAAATCTTCGGCCAGCAGCGTCCCATTCGCCAGGGGATCACGCAAATAAGCGTCGAAACCGGCCGAAACCGCGATTAATCCGGGCGCAAAATGTTTGATGTCGGCCATCGCCCGCGCCAGGGTGGCCCGCCAGGTTTCGCGCGGTGTGGAGGGAAGAACGGGATAATTGAAACAGTTGTTGCCGGCGTTCCGCTGGCCTGTGCCCGGGTAGCAGGGAAATTGATGGACCGAAAAAAAAGCGACGTTGGCCCGATTGAGCAGGATGTCTTCAGTTCCATTGCCGTGATGCACGTCAAAATCAAACACGGCAACCCGCTCTTTGCCGTTCGCCAGGGCTTCGAGCACCGCAATGGCGATGTTGTTGAGGTAGCAAAAACCCATGCAGACTTCCCGCGTAGCGTGATGGCCCGGAGGCCGCATCAGGCTGAAGGCCGGCTCTCCGGCAAGCGCCCAATTCAGAGCATCGAGCGCCGCCGCCACAGAGGCGCGGGCATAAATGGCTGTCCCATCATAATACGGCGTGTCCCCGTCGAAGTCGCGGGCGAGGTTGAGGCGGGCCAGCATTTCGGGAGTGTGCGCGCGGAGAATTTGTTCATCGG
>JASHPN010000296.1 GCA_030038175.1 Verrucomicrobiia bacterium
GTTGCCGTGGTGGTGTTGCCGGACGCCGTGGCCCGGAGCGGACCGTTCGATGACGCGCAAAATGCCTTCGCCGTGCATGACGGCGCCGAACTCGCCATTTTGGATCAAAGAAACGGCTGGGTGCAAGTCAGCGACGGCAACGGCCGGTCCGGCTGGATGCAGAACGCGCAGGTGGAAATCATGCCGGCGATTTAAATGGCTGGAGGATTAAATCGGTGATGAGGCCCGATGGAGGGTGGGAAAACTCCGAACGCTAACCCAACTATCGCTATTCGACACACGAGCTCACGGACCGGATAACGCGGTGGAACCAAAGTCCGTTTTCCAACGGTCGGAATCTGTCAAAAACAAGCCCGACATTAACATGGCCGAACCTGAAGGCGCATGCCGCAACGGAAAACCGGTCGGGATTTGATTCAACGTCAATGCGTTGACCACAAAACGTCCCCAACTGTCCTTCTGGGTGCGCAAGCAACCGGTGACCAGCTTGCCATCCACCGTTTGCATCGTCAGGTAAAGCGCGCTGACCGGTTTCATATAGTCGTTGAGGGCAAAGAACTGGTCCTGGTCGTCCTCAGTCAGCCAGGCACATTGGCGCTGGCCGTACCATGCCACGGCCCAGGGGGCGTCGCTCATCATTAATTCGCCGGGCTTCATCCACGAAGCGGCTTTTTCGATGTCCGGAGGATAGTAGGGCGGATACTTAACGGGGTAACTTTTAAACCAGAGCGCAAACAGCAGGGGCACGCAGCAGAGAATCGAATACAGGCCGATAACGATGTAACGCAATTGCACCGCGCGCAAAACCATTTGATCGAGCAATACGAAGAAGAAGGCCGTGCCATAAATGATGACCAGCGGAACGGCCAGCACCAGGAGGTTTTCCGAGTTGATCTCGGGCGCGACGTCGGAAATCCATGTCCTTCCCAGGCACTGGACGATGGTAAACATGCCCAGGCACATCAGCAGAAAATAGCGCGTACGGCGGACCGCGGGACGGTTAAAGCGCAGCAACAAACCGGCAAAAAACAAAATGGCGGCCCAATTGCTGCCCAAATTAAATAAGCCATTTTCGAAGATCGGGCGCAGGTTCGTCGTTAATTTATGCCAATAAATCCCCGCGGCAAACGCCTCCGAAAGATCCGGATGCAGCGAACGCTCCAACGGGGCGGCCGAGGAAAGGGCGGTGCCGTCAAAAATGGCGAAACCGGCCGTGCCAAAAGGCGTGCCGCTCACAACCACGTTCCGCACGATCCATGGCGAGAAGACCAGCGCGAACGCCGCCAGCGCCGCCGCAACGCTGGCCCATCTTTTGGGTCCGCCAAATAAAATGACGTAGGCGGCCACCGGAATGATGGTCCACGCAAAGCCGTAGCGCGTCAGCCCTCCCAGGCCGGTCGCCAGCCCGGCCGCGATGGACCAGCACAGAATCCTGACCGTATCGGGCTGCGCGCCGCGTGAAAGTTCTTCGATCTTGATCACACACCACACCAAGCCGAGAAAAATCAGCAACAACAGCATCGTGGACAGTCCGGAGGCGCTGAATCGCCAAAGCAATGAGCAGCCCAGCAAGAGGATGGCCGAGAGCAAGGCAATCGCCGGGTCGAAGATTTTTTTCGCAATGTAAAATGCCGCGATGACGCATGCCAGGAAAAGCGCCATATTGAAAATCCCAATCAAAAAATCCGGCTGATACCGCCAAAAAACCCCGTCATTCGCCCAAAAAGAGCTTTTTAAATCCACGGCGAAATGGAACGGCAAAATCTTCATCAACCCCGCCAGCAGCAGCGGGTAAACGGGCGGATTGGCCAGGTCCGGATGCGCGGTCCGGATTTGGGCAAAATCGGGCACGGTATTGGGCGCGGACGTTTCGCCTTTGTGCTCGTTGTGCTCCTGGACCAGATACAGGCTGAGCGGACGGACAAATTGCGTGGTATAGCCTTTTCCATCGGCAATGTTATGGGCCAGTTGCGCCGAATCCATCGCGTCGGGTGAATCAAAATTTCCCCAAACACGAAAGTCATACAGCACCACCAGGGCAACGACGAGGATAACCATCAAAAGCAGGCGCAGGTAGCGTTTTCCCGCGCCGACCTCGATATAATGAATGATGTCCTGTAAGGTCACAGTGCTTAAAGCTCTTCCAGATGATATACGTGCAATTTCCTGTGAAATGTCCGCCGGCTCATGCCTATTTTTTCCGCCGCCAGTGTGCGGTTTCCATTGGTTTCTTTCAAGGCCCGCTCGATCAATTGTTTTTCGGCTTCTTTGACCGTCAAATCCCGGCCGGCCGGCCGGCCCGGCGCCGCCGCCGGCGCGTTGCCGGCCCGCACCGAGGGCGGCAAATCACGCGCGGAAATTCTCTCACCCCGGCACAGCACCAGCGCGTGCTCAATCGCCGTCCGCAACTCGCGCACATTGCCCGGCCAGGAATAATTCATTAGCATTTCGAGCGCATCCGCCGTGAATTCGTTCACATTCTTCCGGTTTTCTTCGGCAAATTCGCGCAAAAATCTTTGCGCCAGAAGCGGAATATCGCTCCGGCGCTCCCGCAACGGGGGCAAAACAATCTCCACGACCCGCAGCCGGAAGAACAAATCTTCGCGAAATACCCCCGTTTTGACAAGCTCTTCAAGATTTTTGTTTGTCGCCGCCACCAGCCGCACATCCGCCGTCAGGGTCTTGTTTGACCCCACGCGTTCGAAGCTGCGTTCGCCCAGGAACCGCAGCAATTTGACCTGGATGGCCCCGTCAATTTCGCCGATTTCATCCAAAAACAGCGTCCCGCCCTGGGCCTGTTCAAAGCGGCCGATGCGCCGCTCGTGCGCCCCGGTGAACGCCCCCTTTTCGTGGCCAAACAATTCGCTCTCCAACAGCGTGGGCGCCAGCGCCGCGCAGTGCACCGCCACAAACGGTTGCCGCGCTCGCGGGCTTAGTTGATGGATCGCCCGGGCAAAAATCTCTTTGCCCGTGCCGCTTTCGCCCGTCAACAGCACGGTCGTTCGCGTCGGCGCCACCTGCTGCACGATTTCAAAAACTTCCTTCATCGCCGGCGAGTTGCCGACGATATTCTCCATCCCGAATTGGGTGTCCAACTGCTGGCGCAGCGCGACGTTTTCGGTTTCCAGCCGTTGCCCCCGCAAGGCCCGGGCGATGCGCATCTCCAGTTCATCTATTTGGAGCCGGCCTTTGACGATATAGTCGTCCGCCCCGCGCTTCATCGCGTCCACCGCCAATTCCTCCGAGCCATAGGCCGTCATCAAAATACAAATGGGAGGCTTCGAAAGCGATTTGGCGCGCGCGATCAGTTTGAGGCCGTCCTCGCCGGGCAGCCGGAAATCCGTCAACAACACGTCGAAATGATCGCTCTCCAGCAATTCGCTGGCGGATTTTGCGTCATCGGCCACATAGACATCATACCGCTCCTCGAGGGCCGCCCGGAGCCCCTCTCGCGTGGTTTTTTCGTCATCCACAATCAACAATGTGGGTTTTTCAGCCATGATGGATGCCTGCGGTTTCCTGCAACAATTTGGGTTTGCGCTCGTGCAGCGGCAGCCGGATCCGGAACGTGGTTCCCTGGCCAACGCGGCTTTCCACGTCAATTTTGCCGCCATGGCCGCGAATAATCCGTTGCACGATCATCAGGCCCAGGCCGGTTCCTTTCTTTTTGGTGGTATAGAACGGTTCGAAAATTCGCGCGATCTTCTCCTGCGGAATGCCCCCGCCGGTATCGGCCACGCTCACCCATACGCCATCGGAATCCTCGCCGGTTTGGAGCGTCAACTGGCCGCCGCGTGACATCGCCTGCATGGCGTTTTTAACGAGGTTTACCAAAACCTGTTGCATTTGCGTGGTGTCAATCGGCGTGGCGGTTAACTGCCGTGCCAGCCGGGTTTTGATCGCCAACCCGCGATTTTCGATCTCCGGACGAAGCAATTCCAGGGTCGTGTCCACTACGTCATTGAGCGAGGCCAGTTTCAATTGCAACGGCGCCGGGCGGATGGCCTGGAGAAACTGCGTGATGATATAATCCAGCCGGGCAATCTCGCCCTTGCAAACCTCCAGATATTGCTCCAGTTTGCCGGATATTTCGTGGACCGAAAAATCGGGCCGGGCAGTCCCTTTTCGCTCGGTTTGCGATTCCTGGCCTTTTAACTTTTTCAAACCCCGCTCCATGAGTTGCAAATGAATGTGCAAGGCATTCAGGGGATTGCCAATCTCATGCGCCACGCTGGCCGCCAGTAGGGTCAAGGCCTGGATCCGCTCGCTCTCAATCGCCTCGAACGTTTTTTGCCGCGCTTCGGTCGCGTCATGCAAAATCAGCGCCACGCCGGAACTGCCAATCGCCTTTCCGTCCAAAGGCGCGGCGTAAAGCCGCAGAAACCTCGGGCGCGGATAATGGATTTCAAATTCGTGCCGGGTCACCCGTTCGCCGCCCGCCGCGTCCATCTTTGAAATTTTTTCCCAATCCAAATCCGGGAGGAAATTCCCGATATGCGCGCCTTCGCCGTCCCCCTGCATGCCGACCAGGCGTACGACCGCCTGGTTGAAATAAAGGACCCGGCCATTTTCATCCACCACCAGGACGCCGTCCTCAATCGTGTTGAAGAGCGTTTCCAGAAAACTGCGCTCGCGCGCCAGTCTTTCAACGACCGTTTGCAGGCCCTCCTTATCAAGCCGGCCAATCCGGCCCAAGACCTTGTCAAGAAAACTCGATTTAGGCGCTGCCATTGGAAAAACGCTAATAATTGAAGCGCCAATATGGCGCAATTCGGCGAACCGGTCAATAAGGCAATAGCAGATTTTGGCACATCCTCCTTCGCCGAGACTGCGACAATGCGACAAGGTGGCCGGAGGTACGCATTCGCCGTCGCCAAGGCTATCCCGATAAAAAGCATCGGGACTTGCAGCGCAGGACAGGTCGAACGCCGAACGTCGGATACCCGGGCATGCACACACATTTCTAGTGCGTGGGTTTGGAAACAGGGAAACGAAATGAGCAGAGCCGCGACCGTGAGGGAACGGGAGGGACGCGCCCTCGCGCAAGGCTGTGAGTATCAGGCAGGATGACACACACTTTTTTTGTATCTAAGCGCGTGAACGGGGAAACGAAGCGGGGGGAGGCAAAAACATTGATTTTATTGGGGAATTTGAGGGTTTTTTGAGGGGGCGGATTTTTCCGGCAGTCTGATTTCGTTTACGGGTCTTTGGGGTGTTTTGGGCGTATTTGGACCTGAAAGGGACGAAAGGAACAAATGGGACGGATGCGGAGGGCTGAGAGGGGAGATCAGGGGTCAAAGGTCAAGAGGTGGAGGAGGCACGGCAAAGAGGAAAAACCGAAGTTGGGCAGGATTTCTACCATGACCCCAAAATGCGGTAAAGGGTTCAAACCCATAGCATGGTTCATAAAGGATTCACCCATTAAGGCGTCTGTCAACGGCAGATGGGGGCGCAGGACGGAGATGGGAGATGAGAAATCAAAAGTCAGAAATCAGAGGGCAGATGGCGGCAAAGGTCATCCGCCTTCGCCGAAGGCTACGGCGGACGGGGTGGTCCGGTAGTCTTTAGGAAATTGGAGTAGAATCCGGCTGGCGTTTTCGGCGCGAAGCGCTATGGTAGCAGCGTGACTCAGGCATCGGCGGGTTGAAAGTTCATGTCCAGTGCTGACGCAGAATTTTAACCAGCATGGCCTAAATAAAATGAAATTTATAATAGGGATTACAATAATAAGTGGCTGTTATTCCTGTTTGCGGGGAATCAAGGATGCGAAGATGAAGGGCAGCCGCGCATGCACTTTATGGATGATTATGGCGGCATGCGCCTTTATCGTTGCTTTGGGAGAATTGGTGAGGATTTTTCTTGCTCGCGGCCCGCTGACCCGCGCAATTTTGGCCGTCGAGGGAGTTGATGCCGGCGTATGGCTCGGGGTGTTTTTGTCAATGCGTATCATGGGAATGTTCGATCAAAACAAGAGTCGTGTGAAAATCGGAGAGTCAGACTCAAATCGAAGCCGCTTCAGTCATCATTCCAGGACTGAACCCGTCACACCCGAATGAGCACGGTAATTAAGGCATCTGTCAACGGCGCCCCAGGCGCAGGGACGTGCATTTGAGAATTCGGCCGGCGGGAACCGTTCGTTAAGGACTACCTCGTCGCGCCAAAGTCCCGCTGTGCGAGGACGAAGGCGGATGACAAGGACTACGGACTCTTCATTTTTTCACACCTTAATGCCAAACATCGCTGGGTCCAGGACCAGTTTATCGGCAACGGTTTCCTGCAAGGTTTGAAGTTCGGCAAATAGATGGGAAATCATTCCAGCATTGGCGGAGTCAGCCGACAGGTCTTTCATTTCCCAGGGATCGTTAACGACATCAAAAAGCTGCATCCGTTGCGCATTCGGATAGACAATCAATTTGTGGGTGTCATTGCGCACGGACCGCTGGCACTTTAAGTAAGCGCAATACATGGAATCGAATAATTGGCTGCGTTCGCCCCGCAACAGCGGCATGAGGCTCGGGAATTGAACCGTTGGCGGCGGGGCAATGCCCACCAGGTCGCAGATGGTCGGGAATAGGCAATGTTGATACATCTTCGCGTCGATCTGCCGGCCCGGCGTCATTCCAGGGCCGGCCAGGATGAACGGCATTCGGACGGAACAGTCGTACAGATTCTGTTTGCCCATCAGCCCATGTTCGCCCACGGCCAGGCCGTGATCTCCGGTCACGATGATGAACGTGTTGTCCGCCTGCCCGGATTTGTCCAAAGCATCAACGATCCGTCCCATTTGGTGGTCCATGTAAGTGATCAATGCATAATACTCGCGGCGATGGACCTGGACGATTTCCGGCGTGCGAATCTTTGGCGCCAGCCATTCATCACGGCCGTCGGCGCCAATATCAAAGGGATGTTGCGGCAGGAAATTGGGCGGCACCTGGATTTTCTCCGCCGGGTACATATCCACAAACTCCTTTGGCGCCTGCCGGGGATCATGCGGCGCGTTCCAGGCGACATAGAGAAAGAAGGGTGAATCCGGTTGCGCGGCCAGGTTGCCGATCATTTCAACGGCGCTGTCTGAATACATTTCGCACGCATGTTGATTGCGGTCGTAGCGCGGACCGGCTTGTCTGGGTCCGCCGCTTTGAGGCTGGATATCCCAAAGGCTGTACGGCGTCCAGTGGCCGCGATATTTAGGGTCCCAGGGCGTCCAGGGATCGCCCGGGCGCGGACGGTGATAGGCGAATCCGTTGACCGGCGTTGAAGCATAGAAACCGGGGCCGATGGTCTTTCCGGTCATGAAACTTCTCAGCGCGGTTTTGTCGCCGTTGTGCCATTTGCCGACGGCGCAGGTATGGTAACCGGCTTGCTGCAACGATTCGCCCAGCAGAGGCCAGGTGCCGCAATTATTGCCGCCGCAGTCCCACAAATAGCGGCCGGTATGCATCATGGCGCGACTGGCCACACAAACGGCGCCGGTCCATGAACCTTGATGAAAGCAATGGGTGAACGTGATGCCCCGTTTCATCAATCGGTCGAAATTCGGGGTACGCACCTCGGTATTGTTCAGGGCGTTGAGCGTCCGAAAGCATTGGTCATCGGCAACAATCACCAGGAAATTGGGTTTGCGGGGGTTCACAGGCGGGACGCCTGTGCCACTAACGGTGCTGCCGGCGATCAAGTCTCCGGGCGCCAGCAGCGCGGAGGCTGATAATCCGCCAACGGTTTTCAAGAATGTGCGGCGATCAATCGTTGGAATTTGCATACTATTATTGACGCGGAATTTCTCGAGATGTTTCAAGATTTTTTTTACGGATAGATCAGCCGGTAAAACACGCTGCCATTGGTCAGGTTGATTGGAATGATGACGCGATTCGTGGCTGGTGAACCATTCACGTTTGTCCAGTTGGTGCTAATGCCCACTGACAAAGTGTTGGTCTGCGCCTGCAACTGCCATCCGGTGTGATCGGCCGGCCAGCTCAGCACCAATTGATTGTTCGCGACCGTAAATACGATATTGGCCGGCTGTTCGTTGACCACCGGCGGCATTTCGGCGGCGTTATAAAGGCCCGCTACCTGGGCGGCGGTGAGCGCGCTGCCGAACATGGCCACTTCGCAAATGTTCCCTTCAAACTGGCGGCCCAACGCGAGCAGAACTCCGGACGTATTCGTAAAGGAAGCATCGGCGCCGATCATCACGTTGGTTATGGCTCCGGGGATGCTGGCCGGCGAACTGTTGGTGGCGACAACCATACCGTCCAGATAAAGGATATTGGCGGTGGCACTGTGGGTTGCCACGACGAAATGCCAGAAACCGTCATTGTACTCGTTCGACGACACCAAATCGCTGGGAAGAGATCCGCTTCCTTCGCTGGCATTGTTGGTTCCGGCGTCAAAGACGATCTGGCCGTCAATATTCATCGTGATTCCCCAGGAACCGATGCCGTGCCCGACGATCGTTTGCACGCGTGAATCGCAGGGATCTCCCTGAAACCAGGCGGCGACGCTGAAACTGGCGTTTGCGCCGGTGGGATTATAAAGGGGCGAAAAGCCGGCGTCCGCAAAGGAACTCATGCCGCTACCGGGCATGGCGTTGGTCCACGGACCAAATCCCGGCGCGAAGGCGGTTCCATTATTTGGACCAGCCACTCCGGCGGGCAAGGTGCCGGCCGTATAAACGCCGTTCAATGCGGAACTGCCATAGTTGGCCAACACCGGCAGGCTGGCGAAGGATGGTGGCGTGTAAGAGGGAGAGTCAAACCGATAAAAGATGGTGGGCTTATCGTTGAATACCAGCGTTTCATAAGGAACCGCCGGAGAGGGATTGAGGGCCGTGTAATAGTGATTGGTGATATCGGCGTACGCCAACGCATTGGTATAAATGGCAAACTCCTGCATCAATCCGCCCGCGTCGCGGGTATAACCCTTTCCGGTATCAATCTCGATTGGGTCCCACCCATTCGGCGCGTAATTCGCATTGGGCCAGTTTGAGATGATCAGAGCGCCATTCAGATAAAGGTCAATATTGGCGCCATCGTCAGTGACCACGATATGGTTCCAGCCGCCGTTATAAACGATCGCCGCGGAAGAATTGGGACTGACATCACCGCCGTTATTGTTGTAGGTATAAAAGTTGAAATCGTTGTTGAGATACAGTCGAATCCCGGAATAACTGAAACCGTCATTCAAGCCGTTCTCCGAACCGCCGGCGTTCACGGTTGCAAAAATGTCCGATCCCCTTCCCACGCCAAGATTGTTCGTATCCCAATACCAAAGTTCAACTGAAAACGGTGGAATCAAGGTCGCGGCGGGCGATGTGTGCGGGATGATCAGGCAATTGGTCGTGGAACCCTTATTGCCGGTTCCGGAAAAGAACTGATTGAAATAGACGCAAGCATTGGAATCCCCGGCAATTGCCCCGGGAGTGTAACCGTGCTGAATGGTTCCAGGGGACGACCAATCGCCGTAATACCCGTTGGCGGCGGGGCCGGCGCTGCCATAGTTAGTCTCGATGTCTCCGTGGGTCATGGGCTCGTTCTCGTGCATGGGCCAATATCCGATTGGGCTGAGGCTGATGACGGCATTGGAATAGGCCGATTGCGCCCGGGCAATGGCCGCTGGAATTAAGATCGCCGCTCCCGCCAGCAGCGTGTTCAACCATGTTGTTTTACGAGCGCGTTTCATTTTTTGCAGGCAGTTCATTTCGCCGGGGTAAATTTATCAAGCTGAACACCGTGGGCCGGCAAGGTGACTTTGAACGGATCCTTTGGGTCCATCAGGTCCGGCAGATCCGTTTGCCGCCACAAATCACGCACATGCTGACGACCGGTGAATCCGAGATAACCCAGTTTATTGAACGCGATGGTTTGACCGGTGGAATCCCGGTTGAAGAAACCCACGGCCCGGGAACCATCCTCCAAATCTTTCACGTAAACATCCACGGCGCCGACGGTCGCGCAGCGAACGGCTTGTTTGCCGAGAGCGTCCTGATCAATCGCAAGAACTTCGTCGTTGCTTAAGAGATTGAGCGTGAACGGATCCAGTTCCTCCAAATTGCAGCTGATCAGCAACGGCGCGGAAAGCATGCACCACAGGCTGATCTGGGTATATTGTTCATCCGGTGTCAGATGCGATTTATGGGGCGCCTGGCGCCAGGCAACCTGGCCGACGACCAGGGTGTCAGGGTCGTTCCAGTGCCCCGGGCCCGCAAACGGGGCCCAGGCATCCTCATTGAAGCCAATTTCGGAAACTCCATATTCCCACGACGGCCCGGACGCAATCCATTCGTCCCGGATGTCGCTCGTGATGCGCCAGCCATTGGCCCATCGCGCCCAATCGGCGGCCTGATCCAGGGGCGCGGCGCTGGACAGGCTGAAGACGATGTCGCGTCCCGACTGCTGGAGAGCTTTGCTCATTTCCATCACATGCGGCAAGTCGTTCGGATACCAATCGTATTTGAGGTAATCAATCCCCCACGCCGCCCATTGATTGGCATCGGCCCGGGCAAAGGAATAGTTGCCGGGTCGTCGTTGCGAATGCGCCTTTGACCACAGGCCAGCGGAATTCCCGCTCGAACTGCCCGGATAACCGCCATAAGAAGTGATCCAGGGCGTGGAATAAATTCCAACCTTCAAACCCAGCCTGTGAATTTCATCGCACAGCCGCTTCAGGTCGGGAAATTTTTTATTGCTTTGCAAGGCATGGTCCCGGCCGGCGCGCTTGCCTTGCCAGCCATCGTCAATGTTGATGTAGGTCCAGCCGTGATTGATAAGGCCGGAGGTTGCCATCGCCCTGGCCGCCGCGAGAACCTTTTCCTGATCCGCCGAAACCGCGAAGCAAGCCCAACTGTTCCAGCCCATCGGCGGCGTCAGCGCAATTTGATCGCCGCACACAATGCGAAATTTTTTCTCCGCCGCGCCGAGGGCGTTATTCGCCTGCAAGGTGACCATATATTCGCCTTTTTGATTCAACTTCCCGGTGATTTGTCCAGTTTTAGAATCCACCCGCAATCCGTTCGGCAATTGGGCCACGGAAAACCGCATGGGCCGGTCGCCGGTCGCCGGGATGGTGTAGAGAAACGGCGAGCGGGGGCGCACACCGAATATGTCGGGTCCATTAATGCGGGGCGTGCGCGGCGCGCGCGGCGTGAGAATGACCGCGGCATCAACCTGCGCCTGAGTTTTCGCGGAAGGCAACATCAGGCCGACCCAGAGAGCGAATGAAAAAATGATCCGGGACGTTATCTGGAGCATCAATTTTGGGTTTGCCGCCTGGCTCACATGCATTTGCGGCTTTCCTAATGTGGGTTTTCCCTTTGGAGCGTTCGCAAGTCAACGCCGGCGGGCCGGCTGTAGGCGAGGGTGCGCGAGATCAGGGAACCGAACCCAAGCGCGTAGCCCATGGATTCCGGAGATTTGCCCGCGCATTCAAAGCGCAAAACGTGTCTGCCGGCGGCAAGTTGCACCTTGCCGAGTTTGTCGGTGGCGGGCATTGGATCGCCTGAGCAAAAGTCGAGTTGGGCGAGTTGTTTGCCATCCAGCAGGACACGGTAAATGCCGCAGTTCCAGGAGTGAACCATTTTTAACACTAGATCCGAATCCAGCGGCTGCGCGGATTGAAAAGAGATTTCCATCCAGCCATTCGTGTTATCCGGCCACAGCCAGCATTGCCAGAATTGGGTTAGGTGGGCGAAGTGTTCCAGCACAACCGGAGCGTCAGAATGTCTGCCGGACCTGGCCGCTTCACCGCCGGTGACCAAAGTGGCGTCCCGCCGGGGCAAGCGGTCCGGACCGGGAGGCAGCGGCGGAAAAGGTGTATGCGGCTCGACCTGATACCAGAACGCCGCGCTGGAAAACATATCGTCCCGCTCGGTGAAACCGGTCCGGGCGCCGTCCGGAAACGTCTGCGCTCCCCGGTGTTCGATTTCCAGCCGGAGCGATTTTTTGAAATTGATCGGATCGGGAATGTGCCATCGGTAAAAGCTGCCGACGTTGCCGATGTCGTCGCCGGCATCACCCTCCCAATAGGACGCGCCGTAAAACGGTTGCGACCCCGGGTAAAACCCCCAGCCTTCGCAGAAATAATCTTCCGTGCCGGTGCCGCGCAGGCTGGGTTCCTTTTCCCCGTCAACGAAGAAATACTCGTTGCCTTCGCCGAACCAGCGGGGCGACTCGAGACAAACGCTCAACACCGTGCCGACGTATTGGCCGCAGCCCTGGATGTCCGCGATGAGA
>JASHPN010000297.1 GCA_030038175.1 Verrucomicrobiia bacterium
TCCAATTTGGGAAAAGGTCAGGTTATCGCCGCTTTTGCTTAAGGTGGCCGTCACGCTGGAACCCGCCACCGAGGGTGTGCCCAGGCCGCTGCGCAATTGCGTCACATAAACGTCCGATGGATTTCCCGCATTCGACGCGCCGACCGCGCCGCCCTGGACGGTGTCCGAACCACCCTGGACGTCATCGAAGTCGGCCAGTGAGAAATCGCTGCTTAAATCAACCACCGTGCTCTTGCCAACGATATTGGCCGGGAGACCAAGATTGATAATGTAGTCTTCCGTCCCGCCACCGGCCTCATTTTGAAAACCAAATACCAGATAGTTGGGGTAACTCTCATAAATTGGACCATACGTCTGGCCGAACGCGGCCTGGGACGCCAGAATGGCCCCGCCAATCAATAATGCTGCTGTAATTAAATTTCTCATTTTCATCGGTTTTTGTCTTGTTGTGTTATTTCACTTCCATCTTCCGCGACAGCCGGGTTGAAGCGGAAAAAAATCCTCACGGTTCCCCTGGATGACGAGGCTTTATCCGGCAATTGGCCATGCGTTGAGCCGCCACCTCACAAAACTTGGTTCACCTGTAAAAATCTATCAGGACTGACGTTGCCCGGCTGCATGATTGAGGACATGATATTTCTGTTTTAGGACTTTAAAGTATAGCTCATATATTATTGCATATCAGCATGTTATATGCATTAACCCATCCAAATCAGCAGGCTCTCCGGCTTTGTTACGAGAAAGTCACCTCCCGCCGTCAAATCAGAAACAATCATTAGGCAACCTCACTGTACTGGATGAAAGTTGTCAGGGTTGATTATGAGAGGCGCCTCACTGGCCGCCGCCGCCTGGACCTGGGGCGTGTACCATTCCAAATATTGTTCCTGCTCATAAGCCGCGTACGCCTGGGCGCCCAGCAAACCGCTCAATTCGTTGTTCGCCTCCTGGACGGCATTTTGCCATTTCGTCGGCGCGGCCGAGTCGCCGGAGCCTGGATTCTGCGCGCCCCCGCCTGGACTGACCGAGACGTCGCCGGGGTTGTTTGCGCCGGCATTCTGGGTCGCCGGCTCAGTGGAACTCTGATTCTGATTGGCCGTCTGGTTCTGAAACTGCTGGCGAACCTGCGCGATCGTCGCCTGCTGTGCGGGGGTGAAACCCAGGGCGCTCCAATTGACATTTTGCAGGAACAACGGGGCGGAAGGCGCCGTTTGCGCGCCCGCCGATGAGATCTGCCCCAGTGCATTTCCCTGGCTGTTCATCCCGGCGGAATCTCCCGTTTCGGCCGCTGACGTGCCCCTTGCCACCGGCTCCCCGCCCAGCAAGCTGGCGACCATTTGCGCCTCGCGCGCCTGTGACCACGGACCATTGCCGGAGCCGTCCAGGTTCAGTTGCTGGCGCTCCCAGGTAAACGCGCGGTCCATGTCGCCCCGGACGATATCGGCAATGGTTGGTTCCGGGCAGCCGGCGGCGCGCAGGTTGGCAATGAATGACGAGTAATCATTCGACGATTCCAGATCGCTCCAGCGGAAAGGTCGCGCCGGCGTTTCAGCCGGAGGTTGAGACTCCGGGGCGGGTGCTGCCAGGGCTTGCGCGAGCGGTTTGCTTCCGGACGCAGTCGGTGGAGCTGCGGTTGCTCGTGGATGCCGGTTCAACCAGAGAGAAAAGGCAGTGCCCAACAATGCCAAATTTAAAATGGTCGAAATGAACAAAATTTTTTTCATCTTCTTAATCCGTCTGCATCTCACACAAAACCCAAAGGCCAGCGCGGGGAATCACTCCGCGCTGGCCATGCTTCCAACCGTTGCTAAACGTTCAACCGATTAGAACTCGGGAAATGATGTATCGCTGGGCTTCGTGACATTCATCAGAGCGTAAGGAATGCCCGCATCATGACCGCTGGGATTGGTTCCAAAACCTTGCAGGGCGATTTCCCCTACCACGGCGTTGAACAGGATCGTGCCCACTGTGTCCTGGGTGCTGCCACTGATGCCATATTTGCCATACAAATGTTCATGGCCCCAGAACCACCACGAGCCGTTCTCGATGTTGCGATTGTTCGAGAACACACCGTCCAGGCTGACCCAATTGTTCGTATTGGGATAGTATGCGGTCGGTGATTGGCCGCCGTTGTTGCCGGTGCTCAAAGCGTCCGACGGCGCAACATAGCCGATGGCAAACCAATTGGTGCCATTGCCGAAGGGATCCGCCTGCTGGCAACTGCCCTGGGTCTCGCTGCCGCCGGTGTCCGCCAAAGCCTTGGCCACACTGCCGCCGCTTTCATAACCGTTGTTGGCTTCGTTCGTCAACCACAGAATCTCCGGATTCTGGGCCGGATCGCCCGGGTCGCCGCAGCCGTAGCCGATGGAGTATTGCTGCACCGGATTGTGGGCGCCGAAGGTGCTGCACGCCAGAAAGTTCATTCGCGTGCCGGAACCCCGGTTGCGGCCGACCAAATACACCGCGTCGTTGTCGTTGGTGTTGCCGGTGATAAACCAGGCCGGGGCTTCGCCGTTGGCAATCAACAGGTTGAGCTGCGGCAAGGTGATATTGCTGCAATCCAGCCAGGACGAGTCCGGAGTAGGATTCACATTGCGGCTCATGGTGAAGGTGACCACGGCTTCCGAGCCGTAAGACTTCAAATCCGTTACGGTATTGTTCACGCTGGGCGTCCAGGAGATTGCCTGGGACGTGTCCGCCTGGGCCAGGTCCGCGCCGTGGCTGCTGGATTCC
>JASHPN010000298.1 GCA_030038175.1 Verrucomicrobiia bacterium
GATATGTCCCAGCGCAAGGAATACGAAAGGAAACTCGAGGAAAGTTTGGCGCGCGAAAAAGCGGCCAACCGCGCCAAAGACGATTTTCTGGCCGCGCTCTCCCACGAATTGCGGACCCCATTGAATCCCGTTCTCCTGCTGGCCAGCGACGGTGTGCGCAACGGGGATTTTCCTGCGCAGGCGCGAATGGATTTTGAGACCGTCCGGAAAAACATCGAGCTGGAGGCGCGTTTGATTGACGATATGTTGGATTTGACGCGCATTACCCGCGGCAAACTCGCGCTCGAAATGAAGCCGGTGGATGTTCACGCGGCCCTGCGGGACGCCGCCGGGACGGTGCATGCGGATGTCTCCCGAAAGAAAATCAGCCTCGCTTTAAATCTCCACGCCAAAGGACCAATGGTCCGCGGCGATGCCGTTCGGCTGCGGCAAATCTTTTGGAATGTGCTCAAAAACGCCGTGAAATTCACGCCCGAGGGCGGCGCGATTATCGTGGAAAGCTCCGCGTCGCCGGAAGGAAAGCTGTTGGTCACCGTCTCGGATACCGGAATCGGGATTGAGCCGGTGGAATTAGACCGAATCTTTGGCGCCTTTACCCAGGGAACCCACCATTTCGGCGGCCTGGGCCTGGGGTTGGCAATTTCCCGCGCGCTGGTGGAAATGCATCACGGTTCCATTCGGGCGGAAAGCCCGGGCAAGGGCAAAGGCTCGGTTTTTTCCATTGAATTGCCGCTCGCCCGCGACATTGAAGAGACTGCAGAAACAGTGAATATCGCGCATAAGCCGGCCAAACGCAGGTCCGGCCGCGGCATACGCATCTTACTGGTGGAAGACCACGAACCGACGCGCGTGAGCCTCACCCACTTGCTGGTGCGGCGCAATTATAACGTGATTCCGGCCGGTTCGCTGTCCGAGGCGCGTTCGCTTGCAAAAAAGCAAAAGTTTAATCTGCTGATTTCTGACATTGGACTCCCGGATGGGAACGGTTGCGACCTGATGGCGGAGTTGAGGAAGTCAAAATTGAAAGGCATCGCCCTGACGGGTTACGGCATGGAACAGGACGTCAATCGCAGCTATGAGGTCGGTTTCGTCGCCCACTTGACCAAGCCCGTGCGGATCGAATCGCTCGACGAAGCGCTGGGCGTGGCCTTGAAAGAAACTGTATAGCACGCCGCGAATTCTGCCACCGCGCTCGCGCTCTCTCGATTGCATGGGGCCGACGCCAACGGCGGACAAGGAGGCCCTGACTGAATATGTCGCGGAGCGACCCCTGGAAAGTAGCCAGACACGGAGTGTCTGGAAAACTGCCCCCCGAAAAGAAATTCGTCCCGGCAGGGACGAAAGGACAAGCCGGTTCATATACGACTCATTGCACCTGGTGGCGTCCTGTATCGGTCGGAGCGCGACTGTGTCTCCCGATGTATCGGGAGACCAGTCGCAGCGCGCACGTCTGGGATAGTTGCACAAAGCACGGTGGTTCAGGCTTCGTCAGGCTGCGGTTGGTGCTGGCGCACACCCTCCTTCGCCAAAGGCTGCGGCGTGGCAGGCAACCGCGCTCCGTCGGTGATACGATTCGCCGCGCTCGCATATTCTTCGGAGTGGCATTATGTTGGATAGGAACAATTGAGTTGCTTGCCTCACAGCAAGAGAAAGGAGATGGGATTATGAATGCATTGTTTTTAACTGCCTTCCAGGATCCCTGGTGCGCAAATATCGCGATCTGATGCATTGGCATACTTTGGATCGGCGCTCCGATACGGAGCCAATTAACGCGCGGCCAGGGAGCGCACTGAAGTTGCTTCTTTGCCTCACACTTTGGCAAAGAGTTGTTCCTTCGGAAAACGGACCTTCGGCGCGTTCGCGTATTTGTCGGCCGCCAGGCGATAGCCGAGCGTGGCGATGACGGCGGAGGCATACCCGTGCGCCTTTAAGCCCAGAATTTCGTCGTATTGCGCGCGATCGAAGCCTTCCATGGGACAGGCGTCAATGCCCAGAAGCGCTGCGCTCGTCAATAAGTTGCCCAGGGCGATATAGGCCTGGTTTCGCGCCCAGGCATTCCGCGCGGAATCGTCCATGCTCCGGACAATGCCGCCCACGAGCATGCCGCGGAGCTGCCCCAGCGCTTCCACGGGCACGCCCTGAACATCGGCTGCGCGCTGGATGTGCGCATCCACGTCCGCCTCGCCGAAATTAATTTTGGAAGCGAAGACAACCAAATGGGAAGCGTTGGTGATCTGCGGCTGTCCGTAGGACGCGGGCGACAGTTTGGCGCGGACCGCCGGGTCGGTGATGACGATGAATTTCCACGGTTGCAGTCCGCCGCTGGAAGGACTGAGCGCGAGGGCGTCCTCGAGCGTGGCCCAGTCGGCGGCGCTGATTTTGCGGTTGGGATCAAATTGTTTGGTGGCATAGCGCCAGTTCAATTGTTCGAGAAGCTGTTTGGAATTGATTGCGTTCATAGTTCGTTGATGGTTGGTGGTTATTGGTTGATGGTTTGATAATGAAACCCGGCCGCAGCCTTTCGGAGGCTGCGGCCGGACAGTCCGGTTAGTTCAGGTCGAATAACAGGACCTGCGATGGTTTGTTTGCGGTTAACTGCAAGTTATTCTCGCGGCTGATCGCGGCGGCATCGCCGCCGGCGAGCGTCTGGCCGTTCAAGACGACTTCGCCTTCGGCCACGTGAATCCACGCGTTGCGGTTATTCGCCAGCCGATGCGCCACCGATTGGCCCGGGTCCAACTTTGCGAGCAACAAATCGGCGTCCTGATGGATGGCAATCGAGCCGTCCCGCCCGGTTTTGCTCGTGACCAGATGGAATTGGCCATGGGGCGCGTCGCGCAACGATTTTTCGGCGTAGCGCGGCTTGACGCCCTGCGCGTCCGGCAAAATCCAGATCTGCAGGAAGTGGGCGGCCTCTTTTTGGGAAGGATTAAATTCGCTATGACGCACGCCGCTGCCGGCCGACATATATTGCACGTCGCCGGGGCGAATAACGCGCCCATTGCCCATGGAATCCTTATGTTCCAGCGCGCCGCTCAACACGTAGGTGACGATTTCCATGTCCCGGTGGGGATGCGCCCCAAAGCCCATGCCGGGCATCACCAGATCGTCGTTAATCACCCGGAGCGTGCGAAAGCCCGTCCATTGCGAATCGTAGTAGTCCGCAAAGCTGAAACTATGATAGCTGTCCAGCCAGCCATGCTCGGCGTGGCCCCGTTCGTTTGATTTGCGTATTGTCATCATGGAAAAACTTTAGCGCATGACTGCGCCTTCCCGGAAATACCATGTTTTTAGGCTGAGCATAATTTAAAGGCATGGTTCAATTTCGTTCGGCCACGAAGGCACGGTGGACATCGGGGCCTGCGAATACCAAACGCCGGTCAGTCAAATCTCCTATGCCTGGCTCGAGCAATACGGCCTTCCCGTTGCCGCCGGCGTGGAACCATAGAAAACCGATTTCCCTTTGTTCGGCTTCCCTGGCCGCGCCTTCGTCCCGCTCGAAGCGGGACGAACGCGGATCAATCCCCCCCTCTTCGCCGTCCCGCCCTCCGCGGTGACGAAAGCGTTTTAACCCTCAACTCTCAACCAACAACCATCAACGAATCTGCTGGACAAACTCAAAGCTCATAACTCAAAATTCAAAATTAATGCAGAGACGCTCGCAAAGATCGCTGGCCCAGAGACTTGAACTTATTCGGGCCGGGCGGGGATGCATCGCCCGGAAGAAGGGCGAGAAGCCGTTGTCCGAGCGGTGGGCGGAACAGAAGGCGGAGGAAAGGGAGTTGGAGGAGAGGAAGTCCCGGCAGGATGGTTCTGCGTAGATATCAGATTTCTGGGGTTCCACAACGGGCAAGATAACCGCCTGTATTATCAAAAAAGCTTGGTAAACGAGTTTGATCTGAGTTGTCCCCGTGTGGAATCCAAACAACTAACCCACGCCGCGCTCGTGTGAGAAGGACACGGTACTTGTTGAGAAGGTATTGACGGTCGATGTCCTTCTTTAAAGTGCCCCAACGTGTTCCCGCAAAATCTCGAAAGATCCAGCGACCCTGCTCGTCAATTGAAAGATCTCCGCCCCAGCAAAGGCCAATCCAATCGAGTTCCAAACCTTGACATTCAAACTCTGAAGCAGCCACCTCAAGTTGATTTGACGAGCGCACATCTGGCAGCAAGTTGAGAAACCAATTCACGTACATATCGCGATTGCCTTGGCGAAAACCAGAAGATAATTCGATGCCGTCCGCACGGAGACGAAGGGCGCCGGAGCTTGACACAAGTCCCGCCCGCTGTTGGCCACGAGCGTTCTGGCGAAGCCATCCGCGAGCGGTTTCGAGTGAACGGGTAAAGGCCAGCGGGAAATCATCGAGTTGGCGGACCGTCGCAGCTGCTTTTTCGCTATCACCTTCCAGAACGGCGTCAACCCATTCGGCGAATCTCTGGGCTCGAAATGAGCGGAGATTAATTCCGAGATGGAGGGACGGCTCTTTTTGGACTTTTACCCGCCCAGAATCTCCGTCGTTGAAGAGTAGGTGACCGGCGGTACTGGCGTCTCGTTCGAGGACTTTCGGCGAAACGGCAATCGCCCAGTTTGGGAACTTTTCTCGCAAGACTCTGCCCCATTCTGACAACCCAGCTTCGCCGTTATGTATTTCTTGGCCTCCACCAACCAAAGCGATAAGAACCGCCCAATCTTTGTGGCGGTCCATAATTGAGAGCATAGTTTCTGGCTCGGAGACTTCTAATTGGTTCTTTTTCCGATTTTGGTCGGCATTCCAAGCCCGCTGGGCTTCGTCAAAGATGACGACTCTCTCAACGGGCGGCTTGTCGGGCTTTTCTAATCCTTCTCTAACAAAAATGTGGACATTTTGAATGAATGTTCCGACTGTTCGCCCGCCGTTGCCGTTGCCAAGCCTCCGTCTATGGTCGCGCGCAATTGCCGCTGAAACGATTTTAACGAGGGGTCCGTTTCCAGATAGAAAAATGCCCGCTGGCCTTCCATCACTGCGCAATACTGGATTGTGGACGACATTTAAACCGGCGAGTGTCTTTCCTGCTCCCGGGATTCCAGTGACAAAGCAGATCACCTTTTCTGAGCGGGCCTGCGCATCCTGAACGATCTTCACCAGCCGGTCGGACGTTTTCGTCAGATTGATTGCACCCGCGTGTGAACGAGCGATTTCCCTGACGTTATGGCCGGCGAACAAAGCTTCGGCAGCCTCGATAATCGTCGGGACCGGATGATACGGCGATTTGTCCCATTTTTGCGGATCGATCAGTTGACTATCAGAACGACGCTCACCTTTGAATTTCCGCAAAATAATTGCGGCGAGATTACGTTCATTGCATCGTATGGTTTCGCGCACGGCGTCCTCGGAACTTTCAATGCGTTCGTTGTCAAAATCGCCGGCCTTTGGAACTATAGATAATGGCACAATGACGCGGTCGGCGCTCATTTCATGGAAATCTCGGAGGTCCAAGGCGTAATCTTCAACTTGCCGGTCTGCCTGAAGAGTGTGTGTCTCGTCTCGGGTCTTGAATTCAAGGCAGAAAACGACGTCACCCGCCAACAATACTGCGTCCAATCGCTTTGAACGCCGCGGAATTGGGTATTCCAAAAGCAATGACCATTTTTCATTGGCTGGATCGAATTGAACAAGTTCTTGGCAGGTTGATTTTAACAGCTTGATTTCAATTTTCCATGCCTCCGTTTGTTTCTTTTGCAATTCATTGTGCTGATAGGATGCCAAGAGCGAGCCGAGAATGACTTCTGGCGGGTCCTGAAGGAAACCTGCGAGAGTCTTTCTATAAAAAGCGGCCATGTTCTTATTCCTCGACGTCGAACAGCCAACGGACCTTTACGTTCAAAGCCCTGGCGAAGGCAATGATCTCGAAATCGAGAACGCCGCGAATGCCGGTTTCAATTTTTGCCACGCCAGCGCGGTCAATTGAGACTCCGAGCTTGGCAATTTTTTGGATAACTCACCTTGGGTGAGTTTCGCTTTGCGCCGCGCTTCTCTCACACGGTCGCCAATCAGATTTTGCCCGGTTTGTGCCATGTCCAGCCAGGCTACCAGGTTTGGAAGGAAAGTGTTGTTCTAGTATAGAACACATTGTTCTTGCCAAAAGTCCGAGACCAGGCCAGGTATAGTTCAAAAATTATGAGCACAGATACAACCCAACCTGATCCTGCCGCTGTCTTTGCAATGGCGTCTTCGCTTTGGTCCGCGTGTCACGAACGCGCCCGTTGCGAAGAGCTTAATCTTAGCGAAGCATATAACGGAATTGACGAATTGATGCGTGTGGTCATGCGCATTGCCAATCAATTTGAAGCATGGGCATGCGCGCACGTCAACTTTGATGAAACCACAGACGTGTGGCCGTACTTGTTAGAAGACAAATTTGGGGCTACATGCATAGATGCGGTCGGGTTGACCGCTTTAGCATCTTTTGGCGACCGCGATTGTTTGCGGGTTGCCATGCGGCTGCAGCTTCCCGTCATTCTTGACGATCAGCTTCCCGTTCCAGTTGACGTTTCGGCCCCTAATCCTGAACCGAACTCGCCATTCCGGATGTACCGGATCCAGACCGTGCGCGATTCAGACGATGGCGACGTGGTCGTCTATAATTTCGGCTCCGAACCGTTCGACGATGAATTTAGTGAGCCTTTTTTCGGTTTGTACGGCATATATGAGGACGGAATTGTCGAACATATCGCCGACCGCGATACCTATTTGGAAGCGCTTTCCTTGGCCAAAAAGATCGCGCCCGGCATAGAGTTTCAGTCACGGTAAATCTCGAGAAAGAGCTTCCATTTTCGTCGTTTTTGATATCGTTTTATGTTCAAATCCACGGCCGGCCGGCCGCTTACGCATACCAGAATTTTGGCACACTTTGTGCGGATATGACTCCAATTGCGATGGTTATGCTAAACCTCCATTTGCCAATTGCGGGCCTTATTCCTTCTCTGATTCTCCTTGCCGCCGTCTCAATCGGATACTTGCTTCGGAAGCGTAGAGGCGACCGTTCACCGCTTCCGGAAAAATTACTTCGTCCCGCTGGTTATGGTTTGCAGCGGAAGTTGGAAGGTCTGAACGACTCGTTCAACTTTTGGTTCATGGGTGCATTCGTCTTTTCCTTGTTGATCGCCGTCTTTCCCGAGACCAGGCCGACAGACGCGTGGGCGCCTCTCACGTCACTCATGATTTTTGGACCGGTTGCGGCCGTCTGTTCCGTTGTAGCCTTAAGGCAGTTGTATAAAATCCGCGCGTACCGAAGGGGCTTGCTCGGCGAACAGGCAATGGCGGAACTGTTGCAGCCGCTATTTGCCGATGGCTATCGCATTTTCCACGACATTTCCGGCAATGGAAAATGGAATATAGACCACGTTGTCGTCGGGCCAGCGGGTGTCTTTGCTATCGAGACAAAGTATCGCACCAAAAGGCCCGGCAGAAACGGTGGCCCGGACCACAAAGCCATGTTTGATGGCAACAGGATTGAATTTGCGTCAGGCGATTACGACGCCGAGGCCCCGAGTCAGGCCAGCCGCAACGCTCAATGGCTTGCCGTTGAATTGTCAAAAGCGACTGGTGAGCGCGTGACTGTGCGGCCGGTTGTCGCGTTGCCGGGTTGGTGGGTGGACCGAACAGCGAAATCGGACATAACAGTCTTAAGCGGCAAAGAAGTCGCCGATTTCATTGCCAAGGAATCGGCAAAGCTTTCGGACAAAGTCATTCAGCAAATCAGTTATCAACTGGAGCAACGCTGCCGGGATGTGGAGATTTGAAACGAAGCCACGGACAGGATTTACGGGATTTACAGGATTAGGAGCGCGGCGCATCAGCCTCAATCCCTTTTTCGGCAAGACCATGTCGGGGCAGCCGGGTAATTTGCGGTCGTGCAGGCGGAAGCGATAGCCCAGCCGGTGGAGCAAGGAGCGGACGATCATTTCCGGTTTGGTGTTTTTGCCGGAAATGCGGGACATGTTCCAGCTTCGCCGGGATTTCGTAAGATGATCTCTGTTCTTTGGCCGTTTGATGGATGGAGGATGCCTAAAACGCTGAAATACT
>JASHPN010000299.1 GCA_030038175.1 Verrucomicrobiia bacterium
CACCATCCTGGCCATCATTGATACCAACAGCTATTTCCCGGCGTTCCCGGGGGCCGAAGGCGCGGGCGGCGGCGCGTTGGGCGGCAGTTTCCGAAATGGATACACCAACAATACGGTCTATCATGTGGTCAACCTGGATGACTCCGGCCCGGGCAGTTTGCGCGATGCCGTCAGTTCCACCAACCGAACAATCGTGTTTGATATCTCAGGGGTGATTTATTTGCAGTATCCGATCCTGATTACCAATGCCTATTTGACGATCGCCGGTCAAACGGCGCCGGAAGGGGGCATTACGATTGCGGACGCGCCCATCATCGTCTCCACGAACGCGCATGATGATGTGATTCGTTATTTGCGGTTTAGGCCGAATTACATGGTGCCGCCGAACAATATATTTGTGTCACAATGGTATGACCCCGGCGCAGTTAACGAATTTTCGCCGTCCGCCGCACAAAGCACTTACGCGGCTAACTTTTACGACGAACCGGAGGGGCTTGCCTTTGACATATATACTAATCTGTATGTTGCAGGCGCGTTGGACGGCAATGTTTATAAAGTCACGCCTGCCGGGGCCATCAGCACCTTTGACACCGGCATGAACAATCCCACCGGACTGGCTTTTGATACCAACGGCAATCTTTTTGTGTCAGATGGCCGCGGGAATACGGTGTATAAGATTACCCCAGCGGCAGTCAGGACGACCTTCGCGACAGGCTTGTCAGGTCCCGGCGGCCTGGCGATTGACAGTGCCGGCAATCTGTATGTCTCCGATAACGGCAGCGGCAACATTTATAAATACACGCCCAACGGGGTCAAATCCACATTTTGCTCAGGGTTAGTCAATGATGGCTACATGACTTTCAGCCGGGGTGGGAACCTGTTCGTTGAAGGCAAGACCACCAGCGTCTATGAAATTAAGCCGAATGGGGTCGCGAGTATTTTTGTTACGCTTGGGGAGAATAATGTGAATGGGATCGAATTTAATAACGCCGGCCTCATGTACGTTGCAAATAATTATGTTTATACCGTTACTCCCACCGGAAACTCGGCCACGTTTTATGCAAATACGGGCGTCCTGGGCAATCCTACCGGGGTCGCGATTGGACCGTCGCTGTCGGGCTTGACGGAGGCCGGAAATGGCGGCGACGCCTTGCAATTCAACATGGCTTCCAATGTCATTGCCGACCATATTTCCGCCATCTGGAGTTCAAACGACGATTTATCCATCCTCAACTCTTCAAATATTACCGTTCAATGGTCCATCCTTTCTGACAGCGTTTATGTGCCCAATCAGCCACCCCCGAATGGCGCGCTCTTGCGCTATGGCGGCGGCACCGTGAGCCTCCATCACAACCTCTTTGCCGACGATTATACGGGCAGCCCCCGGCTCGGCGATGATATCGCACTGGATTTCGTGGATAATGTCATTTACAACTGGGTCACTAACGCGGGCTATTCTTCGTCCACCGATATTCTCGCTAATCCCAACGGCTTTACGAACTATCTGAATTACCGGTGCAATTATCTTATCGCCGGTCCCAACACTGTGACGACCAATATCGCCTTCTGGGGCGGCACCAATACGACCTGGCTGTTCCAGACCAACAATTTCATAGACAGTGACAAAAATGGCCGCTTGAATGGCGCCGATACCGGATGGCTGATGTTCACTAATTGGGGATCGTATTCCAACCTGTACACCGCGACCAACGAGTTTCCGCTGCCGCCGGTGTCCGTAGATGAGGCGTATATGGCGTACGAGAAAGTATTGGATTTCGCCGGCGTTTCCATGTTTAAACGGGAACCGGCCGAGACCAACATCGTCGAAAATGTCCGCCGGCAGAGCGGTGCCATCATCAATACGCCCGGGATTCTGCCGACGCTCAGCACGAATTTAATCTTCCAATACAGCGCCCAGGACGGCATTCCCGATTTCTGGAAGATCACATTCGGCCAGGTCGTGACCAACTCGTATAACAATTATCAGCTCGACACATCCGGTTACTCCGAGTTGGAGGAATTTGACAACTGGCTGGCCGGTCCCCATGCGCTGACGATGACCAACGCGCCGGTGGGCGTGGATTTGCAAAAGCTGTTCGGCAAAACGGGGAACCTAAGTTTCTTTGTGACCAACGCAATCCAGGGTTTTGTTTATCTGACGAATGTTCTGGGTTCCTATACCAATACCGGCATATACAGCAACAGCATTGCCGTTTATACGCCGACCAACAGCACGATCGGCGGCACCAATTACTACGGCTTTGGCTCGTTTGACGTTTATGTGACCAACACCGATACGGTGGCGTATTTCGGCCCGGTGACGGTGAGCGTTTTGGTTAGTGCAGTTATCCCGACGTATTCTGAACAGTACGCTATCAGTTTGACATCCGGTCAGCCAATAACCAATTCGGTTCCTGCCAATACCATCGTATGGCATCTTATCAGCGTGCCGGAGAATGCGACCACGGCCTCGAACATTCTGCTTTTTGCGGGAGCGCCGATGAACTTGTGGTACAGCACAAACGTGCCGCCGACCATCGCTTACCCAAATGACCTGGAAATGATGACCGCCATCACATATGGGTCAACCAACCTGAACACCAGCGCCTCGCCGCTGCCGCGGCGTCTGATTCCCGGCGGCACGTATTATCTGGGCGTCCAAAACACAAACAATTTCGCCACCAATTATGCCGTGGAAGTGACTTTCAATCCCGCGCCCCAACCCGGGGTGGTTGTGCTGGCCTACGATTCGATCGCAACCAATATCATTGCGGCAGACAGCCTGGCTAATTTTGAGGTGACCGTGCCGCCCAGTGCGGTTGGCGTGACCAATATTTTGAATTACGCCGGCGGCCCATTGAACCTCTGGTTTAATCAGACCAACATCCCAACCGAAAACGCTTCATCGGACTACGAATTGCTAACGGCCAAAGGAACCAATGTGATGACCACCAACGCGGTTTCCGCGCCGCCGTTGGTACCCGGCCAACCTTATTATTTGGCAATCACAAACACGAGCGATTCACCCGTTCAATATACCATCGAAGTGAATTTTAATGTGGCGGCGCCGGCGCCATTTTCTATTAGCGGTGTCAGTCATCCCAATACGGGCGGCGCAAATGGTTTCCTGCTCTCATGGAACGCGCCGAGCGATGAAACATTCCAGGTGGAATGGACCACCAACCTCAATCCGGTCATTGTCTGGAACCTTCTGTCGCAACCAATCGGTTCCACCAATGGCGTTTTCACCTTTACCGACACGAACGCCCTGCCGGCCAGCCGGTTCTATCGCCTTCTCTGGGTGCCGGCGCCGTAAAAGGTCCGCATGTTTAGAGGCCAAATCAACGCGCCGCCGCGTTCGTCCGTGTTCGGCATGGTAATTCTTTTAGGACTCATTGTTCTGTTTGGCCTGCTCCAAACCCGGCCGTTGCCTGATTCTCTCCAAGCCTGGGTGCCGCGCGCCATTTTTATGCTCGCGCCCTTATCCATTGCGGCCAGGTCAATTTATACGATTCATTTTAATGTCCTTTTGCTTTGCTACTATTTGGCCCGCCTGTTTCCGGAATTTTCCATCTACCCTTTCAGCGGTTTAACTTTTTTAATGCTGTACGCCTACATAGTGATCCTTGTGCCTCCATTGCGCAAAACCGTGGGCTGGGCGCGCTCGGGAAAATTCGATCAAACCGTCTGGGTCCTGGTTCTGATCACCGTCATCGTGCCGGCGCTTGCGTTGATGGCCTGGGTTCATTTCCTGAGCCCAAACCTGCATCGTTATACGGGCATGGTGCCTCAGCTTCCGCTTTGGCTGATTGTCTTTTATGCCATCGGCAATGCCGCGTTCAATGCGGCCATGGAAGAAACCATCTGGCGGGGCGTCATGCTCGAAGCGCTTGATAGCGCGTTCGGCCCCGGCCTTTGGCCAGTCATTATTCAGGCCATTTCGTTTGCCGGAGCCCATTACCGCAACGGATTTCCCAACGGGATCGTCGGCAGCGCGATGGTTGCCGTTTTCGGCCTGATGCTGGCGGCGATTCGCAGAAAATCAAAAGGGATACTCGGTTGCTGGCTCGCGCACGCCGCCGTTGATGCGACCATTTTCTGTCTCATTTTGCATTACGCGCGCGAATCCAATTGAGAGTCCCCGATCATCGCCCGTCACGCCGGGATCAGGGGATAAACGACTGCCGCGCTACTGCCCATCATCCGTGCCGTTATTCCCAAGCCCCCATTGGACGTGAAACCATGGCATTACGTCGGCATAAATCATGAAAAGGGCAAGTCCGATCAGGATCAACACGCCAAAAAGAAAAGCCAGCACCTTGACATCATCGGCTATCTTGGGGCGCAGTTGAAGAATCACCGTGCCGGCGCCCCAGGCCAGCGGCAGGAGAAGCCAGAGGACGCCATAATGACAGAGCATGGACACCGGCAATGGCAAAACCAGGTTGTCCGTCGTCCATACCTTGTAGCAAATGCCGGCTCCGAGCACGCCGGCCACGATCACTCCCACCTGCATAACGGCGAGCACGACGATATTTCTGATTGAGACCATGTCAATTAAACCGGGCAGGGGCCGACGCCTCACGGTTTGGAAAGGAAATCTGTCAATCAGGAGGGCTTCTGAACAACCGCGGCTATTTTTTTGGCTCCAATTGCTTGCACAATTCCGCCAATTTCCGGCTGAGCTCGGAACTGTTCTTTTCCAATTCACCCTTGTTTTTTGCAATACGCTCGTCCAGTTGCGCAAGTCGGTTGTTCACATAAACCACCTGATCCGAGGGATCGGCAGTCTGTCGTCGTGTCTTTGCGGCATTACTGTTCACGCTGCTGTTTCAGCAAATTCAATACCACCTTTTAGTTCCAAATTATTTGATGTAACCTTTTGAACCAGTGGAGATAACGGCGGTTCATCTAAATCAGCGCAAGAAACGGGTGGAGACCCTGCCGCATAAAATTTAAGTTGAGCATAGAACGGAAACATCAATTTGTTTTATGAATGATTACGAACGGATTGCGCGGGTCATCCGATTTATGGATGAACACCGGATCGAACAACCGGACCTGGGCCGCCTGGCCCGGCACATTGGCTTGAGCCAATTCCATTTTCATCGCCTCTTTTCCACCTGGGCGGGGGTGACGCCCAAAGATTTTCTCCAATGTCTCACCCTTGCGCGCGCAAAAGAGATGTTGCGCCGGGGAACGGCCGTGCTGGACGCGGCCTTTGAATCGGGCCTGTCCGGACCGGGCCGGCTGCATGACCTGTGCGTTCAATTGGAGGCCGCTTCGCCCGGCGAACTTAAATTTGGAGGCAAGGGATGGACGATGTCCTCCGGGTTTGCGGACAGTCCGTTCGGCAAGTGCCTGATCGCGGAAGGCCCGCGCGGCATCTGCCATCTCGCCTTCGTCGAAAATGAAACGGCGGCTTTGGCCGATCTGCATGACCACTGGCCTGAAGCAAAATTCCGCCGGAACGATTCAGGCGCTGAGAAACTGGCGGCGAGAATTTTTGCCGGGCCCGGCGGCGCTCGGACGCGGCCGGCGTTGCGCGCTTTTGTCCGCGGCACTCGGTTCCAGGTGCGGGTCTGGCGTGCGCTGTTGCAAATCAGGCCGGGCGCGCTGACCAGCTATGGTCGTTTGGCCCGTGCTATTGAAAAGCCCACGGCCGCCCGGGCGGTCGGGGCGGCCGTTGGGCAAAATCCGCTGGCTTATTTGATTCCCTGCCATCGCGTGATTCGGGAGACGGGCGTTTTCGGCGATTATCATTGGGGGCCGGAACGGAAACGGGCGATGATTGCGTGGGAAGGCGGGTGTTGGTTGAATGGTTAATTATGTTAAAAAGGTTAAATTGTTGTCTATTGCATGGCGTCGAGGAACGCGCATCCAATGAAATCCATACACCCGCAGCCCTCCCGGCCTGTAAACGAAATCAGACCACTGGAAAAATCCACCTCCTCAATAAATCCTCAAATTCCCCAATAAAATCGCGGTTTTTGCCTCCCCTCGCTTCGTTTCCTCGTTCACGCGCCTAGACACAAAAAAAGTGTGTGTCTTGCCCTGACTTCCGCGAAGCGCCGTGCCGTAGCTTCTGAGCGAAGGCAGGCCTGCCTTGCCGTAGCTTCTGAGCGAAGGCAGGTCATTTCCAACAATTCCAGGCTATACACAAAAATGTGTGCCCGGGCATTCCGCCAGCCAGACCACTTCCGCGCTCCTGCATCAGACTGGCAAAATGAACGGAAATCGATGATGCTGCTGGCGAAACCTTGACAGCACGTCATTCATAGTCGTGGATGTATCGGGTAACACTCGGTCGTGAAAATTTATA
>JASHPN010000300.1 GCA_030038175.1 Verrucomicrobiia bacterium
ACGCGTAAATTTTCACAGGGCATGGACGCTCCCGTGGCCACCCGGACCGCCTCTCCAAAATTCAGATCACGCGGCCTCCAATCGGCCGCATGAACGGTGTCCACAATTTGAAATGTTTCTGACCTGTCGTTTTGCAAGATTGCGTAGCCATCGCGTGTGGAACGATCGGTGTCAGGCAGATCGTTGGGAGCGCACACGGTTTCGCGCAAGATTCGCCCGAGGCCGCCTTCGAGCGGCGCGCGGACGCCGGGTAACGGGGAACAGTGAGCGGAGATTTCGGCCTGCGCGAGGTCCAAAGAGGGCACCTTTCCGGTATTCGCACAATTCTCCCGCACCCCTGCCCTCTCCCGCCGGGAGAGGGGGAATTGTTCACTGCTGATTTGAGACGTCGAGAGATTGGATCGGTTCAAAGGCTCAACGGCAGGGGCCGATTCGACCGATTGAACGGGCAGCGCCCGTCGTTTCCAGATCGGCACGTCCTGCTTAAGCTTATCCATGAATTCGGCAAGCAAGGTAATGGCTTCGGCACGGTGAGAGCCGGCCACGCCGGCGTAGATTGCCGTTTCGCCCACGGGAATGATTCCCGTCCGATGGATGACGCGCGCCGCCACGCACGGATGACGCGATGAAATTTCCTCAAGCAACCGCCGAATTTCCCGGGCAGCCATATCCGGATAGGCTTCATATTCGAGCGCCGAGATTTTTTGGCCCTTTTCCTCGCCACGAACCACGCCGCGAAACTCCACCCACGCGCCGTGCGCACTGCCGGACGGCGCAAAGACTTTTTCCGGGATTGGCTCAGATGTGAGCTGAATTTCGATTTCCATACAATGGGGTTTATCCGCCGGAAACGGGCGGAATCAGGGCAACTTCATCGGTATTGAAAAATTGGGCGCCCGACCGGACATATTCGGAATTCCTGGCGAGGCGAACACTGGAACGATGGCCGGCCAGTGCCGGAAATTGCTTCTGCAATTGCGCCCATAGTTGCTCGGCATTTATGGGCGCCGGCAACGCGATTTCGACCGAATCGCATTTCGTCGCGTCTTTGAGCTGGGCAAAGAATAAGACTCGCACAAGAATCGCAAATTACGGGGGCCGCTTTCGCATCGCAAGCGTGGATTGGCAGAAAAACGCCGGATTGGAGCGCGGCTGTGTCCCATCTGCGGGACCAGCCACGGCATTTTCGCAATGGGAGGAGCCGTGACCATACATAAGACTTCAGGCAAGCAAAGTGCTGCGGCTGGTGCTATCGCCCCCAGCCGCGCTCCAAATTCTAAAAATTTGCTTGCCCCGCTCCACGGCTAATGCAAGCATTTTCAGGCAAACGCGCATTCGGCAAAGCCCTGGCGCTTTATGAAAACCTGGATTGAAAATCGGTTGGCGCCCATGGCCTTCGCTTTGTGCGTTTTGTCCTTCTACGCGCTTCCATTCTCGGTCGCCCGTGCCCAGGGCACGCTCAATTGGAACAATCTGATTACCAATTGGGTCGAAACCCCTGCGCCGGCAAACGGAAACTGGCAATCCATCGCCTCCTCATCGGATGGCACGCATTTGGCCGCGGTATTGGATCCCGGCGCAATTTGGACTTCGAGCAATTCGGGGACGACCTGGACCCAGCAAACCAGTGCGCCGAGCGAAGATTGGTGTTCCATCGTTTCGTCGGCAGACGGGACCCATCTGGCGGCTGCCGTGCCCGGGGCCGTGCGCGGGGGCGGCGGAGGAATTTGGACCTCAACCAATTCGGGAACGGCCTGGACCCAACAAACCGGCGCCCCAAGTGAAGCGTGGTCGTCTCTGGCTTCTTCGTCAGACGGTACAAAACTCGTGGCCGTGGTTAATGGCGGCGGGATATACGGGTCAACAAATTCAGGAACCAACTGGACTCAACAAACTGACGCCCCAAGTGAGCTTTGGGACTCGGTCGCCTCATCATCTACCGGAAGCAATCTGGTGGCGGTCATTTCTGACGCTGGAATCTACACTTCAACCAATTCCGGAAATACCTGGACACAGCAACCCGGCGCGCCCACTAACGCCTGGGATTCTGTGGCCTCATCATCCGATGGCAGCCATCTCGTCGCAGTCGCCAGCGACCTCAGGGTTTGGGGTTCGACCGATTCCGGCATCATTTGGCAAGGGCAGAACGATTCGCCGATTGAATCCTGGGAATCCGTTGCGTCTTCATCTGACGGAAGCAAATTGATTGCCGTGGCATACGGTGAAGGAATATGGGTGTCAACTAATTCCGGAGCGCTCTGGGTGCAGACCGATGCGCCGACAACCAATGAATGGGTTTCGGCCGCTTGTTCCGGCGATGGCACGGTAATGGCCGCCGTGGACAATGCCGGCGGAATTTGGATCGCGCAGGCCGCCGGTTCGGTTCAGGCGCCGCCGCATCTGTATCTGAACCGCGCCGGCGATTCGGTGACCCTCTATTGGCAGAATGTTTCCGGCTGGAGCCTCTATCAAACCGCCAATTTGAATCTGCCCGTGGCAACGGGATGGGTCCCCAGCGCCGCGCCCACCCTGCTCAACGGCACGAATTACCTTACCGTCACGCCCGCAACGGGGAACGCATTTTTTCAGTTACAACAGTGAGGTCACTTTATTCCCGCCAATCGTTCTTTCCAAATCCGGTAGAGTTCGGTCGTGGCCCGCACGTCGCGCATGCAATATTCGGCGATTTCTTTGAACTTCCCTTCTTTCATTAGATTATTCACGTCCATGCCGGTCACGCCATGGCTTTTGGGAGATTCAATGCCGAACGCTTTGCAGTAGAAATCCAGGTTGAACCGCCGCGCCGCCCCATCCCGGCCGCTCACGCTGTAAAACGTCAACTGCTCGGCCAAATCGCAATGCGGTTCGGTGGCGTAGCGGTAGCCCAGCCAGTTCTTTTTGGAAATCGGCACATTTAAAATCGCCGATCGCAGGTAGATAAACGGCACATCGAAACCCCGCCCGTTGAAGGTGACCACGCTGTCGAATTTCCTGGCCGCGTCCCAAAACTGCGTGAGCAGCTCTGATTCATCCGAGCACGCAATGTATTTGACCGGGGAAACATCGTCCAATTCCTCCCGAAAATCCTCAGCCAAAAAAAGAGACTGGCCGCGCTGACTTTCGGCGTTGAGCATAGCGATGCAGACCACCTGCGCCGTAAACGGCCAGAGGTTGAACATCTGGCGCAACTCCGCCCGGCGCGCTTCGCGCCCGGTTTCGTCGGCAATTTTTCCGCATTCGCGAAACAGATACTCCTGCTGCGCCTCGTCGAATTGATCCGCGGGCAGCGCCGAGGTTTCGATGTCAAAAACGAGAGTGGCCACCGGACCCGGATTTTAAATTAAAAAGGAAAAAGGAAAAATTAAAAAGTGATGGGCGTAGCGTCGGGCCTCCCGGCCTGATGTAGAGGGCGTGCTTCCAGCCGCCCGGAAACGTTGTCGAATGCGGATGATCTCCGTGTTACGAATGTCTTTCTAAACTCGTGCGATTGTTCCGCCGCGCTGGAAGCGACGGCTCTACGGCAGGCCGGGATGCCTGCCGCTACCACGCTGCGTCACCCGCGTTATCTGCTTGCGTTATGAATCGCCAATGGCAGTTTGAAGCTTCGACATGGACACAAACCGCCAGCCTGAATCTGAGGAGGCCAAACTGTGCCAGCAATTGGAGGATCTGCTCAAGCTGGCCGGCCAATTGGAGGAAGTAACGAAAGCCCCGGACGAATTGCCGCGCCTCAACGAGCCCGGAACGGTCGCCGTGCCTCTGCACGAGACGATTCTGCCCGGTTCAATTCTGACCACCCTCTTTCGCAATCCCAAAACCGGGCGCACTATTTCCTTTAAACGCGAGGAGTTGGCCCAACTGGATGGCATGACCACGGACTACCTTCTTAATTTTTACCAGTCCCAATCGCTTTTCACATCCGAAGACGCCCAGCGACTGCGCAATTGCATCGAAGCCCATTCGCGCCGGCTGCATCTCCTGCTCCGGCACGCCGATTGGCGGTCCCAGGTTTTTGCTTATGAAGCGGCCAAAGAGCAAAGCATTCTGCTCAGCCTGCTGCAATTGAAGCTCCTGATCGAATGCGTCGAAATCCTCACCCCGCCGCTGTTGACGGTCAAGCACATCGAAAACGCCGAATTCGATTTGATTGAAGATCTTCGGGGAATGCTTCGAACCCTGGCGCTCGTCCTGTGGCAACGGCTCGCCGGCACGTTGGTGGACGAACAGGCTTACGGCGCGCTGGCCGCCTGCATCGCCGGCCTGGCCGCCAAAGCCGAAGACGCCGTCGCCCTCATCGAATCGGGTTACGCCGCCTCAAAAGGCGACGCCATGGCATTCGAAAGGTGGTTTGAGAAAAGTGGAAACAAAGCCATGCAAAAAGTCGCGGGCCTGTTGCGACCTGCCGAAAGGCTCGGTTCGGATGAAATCTTCCGGCATTTCACCAGGCACACCCTGGACCTGGGCCTGCAGCCGGTAACGATTGAATTTGTGCGCCAGACCCTCCAAACCCTCGCCACGGCACTGGCGACGGTGGGCGGCCAGATGTCCGACGCCTGCCGCCGGCGCACCGCTGTTCTCTCCGCGCAATTCACCGAAGTTTCCCGGCAATACATGGTTGACTTTACCGCCCGCGCCGCGGACCCCGGCGTGAGCGAGGAAGACCTGGCCGCCATCTTCAAGGAGTTGGACGCTCTGGTTGGCCTTGACCCGGTAAAAAATGAAGTGCATCGGGCGACCAATTTTGCCCGGATGCAGGTCATGCGGCGGAAACAGGGATTGCCGGCCGTCGAAGCGAGTTTGCACAGCGTCTTTTTTGGAAATCCCGGCACCGGCAAAACGACGGTCGCGCGCCTGATGGGCCGAATTTATAAATCGCTGGGGCTGCTGCGCCGCGGCCATGTCGTAGAGTGCGACCGCGGGCGTCTGGTAGCTGAATATGTCGGCCAAACGGCGGTGCGGACCCACGCGATGATTGATTCCGCCCTGGACGGGATTCTTTTCATTGACGAAGCCTATTCGCTGGCCGGCCGCGGCGGGCAGGATTTCGGCAATGAAGCCATTGAAACGCTGCTCAAGCGGATGGAAGACGATCGCAGCCGGCTGGTTGTCATTGTGGCCGGCTACACCGAACCGATGAAACAATTCATCGCTTCAAATCCCGGCCTGGAATCGCGGTTTACGAACTATTTGAATTTTCCGGATTATCAACCGGAGGAATTGCTCGAGATTTTCCATCGCATGGCGGCGCAGAGCGGCCTGGTTTGCTCGCCGGAGACCGAAAAGCGTGTCATGGCGATTTGCCAAAACCTCCATGATAAGCGCAACGAACAATTCGGCAACGCCCGCGAAATGCGGAACCTCTTCGAATCCGCCGTGCGCAATCAGAGCACGCGCCTGGTCAATAGCGGTGAATCCGACCGCGACGCCCTCATCACCCTGCTGCCCGCAGACCTGCCCGCTGATTTTCAGACAGGAATGTAGTGGCCAACTTCTAAAACTGCCCCGGTCTCCAATCACCGGGCCGAGGCCGACGACGGCACGGGTTCCACGGCCTCGGCATCGGAAATGCCGAGCTTCTGCTGAATTTGTTCCAGTGGCACGCCTTTGGTTTCCACGACCATAAACGTCACCCAAATCAGTTGCAGCACCATCATTCCGGAGAAAAAGAGAAAGACATATCCTGGAGCAAAAGCGGTTACGACCATAGGAAAGCAAGTTGCCAGCAACGCGCAAAAGCACCAGTGCGTCGAGCAACCCAGTGTCTGGCCTTCCGCGCGATGGCGGTTGGGAAA
>JASHPN010000301.1 GCA_030038175.1 Verrucomicrobiia bacterium
CCGGAGATGCATTCGTCGTCCGGGTGCGGCGAAAAAAACAACGCCACCGGCGCGCCCGGGGGCGGCGGGACGGTCTTTGGCGGCGGAACCTTGCCGAGGGGCAGCGATTTGCCTTCTGCCGCCAGTTTGACAAAGCCGGAAACAAATTTTTGGTATGGGTTCATTGATTATGCTGCGCCTTTGATTTTTTCAGGAAATTTCGTCCATGCAATCCTGAAGTTGGCCGTGTAGGATTTTGAAAAATGACAAAACCGACTTTGCTTGTCCTGGCCGCCGGCATGGGCAGCCGTTACGGCGGACTAAAACAGATCGACCCGGTGGGGGCCAACGGCGAGACCATTATTGATTATTCCATTTATGACGCGATGCGCGCCGGATTTGGAAAAGTGGTCTTTGTTATTCGCCGCGACATCGAAGAGCCGTTCAGAAAGATCGTAGGAGCGCAGTTTGAGAAAAAAATAGCCGTGGATTATGTATTTCAGGAATTGGACAAGCTCCCTAAAGGATTTTCCGTGCCGCCACAACGCACCAAGCCGTGGGGAACGGGCCAGGCAATTTTGCTGGCGGCGGACGTCGTGCCTGAGCCGTTTGCGGCCATCAACGCGGATGATTTTTACGGCGCAAACTCCTTTCGCGTTTTGGCGGAACATTTGCTTGCGGGCGGTCCCGATTTTGCCATGGTGGGTTTCACGTTGCGGAATACGCTGTCGGAGTTCGGCAGCGTGGCCAGAGGCGTCTGCCAGACCGCGGCTGATGGTTATTTGGAAGGCGTGACGGAAATGACGAAGATTGAGCGCGAGGGCGAAGGCGCCAAATCCCTGGGACCGGATGGAAAAATTCTGTTGCTGACGGGCAACGAGACGGTTTCGATGAATATGTGGGGCTTCACGCCGGCGTTATTCGGCCGGTTGCAGGAGCGGTTCGTTGAATTTCTTACGCGCCAGGGCAATGAGGAAAAGGCCGAGTTTTACATTCCTTTTGCGGTGAACGAAATCGTTCGCTCCAATCACGCGCGGGTGAAAGTGCTGCGCACGCCGGATTCGTGGTTCGGCGTTACGTACCGCGAAGACCGTCCGTTGGTGGTGGAGGGCATTCGGAAATTAATTGCCCGGGGAGAATATCCGGAAAAACTGTGAGTGAACATGATTCCGGTTGCGAAAGCCAGGTTTCTGTCTCCACCGATTGCCATCGCGGGCGCAAAGCAATGTGCAAGGCGCAATCGAATTTTGCACGAAAGAGCGGCGGCGGTTTGCGCGGTATGCAGCAAAAGCGTTAGTGTTGCAAACGTTTGCGGAGTGGCAAGACATAAGCTGGTGGAACATCAGAACGAAAAGAACAATTATGGACCGCAAGCAGGAAATCATTGATTGGTTGCGGGACGCCTACGCATTGGAACGCAGCCTGGAGGTCACGCTGGAAAAAATGTCAAAAAACGGCGAGCACACCATTCCTTGCCGAACGGCGGCGGCGCTGCATTTGACGGAAACCCGGCAACACGCGGAAACTGTGGAATCCCTGCTGAGAACCCTGGGTGCGGATCCTTCATCGTTCAAGACAGGGATGGGGATAATGACCGAGGCCATCCAGGGATTTGGCACCGCCCTGTCGCACAACGAACCGGTCAAGGATTTGCTGACGGCATATTCGATGGAGCATTTCGAGATCGCATCCTATGAGGCGCTGGCGGCGGCGGCGGAACTGTCAGGATTTCCGCACGTATCAAATGCGTGTAAACAAATTGTTCTCGATGAGGAAAAAATGGCGGAAAATATTCGGAAAGAATTGCCGCGTGTGGTAGGGGAATATCTGAACGCCGCGCCGGTTCAGAAAGCGGCCTAGGAATGCGATGACTGATTAAACGCGTGTGGATTGAAGATTTCCGGACCGGGAACTTTCTCGACGCGCACGTCGTGTTTGCCGTGCCAGCAAAGTGCTTTCATAATTTACTTCCGGCGACCGTGCGGCTGGCCTTCGACGGTGGGAATCTCCCCGGTTTCCAGCAGGCTTTTCAACCAGTACAAATCCTCTTCCATTTCTCCGCGGGCGTCCTTGCCAAACAACTTGAAAACTTTAGTCCCGGCCCTGGCGCCGGCGGGCGCATAGTTGAGATTGACGGTGACAATGGTGCCGCGGTTTCCCACTGCCGGCCGAAACGAGACGGAACCGCTGCTGGTCACTTCCGCCGCCGGAAGCGACTGCCAGGAAATGAACTGATTGGGCCGGACTTCGATGGTTTCGACGTCCCATTCCAAAGTGGTCGCACCGGCCCGGGCGGCCCAATGCACGATATTTCCGCCGCTGGTCGTCACCGCTTTGAGATGCTTCATGAACTTCGGCAAATTATCCAGGTGCCGGCAAAAACCAAACACTTCCGGGACCGGCCGGTTGATCGTGACGGTCTTCTGAAATTTTAGCCCTTTGCGGCTTTTGGCCGGCGGCGCGTTCCGCCGGACTCGCGACCGAACGGAATCTTCGTCATTGATTGACATTTTCATGCTCTATAACCGAGCTAAAGAAACGCCAATGTCAGCGAAGGCATTTTTGTCGAAAACCCCTTATTTTTCTACAAAGCAAAATCGGGCGGGGGACCCGGTTTTGGGCAAATAGCAAGGATTTGTTCAGTTTTTGCATGGTTTTCGGATGACCGGAACGCCACAGGTAACGATTAAGTGACAAACCAGTTTAGGGTTGCGTGCGGTTTGGGATTCGGGCGAAATATCGGTGATGAAACAGACACGGCGCGATTTTGTTCGCGTACTTTTTGTGGCCAGCCAGGCGGCCGTTGCCAGCCGTTTTTTGCCGGTCGACCTTTTGGGCCAAAGCGTCCAGCCGCCGGCGGGGACGTTGAATTTTCTTGTCTTTGGCGACTGGGGCCGGCAGGGAGAACTGGACCAGCGCGAAGTGGCGGAGCAGATGGGCAAGGCCGCGCAAAATCTCCGCGCCCGCTTTGTCATCGCCGTGGGCGACAATTTTTATGAAGACGGCGTGACTTCCACCACGGATGATCACTGGCACAAATCCTTTGAAGACGTTTATACCGCTCGCTCGTTGTATGTGCCGTGGCATGTCATCCTGGGAAACCACGATTATCACGGCAACTGCGAGGCGCAACTCGATTACGCCAAAATGAGTTCGCGTTGGCACATGCCCGCCCGTTATTACGTGCAAAGTCATGTCATTGACCGCGAAATCACCGCCGATTTCTTTTATATTGATACGACACCGATGATCAAATTGTATCACCGGGACAATTTCGCAGGCGGGATCCATCACAACGTCAGGACGCAGGATGTTCCCAAACAATTGGGCTGGTTCAGGGACGCGCTTGCCGCGTCCCGTGCCCAATGGAAAATTGTGATTGGACATCATCCGATTTATTCGGGTGGCGAACACGGTGATACGCCCGAGTTGATTCAAAACATTTTGCCGTTGCTGCACGAGCACGGAGTGCAGGCGTATTTCAACGGTCACGACCACGATTTGCAGCATCTGACGGCGGGCGATATCAATCTTTTTTGCACCGGCGCCGGTTCCTCGGTGCGTCCGACGAGGCAAACGCCCCACACGAAATTCGCCAAATCCCGTTCCGGTTTCACGACCGTCTGCCTTGGCCCGGAAAATATGGACATTGGAATGATTGATTACCAGGGAAACACTTTGTATTCGACCAGCGTGTCGCGCACTGCCGGCAAAAAGCTGAAATCATTCCAATCGCTCGAACCCGCCTGATTTTACCGGCAAGCCAGCGCGATCACCAGGCCGTCCGGGAGTAAAAAGCGCTGACTTGCGCATTTGCCCGCATGGGTAGCGGTTCCTTCGGAAAATTCGCGCAACGGCTGTTTTGACAATTTCAATCCGGCCTCCATGTCCGTCCACGCCAGCGCGAAGCGCAGATCCGGATAGCGCGAGTTTCGGATGGTTTCCCAAACGGCAGGGCCGAGATAAAGTCGCGTCAGACTTTCGACTTCCGGGATGGGCTGCACTCGCATGACATCAATGCCAATGGAACCCGCGCGAATCAAACCGATCCAGCCTTCGCCCTCCGCATAGGACAAGCTGATGTCCAAACTGAAGCCCGCGAGCGGTCCCGTCCAGGCCGGGCCGCGCGCTGTTTCATGCAACGGCAGTTGTTCCGCGGAACATCCGGTCCAGTCGGCCAGGAGGCGCCGCAAAGCGGCCCGCAATTCCCGCCGGGCCGCCACGCGCGCTGAGGGCGTCGGGACGCGAAGCAATACCGGCCGGCCGGGCGCCGGCAACGCGGGGGTTTTAGGCCATCGAAAAATCGTTTTCATCGCCTTTTCATTTGGAATCGGCGGCCATGGCGGGCGAGCCTTCCCAACGCGTCCTGGCGGGCAGTCGCTCGCCTTTGGCCACCAGTGTGAGCGGACCCAGGATGGTTCCTTCGCCGACTTGGGCGTCATAAAGAACTGTGCCGCGGACGCCAACCGTCACACGCGCGCCGATTTCGACGTGTCCGATTTTCATGACGCGGTCCTCGAACAAATGCGTCTGCGGACCGCTCCAGGCATTCAACTCGGCTTCATCGCCGATGCGCACACAGTCAAATTCCGTCAGGTCCGTGGTGTTCAAATAAACGCCGCGGCCAATGCGCGCGCCGAGCAGGCGCAACGCCCACGGCAGCATGGGCGTGCCGCGCAGCAGGTCCAGGAAATTGGGCACCGCCAGCGACTCATACAGACTGGTCACGGCTTCGCTGAGCCAAACAAACAGCGTCCACATGGGCGCCGTGCGGGGCCGATAGCGGCCAATGAGGATCCATTTCAGCGCGATGACAAACAAATACGACGCAAGACCATACAAAGCGCCGGCCACGGCCAGCGCGGCGGCCACGCGAAATCCCCAGGAGTTGCCCGTGGCCAGAGGCATCACTAACAGGACGATGAAATAACCGGTGGCAATCAGCAATGCCAGCGGCAACACGATGCGCAAGGCCTCGACGACGCCGCGCCCGGCCCGGCGCAGGGCCGAAGGCTGGAACGTCAGTGAATCGGGAAATCCGCCGAGGGTTTCCCGCGCCGGCAGCAACAGCGGCGGCGAACCCATCCAGGTTTGGCCGGATTTAAGTTGCTCGTTCTTCGGCGTTCGCGTTTGCACGCCAATCAAGACATCGTCCGGCACCGCCGTGCCGTCGGAGACATAAGCGCCGTTGCCAATGAACGAACGATTGCCGATGGACGTGGATCGCAAAATCATCCAGCCCTCGCGCAATTCTTCATCACCCAGCATGGCGCCGTCGGCCACAAAGCTGTCATGGCCGATGCTTAACAATTCGGGCACCATGCCTTCGGCGGTTGAAACTTCTGCGTTGCGGCCCACCTTGACGCCCAGGCAGCGCAGCCACATGGGCGCAAAGACCGAGGCAAAAATGCCGTGCAACTCGCGGAGGCTGCTGTCGAGAACCAGGTTGGCGGCGCGCCTGCGCCAGTAGCGCAGCGAATGCACAGAGGCGATGCCGGCGCTTTCCCTCGGCAGCAGCCAGCGCAAGACGCCGGTCAGCAGCATCGTCGCGCCCAGAAATACCGCGCTGGCTGGAACCGCCAGCAGAAAAAAGAAGCCAAAAGCCAGCGGCGCGCTCAGGTTCGAATCGAAAACATCCAGCGTGTTCGCGTCCACCCAGTCAATCAAAAGGAACGCCGGAAACACCGGCATAAAAAACAACAGCGAGACTGCGATGGCGGATGCCGCGTGCAGCCCCGCCAGCGATGCGCGGCGTGCAAATGACGCCCGTGGCCGCGGCGGCAATGGTTCGGCGGTGTCCCGGGAACGCTGCGCGGGCGCGCCGGTCCAGATTTCATTGGCGGGGATTTTGCGTCCGGCGCTGAGCGCCGACAGGCCGCCCAGGCGCGCGCGTTCGCCGATCTCCGTGTTCTCCTCCAGCACCGAATAAGAATCCACCACCGCGCCGCCTTTCAGTTGAATCGGCCCGATAATCAATTCGCCATTCTCGATGCGGGCGTTTTCCAGATTTACAAAGGTGCACAAATTGACGCCATCGGCGACGGTCAGCAATTCCGGCGCGCCCACGGTGAGGGTATCAATGATGACATCGCGGCCGATGCGGGCGCCGAGGGCGCGCAAGTACACCGGCATCCATGGAGTGCCCGCAAGGAGGTAGGTGTCCGGCAGTTCGCAGAATTTTGCGCCGAGCCACCAGCGGAAATATACGATG
Source organism: Verrucomicrobiia bacterium (assembly GCA_030038175.1). Classification (GTDB taxonomy): domain Bacteria; phylum Verrucomicrobiota; class Verrucomicrobiia; order Limisphaerales; family UBA11358; genus UBA11358. The sequence continues at coordinate 6,191 of JASHPN010000301.1, forward strand.
CCCCAGAGCGGATAACGTCCCGGACGCAGCCTGCCCAGGCTGCGTTTGCCGGCGATGGCCAGGATGAACATGGCCAAGCGCGCGAGCAGGAAAACCGCGACCGCGAGCAGGATTGCCCGGCTGACACTCTGGCCCGGGTCGCCCGTGAAGAATTGATAGACAAAAAAGGGGCCGAGCCAGTCGGCGGTATGCAGGAGCGTGAATACCAGCAGAACGACCGACTGGGCCAGCCCGCAAAGAAACCGGCGTGTCGCCGGTATCGCCGGGCGTTCGGTCCGGCAGGTGGATTCAGGTTGCGCCCGCAGGCGGCCCATGGCCAGGGCGATCGCTCCGAGATGCCGTTCACGATAGATTTCCTGCACGCTCAGCTTGGCGTAACGAGGTGCGCCGCGCAAAATGGAGACAATGCGCGCGGCCAGCAAAGAGTGCCCTCCCAGGTCGTCAAAAAAGTCGAGATCGGGCCGGAAGGCGGCGCCGGGAAATAGTTTGGCCAGCGCTGAGAACAAGGCCGCCTGGTCCTCCGTGCCGGCCTCATGGTTTGCTTCCGCGGCGCTTGCCTCGCGGAGCGGAAGGGCCGACAGGATTTTGAGGTCCACTTTGCCGGAAGGCAGGCGCGGCAGGCTGGTCATAAATTCGAAATGCGCCGGCACCATGTAGGCCGGGAGTTTCGCAGCCAGTCCCTGCCGCAATCGAGCCGGGAAAATTTCGCCGTCTTTGGCCACGACGAAAGCCACCAATTGATCCACCTCCGCGACGGTTCGCAAAACCACCGCTGCCGCCGCGACAGCGGGCTGCGCGGAAAGTGCGGCGCTGATTTCATCCAGTTCCACCCTGAAACCCCTGATTTTCACCTGGTTGTCCGCGCGGCCCAAACAACGCACCGGGCCGCCCGGCGCAATGCTTCCCAGATCGCCGGTCCGATACATTTTTTCTTCGGCCGGATATTGCGCCAGCGGATTGGGCACAAACTTTTCCCGCGTCAAATCCGGCCGGCCCAAATACCCGTCCGCCAAACCCGGGCCAAAAATGCACAGCTCACCGGTGGTGTCTGTGGGTTGTGGCCGGCACTGCTCGTCCACGATAAGGAGTCCATAGTTAGGCAGGGGCATTCCAATCGTAACGGGCGCGTCCGCCTGCAATTCCGCCAGGCTGGCTGAGACGGAGGCTTCCGTTGGGCCGTAGGTGTTGAAGATTTTGAGTCCCGGCCTCGCCAGTCTCTGCGCGAGCGCCGGAGGACAAGCCTCGCCGCCCAGGTTCAGCAGCCTGACCGTGGGCGGCGCCGCGGGTATCAAGCTCATCAACGTCGGTACGGCATGGAGCACCGTGATGCGCTCGCGCGTCAGCGCTTGCGAAAGCAAATCGGGATCGCTCGCGACACACGCCGGCGCAATCCAAAGCGTCGCCCCGACGAGGTAGGAAATCCAAATTTCCTCGAACGACATGTCAAAGGCGACGGAAAATCCCTGATAGACGCGGTCGCCGGCGCGCACGCCGAGCAGCTCATTCTCCGCGCGGATAAAATGGCAGATGCCGCGCTGGCTGATGACGATGCCTTTGGGACGGCCAGTGGAACCAGACGTGTAAATCACATAAGCCGGGTCAGAAGATCTGGCGGCTCGCGGCGGGGCGGAACATTTTTCTGCCAGCAAATCCTCAACCGCCCAGATTGGCAGGCCTGAATTTTGCAAACGCGGCAGCCACTCGCGGCACGTGACCAGACCGATGGCGCCGGCATCGCCCAGGCAGGTTTTGATTCGGTCCAGCGGCGCGTCGGCATCAAACGGCAGCCAGGCCGCGCCGCTTTTGACGACGCCCGCCTGCGCGGTGAGCAGGTCCGCGCCGCGCGGCAGGAAAAGTCCCACGACACTACCTGGCGCCGCGCCACGAGTTGCGAGCGCGCAGCCGATGGCGTCGGCAGCGGCGTTCAACTCGCCGTAGCTGACCGTGCGTTCGCCCCAGATCAAGGCGGGCTGTTGCGGCGAACGTTTTGCGGTCGCGGCCAGGATGTCCGCGAGCGATTCTTCGCGGAGCAAATCCGGCCGGCTGGGACCGCGCAATACGGCTGGCGCAGATGGGAACATCACTGGGGCAACGCCGGAAGAACCAATAACAGTTCAGAGGGCTTCAGATTATCTGACGGACAGAGCACGAGACAGATTTAAGCAGGAAAATGGCCGGGGCTCCAATGATAAAATGTTCCTAAAATTGGTCTTTCCTGCGCTCATAAAATCCGCAATCTTTCTTGAAATCCATGATTACACCTGTCACCACCGCCCGGCCTCAAGGCCAAAGTGAAAACGCAGGGTTGTTTGGTATTGGAGGGAAAAACTATTTCTTCACTTTTGCCCTGATGTGCTCGTTGTTCCTGCTCTGGGGCTTTTGCAGCGGCTTGCTGGATAATCTCAATAAGCATTTTCAGAATTCGCTGCACATTTCTAAATTCGAATCGGGCTTTGTCCAAAACGCATTCTATATGGGATATTTTGTTATGGCCCTGCCGGCGGGATATGTGGCTCGCCGTTTTGGTTATAAAGGTGGAATTATTTTCGGCCTTACGCTCGCGGCGTTGGGCGCATTTTGGCTGGTTCATGCGGCTGCCATCGGCACCTACGCGGCATTTTTGGCGGGACTCTTTGTTCTGGCCTCCGGTTTGGCCTGTCTCGAAACGATTGCCAATCCCTACACCACCGTGCTCGGCCCCGCCGAGAGCGGCGCCACGCGCATCAATATGGCTCAGACCTGCAACGGTCTGGGTTGGATTTCCGGAATGCTCATCGGCGCCTACGTGATTTTTTCTCCGGACCAAACAGTGAACACCAGCAACGCCCAACTTTATATTCCCTACCTGGGAATTGGCATTGCCGTGGCGGTCCTGCTTTTTGTTTTCATACCTTCCCGGGTCCCTGATTTGCGCGCCGCGGAGGAGTTTAAACCGGAAGCCCAGGGAACTTCCGTAAAACCCCTGTATGAGCGCCGGCATTTTACGTTGGGCGTGGTTGCTCAATTTCTCTATGTGGCGGCCCAAACCGGTATTTTTAGCTTTTTTATCAATTATTCCGTCGTGAATCTGGCCAATTTGAGCGATCGGCACGCCGGATATTTGCAGGCGCTGGCTTTTGCGCTATTCGCCCTCGGGCGATTGGTCGGAAGCGCCGTGGTTGGACAAACAAAACCGCATCAGGCGCTGGCGGTTTATGCCGTCATCAACACGCTCATGATGGTCCTCACCATGGCTTTCGGTGGGTGGGCCGGTGTCGTCGGCCTGATGGCGAGTTTCTTTTTCATGTCCATCATGTTTCCCACCATCTTTGCCTTGAGCATTCGCGGTCTGGGAGAACACACCAAACTCGCCTCGTCCATGTTGGTCATGTCCGTTGTGGGCGGCGCAATCATGACGCCCCTCATGGGCCGTATCGCCGACCAGGGCGGAATGCGGCTTGGCTTTGTCATTCCCCTGGCCTGTTTCCTCTTCATCGCCTTTTACGGCGCAACCTGGGTAAAATTGGAAGCCGCCGATGCGCGTTAGAACGGAGCGGTCGAAGATCTATCGGAGCGCGGCTGTGTCCCGCACTGCGGGATCAGCCGTAGCGGCGAAATCTCAGATCATTGCAAGGATGACGGTTGTCTCAGGTTTGTCTCACAGCTGCCGCTGGTGCTGTCGCACACAGCCGCGCCCCCATTTCAGCTTGCTCTTCGCGTGTGTTCGGGCATAATACATTGTTCAGTTGCACGCATAGCTCAATTGGATAGAGCATCTGACTACGGATCAGAAGGTTTCAGGTTCAACTCCTGATGCGTGCACCAATTCTCTTTCCTGCCTGTCTGTGCCAGCAAATGACAGCACATGACTTTCGCCTTTGCGATCAATGCTTTTCTGCTCTCCTGCCCTGATTTGATTTATGCCACCATGTGCCAGTAAATGACCCGCCGCGCCGGAATCG
>JASHPN010000302.1 GCA_030038175.1 Verrucomicrobiia bacterium
TCCCAATCCACGCCGTTTGTTGAAATCGCCGCCTGGTTCGGCAAGGAGAATTGGGCGCCCAGCTTCCTATGTCTGGAGCCGCCTTCGGAAGTGATGTCCGAAGTATTGGCCAGCACTTGCAGGACTAACGGCCGGGAAACATCAACGCCATCGAGCCGTAGATTCCACCAGCATGGCCAGCCGCGCGCGGGATCGCCACCGGGCGTGATGCGAACCGTCTGGGTCGCGGGATCCAGCGCCAGCACCCGGGCGGATGCTCCTTCAAAATTAGTGACGACCGTCAGCGTGGCCGGCGCGCCCGGCCCGTTGTCCGCGTTAAGCTGGAGTTTTTGGGAATTAGATCTATGCCCTTGCCAAAACAGCAGGCCGGCTATGATCAATAAAAAAGCAACTATACCCAGGACAGCCGGCCACCAACCCCTGACGCGCGATTGCGTCGGCCGAGTCAGTTCCGGAACCATGATTGATTGCCCGCATTGGGGACAGGCCACAGTCGAACCCGCGCCGGCCTTATCAACGGTCAGCGACTGGCCGCAATGGGGGCAATTAAACTGAATGTCGTTCAAGGCGTTGTTGATCGGTTTTATCTGTTGGCGGGGACAAAGGCAACACCATTTGAAACAACACCTACAACGACTCCACAATCCGCTTCACGTTAACATTTTTGGCCACAATATCGCGGATGACGGAAATCTTTTCCGAATCCGCGGGACGCGTTTTGACGATCAAATTGTTGACCTTGGACGCCACCTCATAGCTGTCGTCTTTCACCAGCATAAACGGCGCCTCGATCGAACGAATGATTTTCAGGATGTTGTCCCCCGGCCGGATGCCGCCCGTCAAAACAATGCCGGCCATGCGGGGACCGCCCCGCATCTCCAGGCTGGCGCAGGCCGCCAGCACAATGTCCTCGCGGTCGCCGGGCGTGATCAGCAGCGTCCCCGGCGAAAAAAATTTAATCGCGTTTTGCGCGCTCATGGCGCCCACCACAACGTCGCCCACGAGCGTTTCCAATTTGGCCGCGGGATTCAACACTTCGGCTTTCAAGTCCTCCCGGATCAATTCCACCGAAGGATTGCAAAGAATTCGCTGGTAAGGCAAAACGCCCAGCAATTCCAGTCCTTTGCGTTTTAACCCGCGCCGGGCAAAATCGGTGATGTAATCCACTTTTTCGCCGATGACTTTGTTCAGGATCACGCCGATGATCTCGACGCCTTCTTTTTCAAACAGCGCCTGGTTCAGCGCGATTTCATCAATCGGTTTGCCGATGCCGCCCTGCGAAACGATGATCACCTTCGCTTCGAGCAATTTGGCCACCCGCGCGTTGGACAGGTCAAAAACCGAGCCTACGCCCGCGTGCCCGCTGCCTTCGCACAGCACGAAGTCTTTTTCCCAGGAAACCCGGTCAAACGCTTTTTGGATCTTTTTGATAAGCGCATCATTGTTCGCCGTTTGAAGATATTTCCGGGTAAAATCCGGTTCGACCGCAATCGGGCTCATGTCCACCAGCGGACAATTCAAGCGATAAACCGCGTCCATCAGGATGGTGTCTTCGTCAATCTTTTGCTCCTCGATTTCAACAAACCGCTGGCCCACCGGCTTGATATAGCCGATGCGCGGAAACGTTTCCTGCAGCGCGGCGATAAGTCCCAGCGAGGCTGTCGTCTTGCCGTCATTCTGGCGCGTGGCGGCTATAAAAACTCGCGGGGTGTTCGTGTTCATCAAATTCAAGCTTGAGAATGTGAAAGTCGGCGGATAATTCCCCCTCTCCCAGCTTGCCGCGCCGTAGTCCCGCTCCGAGCGGGACGAAGGCGGGCGGGAGAGGGCCGGGGTGAGGGAGAATCGTTCGGATGGGAATCCTTCTCCCAACTTATGATTTCCTTTGGCATCTATTCCCCCGGCAACTGAGCATCCGCCCCGGGATAGAGCTTTTGATAATCCGTCGCCTGCACGGCGACGATCGCGGCCACGCCCATAATGTCGTGCGCGTTGGAACCCCGCGAAACATCCGCGGCCGGACGGTTTAGCCCCTGCAATATCTGGCCGTACGCATTGGCCCGGCCCACCAGGCGGACCATTTTGCTCGCGATGTTTCCGGAATTGAGGTCGGGAAAAATCAACACGTTCGCGCGCCCGGCCACCGGGCTGTCCTTCATTTTGCGTTCGGCGATCTCCGGCACCAGAGCCGCGTCCACTTGCATTTCGCCTTCAAAATCGGCTTCCAAACGCAGTTGCTCCGCCTTGCGCCGGGCCTGGGCGGTGGCGGCCTGCACCTTTCCCACGCTGGGATGAGAAGCGCTGCCCCTGGTGGAAAAAGAAAGCAATGCCACGCGCGGACGCACGCCCAACAAGTGCCGCGCCAGCCGCGCCGTCGAAATGGCGATGTCCGCAAGCTCCTCCACGTCCGGATCGGGTATCACCCCGCAATCCGCCATGAACAACACGCCCCCTTCGCCAATGGACGAATCCTCCACTTCCATAATCATGCACGACGACGCCGTTTGAATTTGCGGCGCCAGCTTGATGATTTGAAAAAGCGGGCGTAAAACACTCCCGGTGATATGCGACGCGCCCGATACCAATCCGTCCGCCTGATGCATTGCCAGCATCATCGCCCCGTAGAAATTGGCCTGCAACATTGCGTCCCGGGCTTCGGCCGGGCGCATCCCTTTTTCGCGGCGCAACGAGTAAAACCGCCTGGCAAAACTGTCCAGGTCCTCGCTTTGCGCCGGGTTGATGATGCGAATGTGATTGAGCGAAATATTGGCGCCGGCCGCAATGTCGTTGATGCGCGCCGGGTCGCCCAGCACGATCGGCGCGCCCAATCGCAGCGCGGCAAACTGCCGTGCCGCCTGCAAAATGCGGATTTCCTCCCCTTCGGGAAAAACAATCCGCTTGGGATGCCGTTGCAACTTCTCGATGACATTGCTGATAAAACGCATGGGTGTGAGTGTCACGGTTCAGGTGGCGGGATTCAAGCTGGTTTTTCGGTCCCGCCGCGGTGCGAGTCGCGCGCCGTTTCAAGCCACCGGCCGACGTATCGGAGCGCGATCCCGCAGGTGGCCGGGACCGCTTCCGCGTACGACTTTGTGAGATGATGGAATACTTGGCGTCCGGGTTATGGCACGATGAAGCGGCATAAATGCGGCGCTCCATCCGGTTCATGGAAAGAATCCCGAGTTTCAGCAAAGCCCATCAGAATATTAATCTCGCCCATTGCAGATATTTTTTAACGGTTGCGTCTTTGCGTCTTTGCGTTAAATATTCCAATCACTTCAACCAACATGACGACGCCAAAAGACAACGTTTCGACCGCTTCCCTGCTCCAGGAACACCGCGCGTTCCCGCCCTCGCCGGACGTGGTCCGCCACGCCCGCCTCAACGCCGCGC
>JASHPN010000303.1 GCA_030038175.1 Verrucomicrobiia bacterium
GCGCCGTTGGCGCCAATTGCACGGCCTTCTGGAGATACCCCAATGATTCCGCGTAGAGCTTGAAATGAAACAGCAGATGCCCCAGTTGACCAAAGGCTTCCACGCAATTCGGATCCAGGTCCAGCACGGCGGCATACGCTTTGGCGGCCTCCTGGAGACGTTGTTGCCCGAGGTGCTGACGGGCGCTTTCGAGCAACCGGCGGTTTTGCCCGGACTGGGGGTTTGAATGTAATAATGAATTAGGCACGGAATGTAAAATTAATAAAAGATTGATGTAAAATATCAAAGAAGAAATTCGCCAACCCTGTCCCCGCCATGATATAGTTTGGACATGGAAACGATTGGGCAATTAAGCAATCTACCATTGGCCAGACGGCTGGGTGAAACCGCGCATGTTTCGCCTTTGCTGCGTAAAGTCTGCCAGATGAGTGGTTGTTCGGAAGACCACGCCGGCGAGTGGCTGCTCAAATGCGCCATCCACCGTGGCGCCAGCCACTATGAGCGCGATTTTTCCGGCGATCTCCCGCCCGACAATCCAAACCTGAGCCATGAAGAACTAGCGGTCGCTTTGTGTCTGGGCCGGCATCCCTATAATTCAGTGTTTATACGCGCTGCCGCGCAACTATTAAGTTCAACGCATACGGATGTGCGGCGGCTCGCCAGGCTCGCTGTAATGGAAAGGATTGAACCCGTCTTGCTCCACATTGCCGCTATTGCGGCACGCTTCGCGCCGGAAGCGCAGCCCTGGTCCTATCTGCTCAACCATTTGCCGCGACGGCGGTCTTGTTCCCCGGATGCTCTGCCACACTGGTCCCGCTTTGTCAGCCAAACCGGTGTCACTTCATTTGGAGGCGGCCCGGATATTAAATGGCTTTGGCGTCGCGAACGGGCGGTATGAACAATCCGCTTCGCATTTTAAGAACACTTGACCAGAACCTCACTTTACCCGCTGAAATCAGTCTTTTCGGGCGTTCGGCGCTGGCATTAGGCTATGCTCAGTTACCGGGACATTTCCACAACACTCAGGACGTGGACGGCATTCTGTCACTGGCCTGGTTGCAGCGGCCGGATGCGCATCAGGATTTCTGGCGAGCCGTCGAACGCACCAATGTCGAGTTGGAGCCGGATAATCTCTATTTGACCCACCTATTCCGCGAAACGGACGTCATCCTGCAACCTGACTGGTTCAATCGCCGCCTGCGGCTTAACGTGGGATTACAGAAGCTGGCAGTTTTCCGGCCAGCGACTATTGATCTCATCCTGACTAAAATGGCGCGCGCGGATGATGATGACCTGCAGGACATTCAATTTTTGCTCCAGCAGGAGACCTTGACTCGCGACCAGTTGGAAACGGCATTTACTCTCGCCCGTCTGCCGGACGTGGCGGAGATTCGGGAATTATTCAATCGCGCGCGGCCCAAAGTGCTTGGCTTGTTATAATCGGTGCTTTCGCCTTCGCTGACTTTGACCATCCTGCTTGTTTTAAATGATTTGGAGCGGGTGAAGGGAATCGAACCCTCGTCTCAGGCTTGGGAAGCCCGCATTCTACCATTGAACCACACCCGCGCACCGACAGTCTTGAATTTTGCCCGCCCGGTGTCAAGCCGGCTGATGGCTTGAGCGAACACGGTTCCGGTGTCGTCGCAAAAACGTAACGTTCAGCCGCTTGACACTGTTTTCGGCCGCCGAACAATAAGCGACATGAATTTGAAGCCGGCCCAATCCTTCGAAGAAAACGTTCTAACCGAAGATTCGTGCCGGACCGGGAGGTTCGCGCCTTGAAAAACGCCGGATCACTGCTCAAAGAATTGTGGCTGCCGCTGGGATTGACGGTCGTCTTCATCACCGCAAGCTTTTACCAGCAGGAACTTATCGTCAAACTCGGGATTGCCACCGCCGCGCAACTTCGCGCCATCTTCCCCTACGCGCTCGGCATCGGCATTTGGATGTCGCTCGCATATCTCATTAATCGCCTGCTCGCCATTGTCATTTGGACGCCGCTGAGCCGCCGCGTACCGGTACCGCGCCTGTTGCAGGACGTGACGGCCCTGCTGATTTATGGATTGGCCATCATGGGAATCGTGAGCGTCGTTTTTAGCAAACCGATTGGCCCGTTTTGGGCCGCCTCAGGCGTGGGCGCGCTGGTCATCGGTCTGGCGCTCCGCAATGTCATCGTGGACATTTTCATGGGCCTGGCGGTGAATTTCGATCGCGCGTTCGAGATCGGCGATGTCATCGCGCTGGCCGGCGGGCCGGCGGGACGCGTGATCGAACTGAATTGGCGGACCACACGTTTGCTGACCAGGGAGGGCAACACCGTCGTCATCCCCAACGGAAAACTCGGAGAATTGATTGTGACCAATTACTCCCGACCCGAACCCATCAGTGAATTTGAAATTCCGGTCTTTCTTGATTTCGACGTGCCCGCTAGCCGTGCCTTGCGCGTGTTGAACGCAGCGGTGCATAGCGTCGCCGGCCACGCCGGCATACTCGACCATCCGGCGCCCAGCGTCCGCATTCGAGGCATCGCCCTCCAGGGCATAGAGTATCGCATCAAATATTACCTCAACCCGCGCAAGGCCGGCCCAAAGGGAGACCCCTCGGACGAACTCAAAGCGCCTGGCCGCGCGCAACACGAAGTCTTGAAGGCCGTCCTGGGCCAGTTGAATAGCGCCGGATTCCAGCCGGCGACACCCAAGCAGGATATTTTCCACGCGGCGCGCCCGCAGCGCCAGCTCGATTCGCATTCGCTGGAGGACCGTGTCGCACTTCTCGAACGCGTTGAATTGTTCGAAAGCCTCACCGTCGAGGAGCGCACACAACTTTCCTGCCAGATGCACGAACGGCTGTTCAAGGAAGGCGAGATCATAATTCGGCGCGGCGACCACGGCAATTCGATGTTTGTTTTGTGCGAAGGTTTGCTCGAAGTCCGCATCGCGTTCAAGGAAGGCCAGCCCGACCGGCGGGTCGCGCGTTTGCACGCTGGAATGTTTTTTGGCGAAATGAGCGCGCTGACCGGCGAAGCGCGCAGCGCCCTGGTGGCGGCCGTAACCGACGCGCTGGTATTTGAAATCTCCAAAGACCACCTTGCCAGTCTCATCAGCCGCCGGCCGGAACTGGCGGAGCAAATAGCGCGCGTCGTCACCGCTCGCAAACTGCGAAATTCGGAAGCCGTGGCCGCGGCAAATTCCGAGGAAACGGAAACGGAAAAAATCTCGATGACCGCGCAACTGGTCGGAAAAATGCTGGCCTTCTTCGGTCTCAAAACAAAGCTCGGCCGGCCCCGGCTCATGGGTGAGGAAGCCGGCCAGCCGATGTAGGGGCAGCGGGACAAAATTATATTTGACGGATTTGAATCCGCTCTTATGTTCTTGTTTTGAGCAAAAGTGAGGAAAGGTTCCATCGCCGGTTTTGCGGCGGTTGTTGCCATTGTGGCGGCGGTTGCCGTATTGTTCGCGTATGCGGCGGGCTGGTTGAGCCCGGGCAAGCTTACGCCCGGGCGATTTGTTGACCGGTTTAAGCAAGTGAGCGGGCGGCATCCGGGTTTCCGCCTCAATCACGCCAAAGGGCTTTGCTTCGCTGGCTGGTTTGACAGCGATGGGCAAGGGGCCGCACTTTCCCGGGCAACGATTTTTCAGCCAGGACGAGTACGAGTGATTGGGCGGTTTTCTCTGGGAGGAGGAATGCCGTATCAGGCAGACAAGGCCAACACCGTCCGCGGGCTGGCAATTTCTTTTATGCCCGCGCACGGCGAGGAATGGCGCACCGCCATGATTAATCTTCCGGTATTCCCTTTCGCAACGCCGCAGGCATTTTACGACCAGATGCTGGCGTTGGCGCCGGACCCAGCCACCGGCAAACCCAATCCGGCCCGCATCCAGGCATTTTTTGCCAAATATCCTGAGTCCGCAAATGCATTAAAACTCATCCAAAGCCAGCCAGTGTCTTCGGGATTTGAAAATAGCGCGTTCAACAGTTTGGATGCCTTTCGATTCATAAACGCCAACGGCGAAACCGCATGGGTGCGCTGGTCAATGTTGCCCGTCCAGCCATTCGCGCCGGCCGGCCCGGCGCATCCGCAAGCCGATACGAATTATTTGTTCGATGCTTTGATTGCAAGTGTTCGCGAGCACCCGCTGCAATGGCATTTGCTCATCACGATTGCCCAGCCGGGTGACCCGACGGATGATGCAACGATACCATGGCCGTCCGACCGGAAGCAAGTTGACGCCGGAACACTTACGATCAACCAGGTCGAGAGCGACGATACCAGCCCGGCACGGGATACGACCTTTGATCCGCTGGTATTGCCGGATGGAATCGCGCCGTCGGCTGATCCATTATTGAACGCCCGTTCGGTCGTCTATGTGCGGTCTTTCACCCTGCGTGAAGGAGAGCATAAAAGCCCGGCGGCGGTTTCGCCCGCCGACGCGGAAAAATGATATGAATCAAAATCCGGCACAGTTTGCATGGCGATCGCGTATCCTTCACTGGCTGATGGCGGCAATGGTGTTGACGATGCTGTTTATCGGCATAGCCATGGTCGCTTCGCTGGGGAACTACCATAAATTGGTGTCGCTGCACCGTCCCCTTGGAATCGCTATATTAATCCTGGCGGTCGTTCGGCTGATCAACCGGATGTTCACCACGCTTCCGCCATTTCCCGCGACGATGTCGCAGTGGGAACGGCGTGTGGCCACCGCCAGCGAGCGGTGGCTTTATGCTCTGATGCTGGCGCTGCCGCTGGTCGGTTGGGGTATGTTGTCCGCCGGCAATTATCCCATCGTTATGTTTGGGCCGGTACATCTGCCGCCGATTCTTCCGGCCAATCCGTTGCTTTATACGGTCCTCCGCAAGGCTCACACCGTCCTTGCCATTCTTTTCTTTTTGACCATTCTGGCCCATCTCACGGCAGTGCTGTTTCACACGCTGGTGATGCGGGATGGGCTCCTGAACCGAATGGTCCCATGGCCGGTCCGTTCAACGAAAACAAATCCAAACTCAAATTCCCAACCAAAATAAATATGTCCACCAATACAAAGAAATTAGCCGGCAAAAACGCCATCGTCACCGGAGCGTCGAAAGGCATCGGCGCGGCCATTGCCAAAGCCCTCGCGGCTGAAGGCGCGGCAGTGGTCGTCAATTATTCATCGAGCCGCGAAGGCGCCGAGCGCGTTGTGGCCGAAATCGCCGGCAACGGCGGCAGGGCGGCTGCCGTACAGGCAAACGTCGCCAAAAAGGCGGAGATCGAAAGGTTGTTCACCGAGACCAGGAAAGCGTTCGGCGCGCTTGACATCCTGGTCAACAACGCCGGCATCTATGAATTTTCGCCGCTGGAAAGGATAACCGAGGAGCATTTTCACCGGCATTTCGACTTGAATGTCCTTGGCTTGCTGCTCATGACGCAGGAAGCGATCAAAGATTTCAACGCCGCCGGCGGCAGCATTATCAACATCAGTTCCGTCGTCAGCACCGCGGCGATACCGGGCAGTTCGGTCTATACCGCCTCCAAGGCGGCGGTGGATGCCGTGACGCGCGTATTGGCCCGCGAACTCGCCGGGCGCAAGATTCGCGTCAACACCGTCAACCCCGGAATGATTGAGACGGAAGGTCTCCATGCCACCGGCATGGCGGGAGGCGATTTCCGCAAGCAGGTCGAGTCGCAAATTCCGCTTGGACGCATTGGCCAGCCGCAGGATATCGCGCCGGCCGTCGTCTTTTTGGCGTCGCCGGACGCCGGTTGGATCACCGGCGAATCCTATTACATCTCCGGTGGCATGCGCGCAAATCCATAATCACGTCGGTCCGTCACGCGCCCAGCCGGCTAATGGCTTCGCCCAGGCTTTTCTCGATTAATAATCGCCGCGCCGGCGATTCAATTTTGCCGCCATCCGGCTCGCGTACGTAAAAACTGTCAATCGCCGCGCCGCGTTCGGTCAGGATGCGCGCCGCCGCGACGTCCACCCCCAGTTTTGCGAACGTCTGCGAAATCGCGTAAAGCAAACCCAGCCGATCTTCGCCCTCGATCTCGATCAAAGTGCGCGTGTCCGAAGTCTGGTTGTCAAAACGAATCTGTGTGGGCATGCGTTCGCCGGCATAGGCTTCGTACGCCGGGCGCCCGGTCATGGATTTGGCGATCACCCCCGGCAAATCAATCGGTTCATCGGACAAAACTTTTTCCAGTAACGCCGCAAATCTCTCGCACTGTCCGGACGTGGCCGGGTTGCCCGTGCGCGCCTCCTGCACGATGAACGTGTCCAGCGCGATGCCGTCCGCGCGCGTCAGAATTTGCGCGCTGAGAATGTTCAGGCCCGAAGCGCTCAGCGTGCCGGCAATTTTGCTGAACAACCCCGCCCGGTCCCAGGTGCAAATTCTGACGCTGCTGTAACCCCGGTCCGGCTCGTCATGACAGGCGATGACGGGGCTAAGCGCGCGCGTTTGGCTCTCCACGAGCTGGCGCATGAAACGGTGGGCAAGCACGATGTCGTCCAGGACTTCCCTGGCGGTGCGAATCTGAAAATACCGGAACGGCAGGTTCGAAAAATGCGCCAGGATTTCGTCATCGCCGATTTCACCCGGGGCCAGCTCATGGACTTCCTCCAGGATCGTTTCAACGCGTTTTTCCTCGGCGCGGATGAATTCGCTTCCGGCGCTCAGCAAAACCATCGCCCGCGAGTGCAATTGCCAAAGCAAAGAATCTTTGAAACCGTTCCACAACTTGTCGCTGGTGCCTTCCGAATCGGCAAAGGTGAGAAGCGTCAGCGAATCCAGCGCTTCGACGCTTTCGATCCGGCGCGCGAAATCACGAATCACCGAATCATCGTCCAAATCCCGTCGTTGCGAGACGACCGCCATGAGGAGATGATTTTCGATCAGCACCCGCAGCATATGGGTCGCCGGATCGTCCAGCCGCAGGCGTTTGGCGGTGCGCATGGCCATTTCGGCGCTCACTTCCGAGTGGCCTTCCTTTTTATCGTGGGCCGATTTTCCCACATCGTGCAGCAACAACGCCAGGTAAAGCAGTCCCGGCCGGGCGAGACGCTGGAACAACGGGGCGTAACTGTTGTAGGGAGGGTCCTTCGCTTCCCAGATTTTGTCCAATTGCCGGATGCAGACCAGCGTGTGCTCATCGGCGGCGTATTGATGATAAAACTCGTGCTGCACCAGGCAGGTCAAACGGCCAAACTCGGGAACGTATTTGCCCAAAAGATTCGCCTCGTGCATGGCGCGCAGGGCGGGCGCCACTTCCCCGCGCCGTTCCAGGATGCTCAAAAAGGATTCCCGGACCCGTTCGTCGTTCAAAAACTTACGGTCCACCAGCGAAACCGATTGCCGGATCAATTGCGCCAAATCCGGGTGCAATTGCAGCCGCCGCTGCTGAGCATGCAAAAAAACGCGCATCAATCGCCGCGGATCGTCCTGGAAAATGCCGAGCGACGCGGCGCGGATTTCTCCGTTGGCGAAAATAAATCCATCCACCGGCGCGGGCAGGCGGCGTTTGGGCAGCCACGCCCGCAGCGAGAGGCGGCTTTGCCGTTCCGGCACCAGGGCCAGGCGCTGTTCCAGCATGCGCGTGATGAGAAAGATATTTCGCATGTGGGTGTAAAGCTCCCGCATGAACTTTTCAATCCGCAGGCTCGGCGAGCGGTCCCGCCAGCCCAGGCCAAGCGCCACCGCCGGTTGCATATTCTTGCCCAAAATGTCCATCGGCCGGTTGATGTGATAGTGCAGCTCCGTGCGCGTGCGCAGCAGAAAATCATACGCCGCCTCAAGCTGCCGGCGCTCGGATTCGTTCACAAACCTCCCTTCCAATTCGCCCACGGTGCGGGCGCGATACTTGAAAAAAATCATCCACAGCAGGTTTTGGTAGTCCCGCAGCCCACCGCAGCCGTTCTTAATATTCGGCTCCTGCATCGTGGCGGAATTCCCGAATTTTTCACGGCGGCTTTCCTGATCTTCCAGGCGGCGGGCAATGTATTCCTCCTCGTAACCGTTTACGCATTTGGCAATGAGCGATTTTTGAAATTTTTGAAACAGTCCTTTGTCGCCCACAATCAGCCGCGATTCAATCAATGAAGTCTTGGATTGCATGTCCGCATTGGCCACCTTGATGCAGTCGTCCACGCTGCGCACGGCATGGCCCACTTTCAGGCCGATGTCCCAGAGTGGATAAAGCACGCCGTCAATCAGCCGCGATAAATACGGCAGGGGTTTGTTGGCCGCGACCTGCCCGTCGTGCAGGAACATGAAGTCAATGTCGCTAAAGGGATTCAGCTCGCCGCGGCCATAGCCGCCAATCGCCACCAGCCCCAGCGGCGGAAATTCTTCCTGGGCCTGGGGCGACAGGCTGCCGCGCGAAACGTCCCACAAATGCCGCAACAACGCGTCGAGGACCGTGGCGCGTCCCCGGCAAATCTCCAAACCGCCGGCGCCGCCCCGGTGCAGGATTTTCAACCGGTGGGTCTGGACGTGGAGAAATGCCTTATAAATGGCAAGATTTTCCGCGGCGCTGTTTTTGGGCGGCAAATTCAAACGCGCGGCGGCGTCCGCTTCGATTTTTCTGATTACATCCTGCACCGCCTGAGTTTACGTTTTATGAGTTGTCTTTCAAGTTTTCTGTCCGCCTGTCGTTTGCACTTTGTTGTGAGGGCCGCATCCATTAAATTTTTTGAAGATGTCCGTGCCATCTGATCCTGATGCCGCCTTGATGCTCCGTGTCAAGCGCGGCGACCGCGCCGCCTTTTCCGAACTGGTTGAAAGAAACAAACAGCCGGTGATGAATTTTATTTTCCGCCATCTCCGGGACGAGGCTGAGGCCGAGGATTTGGCCCAGAACGTGTTTTTGCAGGTTTATAAATCGCGGGCGCGCTACCAACAAACGGCCAAATTCTCCACCTGGCTTTTCACCATCGCCCGCAACCTGTGCCTGAACGAATTGCGCCGCCGTTCGCGCCACCCCGCCGAGTCGCTGGAAGAAACGCACACCGAAAACGAGGACCAGCCCGCCCGCCAATTTGAGGACAAATCGCAAATGGCCGCGCCGGACTCCGTTTTACACAGTGAACTGGCCCAAAAAATCGAGGAAGCCCTCGCTGAATTGCCCGAAAATCAGCGCAGCGCCATCCTCCTCTGCCGCCAGGACGATTTGAGCTACGAAGAAATCGCGAAGATCCTGAGATGCACCCTTTCCGCCACAAAATCCCTGATCCATCGCGGCCGCGAAACGCTCAAGGAAAAGCTTAAACCCTATTTAAAAACCGGCGATTGGTGAAACGCACTTGCCGGTTGTTCCCTTTATTTTGTCCGATTTGCGACGACATGCGACATTATAGATCAGGTCATGAATAATATTGTCCGGAAATCCTTATTCTGGGCCGGCAGCTTTGCCATAATTTTCGTTTTGGGCAGGGGCCGGTCTTTCTGGATGCTTGTATTTTGGATTCTCCTGTGGGCCGCATTCCTTGGTTTGGCAAATCTGATCATAACCAGGTGGCGCAGAGGTAAAAACGTGTTCGGAAAGCGGCCTGCCGGTAAAAAGCCGGCTCAGGATGATCCGCGGATTGATTCCCCCCGAAAAGCGTTTATCGCGTCGCTGAACTATCAAATCTCCAACCTGTTGTTCCTTTTGAATCCATTTATCCTTGTTCAAATCGCCTTTCAGATCGTGGGCGCCTATTGGGAACGCAAATGTGGACACCCGATCCTGGAAGCGGAACAATATCAGCAGAAAGCAGATTACCGATTGCCCGTGGCCGGCGAATGGCATGTATTTAACGGCGGGGTGACTCGGGAAACTTCACATTCGTGGCGCATTCCAAGCCAGCGTTTTGCCTATGATCTCGTGAAATTTGGAGAAAACCGGCGTTCGTTCTCCGGCAATGGGCGCAAGCTCACCGACTATTTTTGCTTCGATTCGCCGATCCTCGCGCCTGCCGACGGCCTCGTCATCAAAGCCCGTGGCAATCTTCACGACGCGCCGTTCGTTGGGACTTTTTGGATGGACTGTTTTACGCGCGATATCGGCGGAAATTCCGTCCTGATCAAACATGCCGATGGCGAATATTGTTTGCTGGCGCATTTGAAACGCGGCTCGGTGCGAGTGAAGCCGGGCGACCACGTCAAGCAAGGCCAGGAAATAGGCCGTTGCGGTCATTCCGGAAATTCGAGCGAACCTCATCTCCATTTCCAGTTTCAGAACGGCAAAAGCTTTTATTTCAGCAGCGGCTTGCCCGTCAGGTTTTCCCGGTTCCACCGGCGAAATGGCAGCCAAAGCGACTTTGTCCAGCAGGATTACATTTCCAAAAAAACCTTCATCGCCAGCGGTCCCTGATCCATCAATCCAATAACCCGCCAATTCATTGATCCGTGTTCTATCTGTCCCGCTTCAGCAAAAACTCCGCCGACGCCTCCAGCGCGACCGCCCGGCCCTGGAAAGTCTTCAGGGCGGCGAATGCCTTGCCGGTCAACCGCTCCGCGATTCGCCGTGATTTCTCGAGGCCGACAATTGCCGGATAAGTCGCCTTCTGCACCGCCGCGTCCTTGCCGGC
>JASHPN010000304.1 GCA_030038175.1 Verrucomicrobiia bacterium
TTTACGGAAGCAACTGGCGATCTTCATTTGAGCGCCTTGTTTGAACTGGGTCTGGTGCTGCTCGGTGTCACGGTCGTGGTGAACATCTTCGCGCAACTGCTGCTGAAAACTTTCGCCGGACCGGGCATTAAACCACAGAATTGAAAAATGACTGTTTCGAATCATCGCTGGCGAAATTTTAAGAATGCCCTGATGCAAGTCATTTCGTTTGCCTGCGCCATTCTCGTCATCACTCCTTTGGTGCTGGTTTTGTGCCATGTTATCGAATCGGGATTTGCCGCGATCAATTGGGCCTTCTTCACGCATTTGCCCAAACCGGTCGGAGAAACTGGCGGCGGGATGGGCAATGCCATTGTTGGCACCTTCGTCCTGCTGGGACAGGCGGCGGCGCTCGGCGTTCCGGTGGGCGTTCTTGGCGGAATTTTCCTTTCCGAATACGGTTCCGTCCGTCTGAACTGGTGGATTCGCTTTGCCGCCGACATCATCAATGGAGTGCCGTCCATCACCTGGGGAATTGTCGTGTACGGCCTGGTGGTGGTGCCGATGCACGGTTTTTCGGCGGTGGCCGGAGGCATCGTTCTGGGCCTGATGATGGTTCCGCTGGTGATGCGGACGACGGAGGAAGTGCTGCATCTGGTGCCCGCCGGATATCGGGAAGCCGCGCTGGCCCTCGGCATTTCCAAATGGCGGACTATTTTGCAGATCATCGTACGCACCGCGCTAAAGGGAATTGTGACCGGTATCCTGCTCGCCCTGGCGCGCGTCGCCGGTGAGACGGCCCCGCTGCTGTTTACCGCCTTTGGCAATCCAAATTGGGTGCGCAGCCTCACCGAACCTATTTCCGCGCTGCCTCTTCAGATTTTCAATTACGCCGTCTCCCCCTATGACGATTGGCACCGCCAGGCCTGGGCCGGCGCTCTGGTTTTGCTTTTGCTCGTCTTGTTCATTAATATCAGCGTCCGATTTTTAATGGGCGAAAGATGGAAGGGCAAAGTATGACCTCCTCTGGCGCTCTCAGCCTGGATGAAAGAATGGAACAAAAACCGACCAGCGCAGCTTTGACGGTCCGCAATCTCTCGGTCTTTTTTGGCGCGCATGAAGTGCTCAAGAAAGTGACCCTCGATATCGCGCCGCGCGCCGTCACGGCCATCATCGGCCCCAGCGGCTGCGGCAAGTCCACCTTCCTGCGCGCCCTGAACCGAATGCATGAATTAAACCCGGAGGCGCGGATGACGGGGGAAATCCGGCTCTTCGGCGATGATATTTACGCCAGCACGGTTGAACCGGTTGTCGTCCGCCGCCGCGTGGGAATGGTTTTTCAGAAATCCAATCCGTTCCCGACCATGACGATTGCCGAAAACGTTACCGTGGGATTGCGCCTGAATGGCCGGCGGGACAAAAAACTTCTCGCCGAACGCACCGAGCAATCGTTGCGCATGGCCGCGCTCTGGGACGAGGTCAAAGACCGGCTGCACGCTCCGGCCATCAGCCTCTCAGGCGGCCAGCAACAACGCCTGTGCATCGCCCGCGCGCTCGCGGTGGAACCGGAAGTGCTCCTCATGGATGAGCCGGCCTCGGCGCTGGACCCGCTGGCGACCTCGAAAATCGAGGATTTGATTTTGGAATTGAAGAAGAACTACACGATTGTCATCGTGACTCACAACATGCAGCAGGCCGCCCGGGCGTCCGACTTTACCGCGTTCTTCTATCTCGGTGATTTGGTGGAATTCGGAGCGACCTCAAAAATTTTTACCAGCCCGTCGCAAAAGCGCACGGAAGATTATGTGACCGGCCGCTTCGGCTAAATTTGGTACGGACATCGCGCTGCGATGTCCCTGCCCGTAAAGCGGGCGGAAGGAATCGTGCGTCCCGAGCGGGGTTCTCGGATCGGTTGCGCCGCTGAACGCGGCGCAGACGGCGCAGCGCGCCGCCCCTGCCGGAACTGCCAGGCGGCGGAAAAAAAACGGGCCAACCGTTTGCAATCGAATAAAAATAGTGGCAAGGTAATTCAACAGGCCGAAGAATAGATTGATGGAAAAATATGGAAAGTAACAGTGAACCAAGTTTGGAATTGTTGAAGCACAAATTGCTGACGATGGCCAGCCACGCCGAGACGTCGGTCAACGAAGCCCTTCAGGCTCTGCAACAGCGCGACACCGAGCTCGCCTTGCGCGTCAAAGACAACGACCGGGCGATTGACCAGTTTGAAGTTGAAATTGACGATCTGGTCATCCAGCTCCTGACCCGCGCGCCCCTGGCGAGCAATTTGCGCCTCGTCACCATCGCCATGAAGATTTCGCAGGATTTGGAACGCATCGGAGACGAAGCCACCAAAATTGCCAAGCGCGCGCGGGATCTGGCCCAGGAACCGCCCGTCAAAATTGTTTTGGATTTGCCGCGCATGGCTGGGATGGCGCTTGACATGCTCAAAGCGGCACTGGACGCGTTTGTCAATCGTGATTCCGCCGCCGCCCGCATGGTGATTCCCCGCGACAAACAGGTGGATGCCATTAATCGTGAAATCCACAACGCGCTCGCGCAGCACATGGTGGAACACCCCGATACCATCGCCCGTTGCCTTCATTTGATGGTGGTATCCAAGAGCCTCGAACGCATCGCCGACCACGCCACCAACGTCGCCGAAGACGTCGTCTATTTGTGCGAAGCCCAGGACATCCGCCACACCGGAATGAAAAGCCAGGCTGTACCCGTGCCGGCATAAAGTTCTAAAGAACCTGCCCCGCCACAAATGAATGGCCTGTAAGATAATCTCCCGCGCCCATGCGCCGGCCGCCTTCGCGTTGCAGTTCCAGGATGCGCAAGGCATTGGCTCCGCAGGCCACGACGATTCCATTTTTGTTCGCGGAAAGAATGGTTCCCGCCTGGCCGGATTCTTCGACCACCTCGGCGCGCCAGATTTTTAACGAAGTGGGCTTGAGTTCGGCCTTCAAAGACGTAAACGCTCCCGGCCATGGGGTAAAAGCGCGCAGCCGGTTCAAGATCACATGGGCCGGGCGGTTCCAATCAATGTGGCCATCTTCCTTTTTTATTTTCGGCGCGTAAGTGAAATCCGTGGACTGCGGCGTGGGGGAAATTTGCCCGGCGACGTATTTGTGAATAGTTTCCATCAGGAGGCCGGCGCCGAGTTCGCCCAGGCGCTGGTGGAGCGCCGGCGCGTCATCTTGTGGTAAAATGGGCGTGGTTTTTTGGGTGAGAATGGGACCGGTATCCATGCCGGCATCCATTTTCATGATCGTCACGCCGGTTTCAGTATCGCCGTTGGCGATGGCCCATTGAATGGGCGCGGCGCCCCGGTATTTCGGAAGCAATGACGTGTGTACATTCAGGCATCCGAAACGGGGCAGGTCCAAAATCGCCTGGGGCAAAATGTGTCCGTAGGCGACAACGACGATCAAATCCGGCCTGGTCGCCGAAAGCTGTGAAATGAAATGTTCATCGCGTGCTTTGGGCGGTTGCAGGACAGGCAAGCTCATTCTTTGCGCCAGGACCTTGACTGGCGGCGGCAGGAGCTTGAGATCCCTGCCTCGGGGCTTGTCCGGCTGTGTGACGGCGGCCAGCAGATGAAATGCCGGGTCCGCCGCGAGTCTTTCCAGGCAAGGGCAGGACAATTCGGCTGTGCCCATGAAAATGAGCTTTAATTCATTCATTGAGCACCATGGTGGCACAGCCGGGACGGCTGTGCGGCTATTTTTCCAGTTGCACGACTTGCTCGAGAATCATGGCAAAGGTCGCCGCCGGGGAGCCGTCCGTGTTGATCGCATGAACAAGCTTTTCTCCGTAGAACTTCAACACCGGCCGGGTTTCCCGTTCATAGACTTTGAGGCGCTGGCGGATTATATGCAGGTTTGCGTCGTCCAGCCGATTGTCCTTGAGCGCGCGTCGCTGCAATCGCGCGATCAAATTTTCTGTCTTTGACGATGATAGATAAAAAACAGCCACCACATCGAGGGTGTTCTCGAGCATTTTGGCCTGGGCAACATTCCGGGGAATGCCGTCTAGGACGAGGGTGTCGGCCTTTGGATGAAACCGGCCGGTTTGGGTGGTGGCGGTGATGGTGTTGCGCCAAAGTTCGACCGTCGGCGCGTCGGGAACAAGTTTGCCACGGCTTGAATAGGCGATAAAGACTTTACCCAGGTCACTGTCCGCCCGGAGATTGCGGAAGACGTCGCCGCACGCGCAGTGAAAAAAACCGGGGATTGACCCCAAAATTTTTCCGTGAGTCCCTTTGCCTGAACCAGGCGCTCCGAACATTAAAATCGTTCGATATTTCATTTGAATATTGTTTGTTTCGGGCCAAATGCCTTCCACTGAGAACAGAAGGCATCAGCCAGTCATTCAACGCTCCGTCAACGCGCCTATGTCACGGCGCGTCCTTGTGTTTTAGTTTGATTTCCTGAATTTCTCCGAATGGCACCATGACTTCCTGAAATCCGGCCCCGGCAGCTACCTCAAAATGTATGTCGTTCGCGGCGATGCGGGTGATGCGGTGGACCACATGCTGCGCGCGCGGCGTTTTGACCAGCAACACCATGTCTTTAGCCGAGCCATGCCTGGCAATGCCGAAAAATCCGGAGAACTTCGTCTCCATGAAACGGCGATTAAAGGTAAATTGCCCGCGCTGAAAAATTTGTGTTTCCGGAAGCGAAGCCGCCGGCTGGGCGGTTGCCGCCGCCAGATGGAGTGATGATTCGGCAGGCGCGTGCTCTGCCTCTGGCGTCCCTGCGGATTGTGTTGGCGCCTCCGGGGCGGCTGTGGCGCTGACCGGGGCAGCAGGGGCGGCGGCGCCGGGTGGCGCGCCGGTGGCCATCTGCATGTCCTGCTCGGCGGCGCCAGCCTGAACGACAGTGGGCATGGACATAAATATGATGGGGCCTAAAATGGGCAATACCGCTGCCACGCCGGCCACCAAACCGATTGGGCGCGCGCGGAAAATGGCGATCTCAACACCCGCGTAGATGTTTCCCGCATAGACCACGAGAATGACAATGATTCCCAAAGCCGAGGAAAAAAGAGCGCCGATAACGGACTGTTTTGGGGGCAGCGCCAGACGGGAAACGCTACGGATCTGAACCTGGGATTGAACGGGAGCGGGAGGCGGTGCTTCAATGAATGGCTCGACGTAATCCTGAATTTTTGGGTTCTCCGCCAGTGTTTTCAGCGCATCCTGCGAAAATTTTGTCCACGGAATCCTGTCGCTATATTTATCGTCCGGGGTGTGGAAGATGATGCCGTCGTCATTATACGAGATAATATCGCCGCTTACGGACGTGCCGTCGGTTAATTGATAAGTGTCGGCCCTGGCTGCGGCCAGAAGGCCGCAAACCCATAAAACCATGATTGTCCAAACGATTTTGCGCACAAATTTTTATTAACATAGACGCGAATGCTGCGAAAGCAAATTTCATCAGGCATTTCCCAACTCTGCCACCAAATCCTCCACCACCCAGACTTTTCCCTTTTCCTGCAACAGATCCGCGATCGCGCCGTGTTGCCACACCGCAAAGCGGAGCAGCTTGTCTGTGTCGTTCAGCAAGGGAGGCTGCGCCAGCAGTCCGGCGATATAACCGCTCAGGACATCGCCGCTGCCGCCCTGTCCTAAAAACGGATTGCCGGAGGGATTGACGAAAATCTCGCCCTCGCCGCATCCGGTAAGGGTTTGATGGCCTTTCAAAATAACCCGGCAATTTCCAAATTTCTTTGAAAGGGCGCGCAGGGCGGCCTGGCGATCGGACTGGACTTCTTTGGAAGTGGAACCAAGCATTCGCGCCGCCTCGCCCGGGTGCGGCGTAATAACTCGCACTGCGTTTTTTGGCCCCATGCCGGGTTCGAGCCAATCGAGCGCGCTCGCGTCAACCACTACCGGCAGCGGCGAATCGCGCCAAATTTCCTGGGCGGTTTTTCTCATGGCTTCGGACACGCCGGGCGCGTGCAGGCCCGGGCCGATCAATATTGACGTAGCCGACTCGGGAAATTTCATGCCTGGCTTGAAAACGCCGGCCATCACGGCTTGCAATTGCGCTGCGACTGCCGGGTACACGTCTTCGTCCGTATAGAGCGTAACCAGGCCGGGTTGGGCTCGCTGCGCGGCACGGGCCGCCAGGACCGATGCCCCGTGAAAACCAAAACTGCCCGCCACAATCGTCACGTGCCCGTGCAACCCTTTATGCCCGGCCTCGGCCCGCGGCGGAGGAAAATTTTCAAAGTCATCCGGCGACGTCCATTTCAATTCGGATTGAATCGGGCAGGGGACCAGGCCGACATCGTCCAGGACTTCGAGCCGTCCCACAAAGGGCCAGGCCGATTGGGCGAGCATCCCCCGTTTCGGCGCGCCAACCGTCGCCGTGACCGCCGCTTTAATGGCCGCGCCTTCCGGCAAGCCAGTGTCACAATTCAAGCCTGATGGGGCATCCACGGCGAGCACCGGAATCTTCGATGCATTGATGGTGACAATGAGCCGTTGCCAATGGGCGTCCAGGGGCCGGTTCAGGCCGATTCCGAAAAGGCCGTCAACGATGAGGGCGAATTTCTGTTGCAGCAATTCAACCAGCTTCGGAAAGTCCGTTTCCGGCGAGGTGACCTGAAACACTTCGAAGGGCCGGTCGCCGAGGTGTTCCTGCGCGGCAATGGCATCGTTGCCGTTATTGCCTTTGCCGGCGAGGATCAGGATGGCATCGCTGGAGCGCGTCAATTTGCGTGCGTGCCGGGCGATGCGTTTTCCCACGCGGCGAATTACTTCGACTTCGGTTTGGCCGGAAGCCCACGTGGCTTTTTCCCATTCTCGCATTTGGGCGACCGCAATGACCGGAATTGGCATGGCCAAAAGGTGGCAGATATTTAAGTTTTTTAAAGCCGGAATTATCCGAAATCTAATCACGCCGGACAAACGCCTTCATCGTCGCCGACGGTTCTTTTGAATTCAGCGGTCGGACGGAATAACGCCCGACCTTGGCCGGGACGATGAACGTTTCGGCATAGTGGATGGGAAAAGGTTCGAAGGCGTCGTCGGGACTTTCAACGATGGCCTCTTCGCCCTGGACCAGGTTCAGGACATTGACCGTGCCATGGGTATCGTGCGGCACGGGTTTAGTGAACCAATGCCGGCGCGTTTCGATAAATTCGAGCGAATGCAGGCCGGTCTTCTCTTCGCGCCAGCCATCGCCGCTGCCCAGCGGCTCGATACGATTGACCAGGTTTTGTTTTACCCAGCCCTCCGTCCGGTCCCAATCAATATTTTCGAAACCATGCTGCAAATAAATCGGGCGCGGCTTTCCATCCAAACCCAGCCGCGACCAATCCCACATTTTAAATGTGAAAATATAAGGGGTGGCGCTGATCTCCAGGACCATGGAATTGGCCCCGGAACAGTGCACCGTCCCGGCGGGAATCAAAAAATGGTCGTGTTTCCGGGCTGGAAATCGGTTGACATAGGTTTCGGCGGGGAATGGGCCGCCGCCGTTTTGCGCCGCTTTGAGATCGCGCAGCATCGCGCGGGCGTCAATGCCTTCACGCAATCCAAGATAGACCGTGGCATCGGTGCCGGCGTCAAGCATGTAATAGCTTTCGTCCTGGGTATAGCTCATGCCGAAGTGGCGGCGAATGTATTCGGTAAACGGATGCACCTGGAATGACAAATTGCCGCCTCCCATCGTATCGAGAAAATCGAAGCGAATCGGAAATTCATCGCCAAACTTGGAGCGGACCCCTGCGCCGAGCAATGCTTCGGGCTGGTCGAAAACCAGGTTAATGGAAGGAATTTCCAGCCGGGTCCCGGCGAAATCCAGGAGCAAACTGTTTTCCTCCGGCACGCAATCAAAGCACCAGCCGTAATTCGGAACGCCTCGCGGAAGATCGCACATTTCCTTCATCCATTGCCCGCCCCACGGCGCCGGATCGAAAAACGGCACGACACGAAAGGGGCGTGTCACGGCATGACGCAGGGCGCGGCGAACGGCCTCGCCGTCGGCCAATTTGGGTCCGTCCGGGTCATGAGTGTCTAGGACAAAGTCCCATTTGGAAATCAACGGGCGTTTCCACCGGTCCGCCACGCGCCAGTCCACGAAAAACGCGCGTTTGTATTGGAGACCCGTCGGCGACATGCGATTGTCCACCCCCAGATTGCTGGTTTCATTTCGGCGAAAACGATTCTGCGCCTCCCAGCGGGAAAGGTCGGCATAAACCAGAATGCCGTCCTGGGCGACCAACCGAGCGCCGCATCCGACGATCAGAACCAATCCGTTGGCCGGCGCGGCGGCCCGTGCGCGCAAATGCTCCAGCCGCTCCGGGTCAAAAAACTGCGGAAGGCTCAAATCGCTCAGAAAACCAAATACCGGATCATCACCTCCCAAAAACGGCGCAACCAGCGCGTCAATTTTTTCCGGCGGCAACAGTGCGTCCGAGGCCTGCAACGCGACGGCGGGCGAGAGAAGCCGCTGAAATTCCCGCAGGACACGTTTCTCATCCACGCCGGGATAGCACTCGATGACCAGGACGGTTTTGGAGGCCTGCCGTTGCGCGATGGCCTGCCGCAAACGGGCGGCGCAATTTTCGTAGCCTTTGACGCAAGCATTGCCGCCCTGCGGCACGCTCAGCGTCGGGAATTTATCGTAGTTGGAGGTCCTGCCTGTGCCCGGCTTCACGTTAATCGCCTCGCCTCATGTCCAGCGTCAGGGCAAAACGCGAGCTGACATAACGGACTTCTGCATATTCAAACGGGCGGCTTCCCGCGTCAAAAACCGTGTGCCGGCGCAGCAGGAGCGGCGTGCCCCGGCTCACGTCCAATAGTTTGCTCATTTGGGCCTCCGCATTGACGGCCAGAAACTCATCCCGCGCATGATGGGGCCGCACACCCGTCGCCTTTTCGATCATTTCATAGAGTGGCTCATTGACATCTTCGTTTCCTTTC
>JASHPN010000305.1 GCA_030038175.1 Verrucomicrobiia bacterium
CAATGTCCTTACGCCGTGGCGAGATTTTGTTCCAGCACCTTCGAATGCGCCGGAAAGTCTTTGATTTCGGGAATCGCGGAGTTTTCGAGTATCTTTATCGGCTCGTAAAAGGTGTTGCGTTGAACCGGGGTTCGCCCGGCTTCGCGGATGGCTTTGAGCATGTCCGCTTCGGTTTGGAGTTGGGGGGATTCGGCACCGGCCATGTGAAAAATATATTCCTCCACGATGGTGCCATGCAAATCGTCGGCGCCATAGCTTAACGCCACTTGCGCGAGTTTCAGCCCCAGCCCCACCCAATAGGCCGTGATATGGTCAAAGTTGTCCAGGTAGATGCGGCTGATCGCGATGGTGCGAAGGGAATCATAGCCCGTAGGCGCGTGGTCCACAGGAATGTCGTTGTCCCTGGGCTGGTAGGCGAGGGGCACAAAGCCGACGAAGCCGCGCGTCTCGTCCTGCAACGCCCGCAATTGCCGCAAGTGGTCCACCCGATCGGCCAAACTTTCAACATGGCCGTAGAGCATTGTGCAGGTACTGCGTCCGCCAAGCCGATGCCAGGTGCGGTGTACGTCCAGATATTCCTCGGCCGATTCCTTGCCCCGGGCAATCGCGCTGCGGACTTCTTTCCGAAAGATTTCCGCGCCGCCGCCGGTCAGCGATTCCAGGCCGGCTTCCTTCAATTCCATCAGCGTCTGTTCCACCGATTTCTTTCCTAACCATGCCAGGTGCAGAATTTCAATTGCGGTAAAGCACTTCAATTGCAGGCGTGAATCCAGTCTTTTAAGGGCCCGCAACATATCGGTGTAATAGCTGAACGGCAGCGAGGGATGCAGCCCGCCGACAATGTGCAATTCCGTGACGCCAATCTTCAAGGCTTCGCGCGCCTTTTCCACGATCTCGTCAATCGTGAATTGAAAACCGTCGGCGTCCCGCTTTTTACGGGCGAACGAACAGAACTGGCAGGAAAGGATGCAATAATTTGAATAGTTGATGTAACGGTTGACGATGTAACTGGCCCGGTTGCCCACTTTGCGCTGGCAGGCGAAATCCGCAATCGCGCCGACCGCGTTCAGGTCTTTGGATTCAAACAGCCGCATGGCGTCAGCCTCGGAGATCCGTTCGCCCGCAACTACCTTGTCGTAAATGTCCCGCAACCCGCTTCGCTCGATGAAAAAATTCACATATTACATTTAACGCAAAGACGCGAAGGAGCAAAGGATTTAAATCCGGTCTGGTCTCCCATAAATAATCAGCCATTCGGGGCGAATTATTTATGGGAGACCACACTAGTTCCGGGCCTGGAAATCAACGAGGCGATGCGTGAGCATTTTGATGTCCGAAAACTCCGGCGCGTCGCTGGATTTGGATACAGCCGCCGGCAGGCGTAACGTAAAGGTCGAACCGGAATCCGAATCACCGCGCCAGCGCAAGGAACCGGACAATGCCTCGGCGAGTCTTTTGACGATGGCCATTCCGATGCTCGACGAAATGCTGGAGCCGGTTGGAAATGCCATCCGCGCGGCGAATCTATCGAAAAGCTTCTGCCGCCCCGCTTCATTGATGCCAATGCCCTGGTCGCGAACATTGATTAAAACGTCCTCTTTTTGGGGCAAAGCATGGACCTGGACCGTTGCGCCAGGTGGAGAGTGTTTGACCGCATTGGCAATGATATCATCGAGCACACGCTGAAAGGCGCCGCGATCGGCCTTGACCCATAAATCGTTCGGAATCCCGGCCAGGAAAACGATTTGTTTTTTGGCGGCGGCGGAATGATGGCGTTCCAAACTTCGTTCGACCATGGCCTTGACATGGCAGCGTTCTTTCCTGCCGATGAATTGTTCGATGACGCACGCATCGAGAATGCCCCCTTGCATATTGCATGCGCGAATAGCCACTGTGCCGCTTGAAATCTCGCGCAGCACCAACCCGAAAAGCTTTTGACGAAAACCTGCCGCTGATGGCTGACCAGCCACCGAACTTGCCTCTGAATTAAACAGCATTCGCGACAGGCTTTTCACGTCAAAGCCTATAGCTGGATTTGTGCCAACCGCGCAAAGAATTTCTACAACCGGCGAACTATTCTCCCTCTCCCAGCCTGCCACGCCGAAGCGGTGCGAAGGCGGGCGTGAGAGGGTGGGGGTGAGGGAGAATCGTCCGAACAGAGAATAGACCCAAAACCAATGATTATTACCTAATCCCCAAACCCAACGCCCATGCCAATAGTCAGGATAAGCCGCGAACGACAAGGTCTTTACGCAAAAAGATCAAACAAACAAGATCGAGCCGATTGATTCGTTCCGGCTAATGTTATTGCAATCTAAATCCCCCTTCAAAAACGACTTCTGCCGCAACAACTACGAGGAAAACTGTGCTGACCAGGGCGTTCAGGCGAAAAAAAGCCAGGTTGATCCAATTGACGCTGCGGCGGCGCGCAATCCAATGTTCCAATAGCAGGCACCCGACGATAAAAAACCAGCCAACGAGGTAGGCAATCCGAAACCGACAAAGTAACCCAAACAGCAACAGCAGGCCGCACATGACCATGTGTGCCAGAAATGCCGCTGCCAGGGCATTCTTTTGCCCCCACGCGACCACCAACGAACGCAACCCATACGATTTGTCGAACTCGTAATCCTGCAATGCGTAGATGATGTCAAAACCCGTCAGCCAGAGCACAACGGCCACGGCAAGAATCGCCATTTGCAGAATCTCCGACGACGAGAGATTTTCTCCTTTGACCGCCAGCCACGCGCCGATAGGCGCCAGAGCCAGCGAAATCCCCAAAAAAACGTGCGTGTAATCGGTAAACCGTTTCGTCAGCGAATAAAAACAAATGATGACCAGCGCAACCGGCGAGAGACAAAAGCACACTGGATTAAGAAAATAACTCACAGCGACCAGCCCGGCGCCGGACATGACCCACAGCAAAATCGCGTTCCCAAGGGAAATTTGGCCGGCGGGCAAATGGCGGTTTTTCGTGCGGGGATTAAGCGCGTCGAACTTGCGATCGGCAATGCGGTTGAAAGCCATCGCGCATGTGCGCGCGCACACCATGGCCGCGAGAATGAGCAGAAAGGTCTTCAAACCCGGCCAGCCCCGATTGTCGCGGGCCGCCACCATCATCGCCGCCAGCGCAAACGGCAACGCAAATACCGTGTGCGAAAAGCGGACAAACGAACCCCATTTTTGAATCACAGAAAACATCGATCCATCGTCCCCTTCATTCCTTTTCCTCCGCCCAGCGCGGCGCAAGCGCATTCGGGATTCCGAGGTGGTCGAGCACCCGGCTCACCACGGTATCGGCCAGTTCCACCGCGGTTTTTGCCCCGGAATAAAAGCTTGGATTGGCGGGCAAAATTGCCGCGCCCGCCAGGAGCAGTAGCTCCATATTTTTAACGTGGACCAGGCTCAGCGGCGTTTCGCGCGGAACCAGGATCAATTTTTTCCTTTCCTTAAGCACCACGTCCGCCGCGCGCAGCAGGACGTCTTCGCTGTACCCGTGCGCGATGCGTCCCAGGGTACCCATCGTGCAGGGAATCACCACCATGGCCTCCGGCGGGTTCGAGCCGCTGGCAAAGGGCGCGTTCATGCTCTTCAAATTGTGAAGCTTCGCGCCAGCAGGAGGTTTGAGGCCGCCGGGTAGTTCTTCAGCGATGACCTGTTGCGCGTAGTTGCTCTGCACGACATGGATTTCATGGTCGCGCGGATTCAAATTATCCAGCAACCGTTGCGCATAAATCGCCCCGCTGGCCCCCGTGATGGCTACAAGAATTTTCAACGGCCCCAAGATTAAACAATTCACGCATCAAACAAAAGCGCGTTCCCGCCGGCCCGGAGGACACGAATTTCACGGATTGACACAAATCTAAGGCAAACGAATGGAATCGGAGCGCGGGATTTATCCCGCTTCGTCGCCGGAATGCAGAACGGCCGTAGTATCGGTTGGCTCTGGACGTAGGGCGCGAAGCGACTTGAAAGTCAGGCCCCGGTTTGTCGCAGTATGAACGAGGAAACCAATGGTAAAATGGTTCTTTTATTGGGAAAACAATGGAAAAAGCGGTAAACGAATTCAGTAAACGAACGGCCCACTCCAGGCAACTAAACGCAATATCAATCCGAACTGTGTAGCGGGTCTGTAGCGTCTTTGTAGCGCCAAATGTAGCGGGCTAAAATGTTGATGTTCAGCCATGTAGCGGATGTAGCGGCTTTTCAGACCTCATATATCATATAGTGTCCGCGATCTGTAGCGCGTAATCATCGTCCGCCTTCCGAATGCCGATTCGGGGATTGCCTGATTATTTTTTCCTTTTTCCTTTTTCCATTTTCCTTCCAGACTGAATGAATGTTCGGAATCGCCACCGCCTTTGCCATCACAATCATCTTGACCGCGTTATCGGCCGTGGCCGGCGATTTCTCCTTCCGGGTTTCCACCGCCCCGGAATGGAATCGTCTTTTCCAACAAACCAACGGCTGGCTGGGTGCTGATGTGGCGTTTTCAATTCCGATCGCCGCGAATAAATCGGTCTGGCTCTTTGGCGACACTTTTGTCGGCCGGGTCAGTGGTGGCAAACGCACTAATGCCACGATGATTCATAGTTCCATTGCCATCCAACAGGCCGGCGATGCGCCGCAGTTTTTTTATCCCACGGACACACAAGGCCATCCGCAATCTTTCATGAAATCGCCGGCACACGGAACCGATTTCTGGCTCATGGACGGCGCGCGCAATGACCGCGGCCTCGCGTTCTTTATGATTCAAATGCGATGGACAGACCAATCCGTCTGGGGCTTTCGGTACGTCCAAACCTGGCTGGCGGATGTACAAAATCCTGACAGTCCCCCTGGCTTGTGGAAGATCTCGACAAAAAAGGTGCCATTTTTGACGCTGGCGAGCGGCGATACCGCCAGCTTTGGCAGCGCAGTCCTCCAGAACGGTGGATTTGTTTATATTTATGGCTACAGCAACCGCAGAATCTCGAGCGCGCCCAAAGGCCTGCTTCTGGCGCGCGCGCCGGAAAATGAGCTGAACGATTTTTCAGCGTGGGAGTTTTTTGACAATGGAAGTTGGGCCAAAGATTTTCAGAAAATTACGCCGGTTTTTTCCGGCGCGCCACCGGAAGGATCGGTTTCGTGGCAGCCGTTTTTAAAAAAATTCGTTTTCGTTTATGCGGAGGGCATTTGGGGGACCATCGTCATGCGAACCGCCGATGCCCCGCAAGGGCCATGGAGCGCGCCCACGGTCCTTTACCGCTGTCCTGATATGAAAATCTCGCCGCAGGTATTTTGCTATGCCGGAAAAGCGCATCCGGATTTCAGCCCGACGAATGAACTGCTCATCAGCTACGCCGCCAATTCCCAGAATTTTT
>JASHPN010000306.1 GCA_030038175.1 Verrucomicrobiia bacterium
CAGCTCATGCGCCGCGTGCCGAAGGGCAGGCTCACCACCATTGACGAGCTGAGAAAATTTCTCGCCCGTCGGCACGGCGCAACCATTGCGTGTCCCATTACCACCGGAATTTTTGCGTGGATCGCCGCGAACGCCGCCGATGAGGCGAGAGCCGAAGGCGAAAGGAAGATCACACCCTACTGGCGCACCTTGAAGACCAGGGGCGAATTAAATCCGAAATATCCCGGCGGCATCCCTGGATTAAAACGCAAACTTCTTGCCGAAGGTCATAAAGTGATGCAAAAGAACAGCCGTTTTTTTGTGGCCGATTTCGAAAAGCGACTTTGCAAGTTGATTTGAATAGTTGGCTGCACCGACCGCCGCCCCGATTTGTTTTGACAGGACGAACATGATTCACAGGGGATGATTTGGATCGGCAAACAAAGGGGCGCGGACAGCTTTGTCCGCGCGAATATCGCACAAACAGGGAACGTTCGGCCAAGGCTGTGCGTGCCCTCCATCAGAGGTTTGTGCGCCGCCTCGTTTTCAAATTCGCCCAAACCGCGGAAAATCCTCAGGACGTCATCGGAGCGCGGGATTTATCCCGCTTCACGCCCGGAATGGCGGCATCGCCGCAGTAGCGGGTTGCTCGCGGCTTCGGACGTGAAGCGACTTGAAGGTCGCGCCCCGAATCATACACTGTTATGCCTCTCACTGCTATGGCGCGGCACGGCGCACGCATGCTCTCTTTCGTTTGGTAAAAAAGGGTGGCTCGGACATCTTAACACCTGAAAATAAACGCACGCTATCATGTGTTCAGAGAAGGGATCTCAGCTTGACGTTTGATTCAATTCCGGCGGCGGATTGTCCGCAGTCGTGGGCGGTTCTGCGTCCCCAAGATTTTCGAGAAAAGTCGCTGAGGGAGCGAAAAACAGGCTTCCGGTGACTGCCCGGCTAAAATCCAAAAGCCGGTCATAATTGCCCGGCGGCCGTCCAATAAACATGTTCTCAAGCATCTGTTCGGTTGTGCGCGGGGAACGGCTGTATCCAATGAAGTAGGTCCCAAATTCTCCCTGGCCGGGTTTGCCGAAAGGCATATTGTCCCTCAGAATTTTGACCTCTTTTCCATTTTCGACAATGGTCGTGAGGGCATTGTGGGCTGAGGTTGGTTTCACCGCATCGCTCAATTCAATATCAGATAGTTTTTTGCGCCCGATGATCTGCTCTTGCGCCTCGATTGGGAGCGCGTTCCACCGGCTCATATCATGGAGATATTTCTGAATAATGACATAACTTCCCCCCGCAAACCGGGGGTCTTCTCCAGCGACGAGCGCGGCATCGAGCGCGGCCCCGGCGCGCGGATTTTCTGTTCCATCAACAAACCCCAGCAGGTCACGATCCTCGAAATAACGGAACCCGTGTGTTTCATCAACCGCCTGAACCGCTCCTTTAATCCGCTCCATGATTTGGGTCACCATCTCAAAACACAAATCCATTCTCCGGGCCCGGATATGAAACAGTAAATCGGCGGGAGTAGAAACGGCATGGCGCTCCCCCGACCGAATCTCGCGGAAGGGATGAAGTTCCGCCGGGCGGGGTTTTCCGAAAAGTCTATCCCATACATCCGATCCGAATGCCGCCACACACGAGAGTCCTCCTTCGACGCGACGGAAATCCACGGCGCGGAAGATTCCGGGGAGATCAGCGCAGAGCGAGCGGACGGTGGCATAGCTCTCGCGGTCCGGCTTGATGCTGACAACCAGGAATATCGCGGCACTGGTGAGCGGCGCCAGTACGGGTTGAGGCACAGGTATTGAATTTTGTTCGCTGGGAAGGTTCATATCATAATGGCATCTTGCCGATAATTACGGCTTTATTAAAAGTTGGCACGATCGCCGGCGGTGATCTCGATAGCACAGAACCACATGCCAAATTGCCCGAATGGGCCGCTCATAATACTCCTTTCAATGCTTTATCCAGGATTTCCGATTTAATTTGTTGTTGATGGCATCAAATTGGCCGTCGCAGGCCGTTTTCGCGATTATCCTTCCGACGCTCGTCTTTGCAAGTTATTTCATCGTAAAATTGAGCCGCTTTTGAGTTTTGGCGCTCAGCCAGGAGCGGATTCCATGGTACGGTAGGTCACCACGATTTGCCAATTCGCGTAGTTGGAGTCAAATGCCTGCATGGCGGCGACCATTTGGGAGGCAAAGGTCGTTTCAATAATGCTGTTTTGGCCGGGCCAAATTTTGAATTGAATGCGCAAATATTTCCAGTTGCCAGGCGTGGCATGAACTTTGCCAAAAACCGGGTCTGTCAAAATGATGGCGTCGAACTGCGCCTGGATACCTTTGGCAACATTTTGGATGGTCTCGACAACCGCATTTTGGTCGGATTTCGCTGGGATTTGGACATCTGCGCAGGCCAGGATACCGCCGTGGGGAAAGCGGCTGACGTTGGCAAGATTCCGGTTGGGCACAAAAATCTCCTGATTATAAAAATTAATGACTTTCGTAAAGCGCAGGCCGATTCGCTGGACGCGCCCGATGACTCCATTCATCAAATCCACGCTGTCTCCCACGTCCATCGCGTCCGAAAAGATAAGCGTGATTCCCGTCACGACGTCTTGAATGAGGCCTTGCACGCCGAAGCTCAAGGCCAATCCGATGACCGCCGCGCTGCCAATGTAAGTTTGCAGCGTGCCATTGTCATTGGGAAATTCGAGAGTGATGATGATATAAACGGCCACCGCATAAATCACAAAAGTCACCGTGCTGGCAATCAGCCTGGTTAACGTGATGAATTTTGGCTGCCGGGTTACGAATCCAAAGCGGTCCTTTTTTTCGCGGCCTCGAGTGATTAAGGCTTCGCTGAAATTGGTGACAAATTTGACAATAAGATGCGCGAGGAAAGCCAAACCGACGATGACGGCGATGCGCGCCAAATGATCCGTGCTTTTCCAAAAAACCTCAATCGTGTTCATGAAGAGCAATCAGGTAATTTTGCCGGTAAAACGGATTTTATACCGTTATCCAGCGCGCAGCCTATTATAATTTTACGGGAATTTTATAACTGGAATGTCATTGGAAACAATTCACATTTATGCGACACTCCGGCGCGGGTGGGTTTCCGGCCCCAGTGATTATGTTGATGATAGAATTTTCAGCGTGCGTACGGAGGGATTTCGCGCCATGCACTGGGGAAGCTCCGATCTCACGATAGCGAGAGGTATCACATGCATCCAAGAATTGACATGAATCTTGGCATTCAAGGCGATCCCGATGCCTGGGTGCATTCAGCCTGCATTCTGTGCTCCAATGGCTGCGGCCTGGACATCGCAGTCAAGAATGGACGGATCGTGGGCGTCCGCGGCGCCGCGAATCATCCCGTCAATTTCGGCCATCTTGGCCCGAAAGGCGAGCATAGCTGGGTTGCCAACCACTCCAAGCGCCGCGGCACGACGCCGATGATTCGCCGCACGAAAGGATCCCCGCTGCAATCGGTGAGCTGGGCCGAAGCCATGGATTTCTTTACCGAAAAATTCAAAGCCGCATGGCAATTGGGTCACCAGAACCTGGCCTGCTACAACTCCGGACAACTCACGGTTGAGGAGTTGTACACCCTGGGAAAGCTTTGGCGCGGCGGCCTGCAATCCTCCAATATTGACGGCAACACTCGTTTGTGTACCGCCACCTCCGCCACCGGCCTTATGGCCAATTTCGGCGTGGACGGCCCCGTTGCCTCCTATGTGGACGTGGACCAGGCCGACTTGCTGTGCCTTTACGGTCACAATGTTGCCGAGGCGCAAACGGTTCTTTGGGAGCGGATGCTGGCATCGAAACGGGCGCGCGGCGGACGAATTATTGTTGCCGACCCCCGCAAGACCCCGACGGTTCGCCAGGGAGCCGACCTGCATCTTCAACTGCGCGCCGGCACCAATGTAGCGTTGATGAACGGCATCATTCACTTGTTGATCGCACGTGGCTGGGTGGACCGCGACTTTGTGGCGAAATACACGGTTGGATTCGAGCATCTTGAGGAAGCAACCCGCGAGTATTCGCCTGACCGGGTTGCAGAAATCTGCGGCGTTCCCCGGCACGATCTCGAAACGGCAGCCGAATGGATCGGCGCCACACCGCGCATGGTTTCGACTGTGCTGCAAGGGTTTTATCAGAGTGTCGAGGCCACCGCCTCATCTTCGCTGGTGAACACCGTGCATTTGCTCGCCGGGGCGATCGGCAAGCCCGGCGCGGGTCCCTTGTTGATGGCGGGCCAGCCCTCAGCGATGGCAAACCGTGAAACGGGCGCGGGCGGTTCCTACCCGGGTTACCGCAACCCGCATAGCGAAGTGCAAATGCGCGACCTGTGCAAACAGTGGAATCTTGATTTCGACAAATTCCATCACGAAATTCCAAAAGACATTCTCCTCATGATGGAGATGGCCGAGCGCGGCGAGATCGAGTTCATGTGGGTAATCGGAACCAACCCGCTCGTCAGCCTGCCCGATCAAAACCGCAGTGAGCGGATCCTGCGTCGCCTCTTCCTGGTCGTGCAAGACCCTTTCATTGATGCGGAGACGGTGGATCTGGCGGACATTTATCTTCCGGCGGCGATGTGGGGAGAGAAGACGGGCTGCATCACCAACGCGGATCGCAGCGTCAATCTCCTTCTGCAGGCCGTCAAGCCACCGGGAGAAGCGCGGAGTGATTTCGACATCTTCGTGGAGGCTGCCAACCGGCTGGGATTCGAAGACCGGGACGGCGCGCCGCTGATACCGTTCAAGGAACCCAGGGACGCGTTCGAGGAATGGCGCCGGGTTTCAAAAGGGCGGCCCTGCGACTACTCCGGGATAACCTATGAATTGATCCTGCAAATGGGGGCGGTCCGCTGGCCCTGCAACGAGCGGCGTCCCAGGGGATCTGAGCGCTTGTACGAGGACTTTAAATTCTGGACCGGTATTGACGAATGCGAAACCTTCGGCACTGATTTTCTCACCGGTAACAAGAATACCCGCAATGACTATGAGCGGATTGACCCGAAAGGCAAAGCATTCCTGAAGCCCGCGCACTGGCGTCGGCCGCCCAATCCGCCGTCGGACGCGTACCCTTTCGTGCTCATTACCGGGCGGGTGGTCTATCACTTTCACACCCGCACGAAGACCGGTCGCTCCACGGCGTTGAATGAACGCGCGCCTCATGCTTACGTTGAGATTCACCCGAAGGATGCTGCACGGCTGGAGATCGGGCTGGGCGACATGGTTGAGATCACATCCCCGCTTGGACGGTGGGAAGGAGTGGCAATGGTGGTTGATTCGGTTCGGCCTGGGGAAGTGTTTGTGCCGTTCCATTACGGCCATGGAGCCCAATCGGCCAATCAACACACCTGGTACGCGCGGGACCCGGTCAGCAATCAGCCGCTGCTCAAATCGTCGCCGGTCGCCGTTCGGCGGCTCAGCTTCGGGCAGCCGGAGCCATGGCTGTTGGCGCGTCTGGCAGAGCTGAACGGCGAATCCAAAGAGCCATTTGCCGCTCGCGAATTCGGCGGTACCGTCAACCTGACGGTTCAAAGCTGAGGTTTACAATATCGGACCGAGCATGGCGAGGGTGTTGTTCCAAGACTTTCGCGGCAAGGACCATGCCTCAACAACCAGGCGTGTGACCGGACGCGACCGCGCCAGGAACTCTCGTTGCCGGTCGTATAGCACGCCCGTAAGATCTACATCGTAAAGCAGTATGTTATTTTCATAATTCAGTTCAAAACTGCGCCGGTCCATGTTTGCCGATCCGATAAGGGTAATTTCACCATCGAGCGTAAGCGTCTTGGCGTGTAACAGGCCTCCAACGTATTCGTGAATCTCCACGCCGGCGGCGAGCAG
This sequence comes from Verrucomicrobiia bacterium, assembly GCA_030038175.1. GTDB lineage: Bacteria > Verrucomicrobiota > Verrucomicrobiia > Limisphaerales > UBA11358 > UBA11358. Next base: position 5,855 of record JASHPN010000306.1, read on the forward strand.
GTCGGCATAATAACTGCGGCTTGCGCCAGCCACAATCCATGAGTCGTTACGCGCTGGGAAGATGATCGTCGTTTTCACGCCCCGTTGCGCCGCCGAACACAACGCATTCTGCAACGATTCATCGGGCACATAATATGGCGTCGTAATCATTAATTCCCGCCGCGCCGCGTAAATCAGCGATTCAAACATTTCCGGCATCGCCGAGAATCTGGCGGTAGGACCGGTGCCAATGACTTGTGCCGGGAAACCTGGCGGCACTGTCGGCCACGGCGCCCGCAGCAGGTTGTCGAGATTTTCATTGGTGGCGCTCATCCAATCGCACGCGAATAGCCGCTGGTTCTGGCGGGCAATCGGTCCCTCAAACCGCATCATCACGTCCACCCACGGCGCAAACTTCGCCTTCACGCGGAACTCCGGGTCGGCGCAATTCTGGCTGCCGCAGTAGGTGATGCCATGGTCAATGACCACGATTTTGCGGTGGTTGCGCAAATCGATTCGGCGGAATGGCGCCCGCAAGAGCGGATGGCTGAGCGCCAGCGCCACACCTGTTTTTACCCCGGCGGAATGCATCGCACGCCACATGGCCGACTTCAACAGGGCTCGGGATCCAAGTCCGTCCACCATCGCCCGGCATTCCACACCGCGTGCCGCCGCCCGCTGGAGTGCCTCGGCGACGCGGCTTCCATTTTGGTCTGTCAACCAGATGTAGAACAGCACATGCACATGCTCCTTGGCCGCATCAATGTCCGCCACGATCGCCGAGACCGCCGCATTGGAATCCGCCAGCAGCCGCGCCGAATTTCCTGCGACTGGCTCGAAGCCGCTGATGGAATGGCCGACACGAAACAAGGGTTCGTATCGTTCGGGAATCTGCGGGCGTAAGTTCACCTGTTGAGCCGCCGCTCCCGACCCCGGGGGTGGCATATTACGTTCAACCTCCCGCAGCTTCTCCAGCCGCCGCCGTCCGATATTCACCTCGCCGAACAGCATATAAGCAATCACACCGGCCATTGGGAGCGCCAGGATTACCGCCAGCCAGGCGATGCGCGACGCCGGTTCGCGATGCGGGCGCAACATTACGCGCACCAACACCGCGATCTCGATCGCGATGCCGGCTGCCAGGATGAAGGATGACGGGTTCAATTTGCCTTGTTCTCGATCAACCGCGGCCAAGTCGGAGCCGCGCCCGTAGAGAATCCAAGATCGGCAGCTTTACACGATTATGGGACAGGTCGTCCATTATAATTTTACCGTTATTTTATAAACGATTGTCATTTAGAATCGGATGAATTATGCCCCATTAGTGTGGCGTCGCCCCTGGACCGCACTGTAAATCGAATGTTAATGCTGCCGTCCCATGATCCAGTAAACGACGGGCAAAAAGCGGCTGTTTACAGGCACACAAAATTGCTGGACAAGTTTTTGTATTCCCACTAAAAGCAATTCAAACGTTTACAGGTTGCCGTGTTTGCTCCACGAGCAGCGCACGCGCTTCCGGGGGAAGGCAAAAGACAGGAGCCGATGCGCTTCAATGCGCACACGTTGATTATTGGCTTAGCCGAAAAAACTCCTCTTTGTCGGAGCGGCTATTGGTCACGATGTACTCACCGTTGGCAACAACCGGCTCGGTCGGATCGGTGGTCCAGGTTGCCGGTGGTGTCAGGTTGGTCGTGGTTTGCAAAATCAAGCCGGACCAATTGGCAGGCCAGGTCAGGATCACATTGGTATCCGAAAGGGCAATGGCCAGGGAATAAAGCGGCGTCAGGAGAAAGGCGTGTGTCTGGCCAAGCGAGTTGGTGCCCTGGCCGCAAATTTGTCCAGCGGCATTCATCCCAAGAGCAAAGCTCAACACCAGGCCCGAATTCGTGGGGATTAATGAGTTGAGATCCACCATCTTTCCATTGGTGTATAGGAACGCATGGGAGCCTCCGTTCGTCGCAGCAGAATCGCCAAGAATCTCACCGTTGTTGCTGATATAAAATGCCGTGGTATTTGTCCCGCCATCGCTATTGACACCGCCCAGGGTTCCGAGGTTGGTTGAAACGAATGCGCCGTCGCTATACAAAAAGGCCTCCTTCCCGGGGGGAAGTGACGTCTCCAGTAACCCTACGATTTGGCCGGAGTCATTTATACTATAGGGAACGATATTGCCGCCGTAAGCCAAAACGGATACCACGCTGTTGCTATCGAGTAATGCATAACTTAAGTCGCTCGAAAGAACCCGGCCGATGATTTCGCCATTGTCGTTAATGGCTTCGGTTGTGCTGAAATTGGTGGCAGCGGAAATGTTCAGATCCGTCATCGTTCCGCCGCTAAAGAGGAATGCGTGTGTCACTTCGTTGGTTGTGTCGGCATCGCCTGCGATCTGACCGCTATTGTTAATATCGCTGGCGGCACTGTCCGTGCCACCCAGGGTCCCCAAATCTATCATCGTATTCGAATAGAGGAACGCGTGGAGGTCGCCATTGGCGAGACTGGCTGAACCGACGATTTGACCGCTGTCATTGATGGCCAGGGCAAGGCTATTCGTGCCGCCCAGCGTGCCCAAATCCTTCATGACGCCCCCGCTATAAAGAAAAGCGTGCTCATCCCCGCCGCTCGTGTTGGCGTTTCCAACCACCTGGCCGCTATCGTTAATTGAGAGCGCCTGACTGAAATTGCCGCCCAGCGTCCCCAGGTCCGTGAGTTGATAAGTTTGGGCGCGCGCCCAGGGCAGGCCGAGAAAGATCAGCGCCAAAAACAGCGCCGGCCGCCGCGAAATGCGACCGGGAATGCGCGTATTTCTCATTTGGGAATTTTGAGTTATCGTTCGGGCTTTCCCATTTGACGGGTTGCTCATGGCTCTGAATTGCCTTTGCCAACCGTCTTTCGCGATTATCCTCCCAGACTCCGGGTTTGCAAGCCATTTCGTGGGCTTCAGGATGGGTGCTCTGATTTTTTTGTTTCGTTTTCAGGTCATCTGAAAACACAGGCGGGATGCGCTGTGCCACTAAATTTCACCGTGAAAACCCTGTTGTCGCAGGGCCTCGAATAAAACCAGGGCAGCGCAATTGGACAGGTTCAGGGAACGGGATTTCGGGTTGAACATGGGGATCCGCAGCCATCGCTCACGGTTTTTCTCCAATAGGCTTTTGGGCAGACCGGCGGTTTCGCGGCCAAAGACCAGATAATCGCCGGCCGAGAATTTGACCTCACTGTAAAGTTTTGGCCCGCCGGATTCGATGAACCATAGACGGGCGCTGCCGGAGGGTTGTTTTTCGAATGCGTTCCAGTTCGGCCAGCGATGCCATTTGACGTGTTGCCAGTAATCCATGCCGGCGCGCTTGAGCTGGGTGTCGTCCAATTTGAATCCGAATGGTTCGATGAGATGCAGCACCGTGTTCGTGGCGGCGCAGAGCCGGGCGACGTTGCCGGTATTCGGCGGAATTTCGGGTTCGACCAGGACGATGTTCATGGCGGTAACAATTCGGTAGCTAATATTCTTCGCTTTTCACAATTTTCGTGTGAAAAAATCCTCGAACGCGAGGCGCGTTCGAGCACACGCGAGGGCGCGGATGCTCCCCGTGCTCAATACTGGACCCTCCAAAGCACCAGTCCGTGGGCTGGGGCGGTCATGCCGGCGACGCGGCGGTCGCGTTGGGCCAGCATGTGTTTGATTTGGTCTGGAGGAAATTTGCCAAGGCCGGCCTGGACAATTGTTCCGGCCATGCCGCGGCACATTTTATAGAGAAAGCCGTCGCCTTCGATGATCACGGTGATTTGCTGTCCGGATTTTCGGACGTCGCATCGGGTCACAGTCCGAACGGTGCTTTCTTTTTTATAACCCGGATTGGCGGCAAACGATTGGAAATCGTGTTTGCCGACGAACAAACGCGCCGCCGATTTCATCCGCTCCAGGTCCAATTTGACTGGGACGTGCCAGGCCGTGTGGCGGAGCACGGGATTCATGGCGGGATGGTTCCAGATGAAATAACGATACTGCTTTCCGACTGCGTCGAATCGGGCATGGAATTTCTCGCGCGCACGGTTTGCGGATGAGACACGAACATCTTCCGGAAGCCAGGCATTTAATGCGAGCGGAAGTTTGCGGAGGGACATTTTAAATTCGGCCTGCGGAATTTCGAAATGCGCCACCATGCCGAGCGCATGAACGCCGGTGTCCGTCCGGCTCGAGCCATGCAGGGCAGGGGACGAAGGGAATAATTTTGCAAGAGCGCCTTCGACGATTTGTTGCACGCCGGTGCCGGTCTTTTGCGTCTGCCAGCCTTCGTAATGGGTTCCGTCGTAGGCGATGACGAGTTTGAATTTCACAATCACACCCCGGCATCCAAATAGCTTTGTAACAGGAGCGCGGCGGCCATTTTGTCCACTTTGTCCTTTCGCTTTTGGCGGCGGACACCGCCCTGGATCATGATTTTGTTGGCCTGCAGACTCGTGAGGCGCTCATCCCGCATTAAGATCGGTACGGTGATGGCGGCTCTGACGGCGGCGGCAAAAGCTTCAGCTTTTTGGGCAGCCGGGCCAAAGGTGCCGTCCATGTTGCGGGGCAGGCCAATGAGGACGAGATCTACTTCCTTTTCAATAAGGAGTTGCTTGAGGCGGTCCAGGAATTGGGCGAAAGGCTCGGCGGGAATCCATTCGAGCGGTTGGGCGATGGTTTTGGTTTCATCGCTCAACGCCACGCCGATCCGTTTGGTTCCAGGGTCCAGGGCCAGAATGCGCATCGGAGGAATTAAAAAGGAAAAAGGAAAAAGGAAAAAGGGGAGAGCACGCGCCCTCGCGTGCGGCGGTTGACGCCTCGTCAACCACTCGGGTGCGCCACCGCGCCCGTTTCGACGCGCGGTGGCGCGCGTCGTTCCGACTGCGAGGCGCAGTTGGAGGCACGCGAGGGCGTGTGCGCTCCCCGGAAATCACAAAAAATAATCAAAATCGTGCTCGGTGCGGGTGTAGCGGCGGAGACGCAGGATATGGCCGGGAAGGCGATGCGGGTTTAGCTCCACATAATTTCTGCGGCCGCTCCAAAAGAAACGCGTGTCCGTAAGCAGATCATGCATCTGAAAGGTGCGGCTCGGCTCAAGTTCAAACTCTTCCAATGGCAAATCGAGCCAGCCGCTGTGGGTGTAATGCGGGTTTAAATTGACGACGACGAAAATGATGTTGGATTTGTCGTCGGACGTCTTGCTGAAGGCCAGGAGTTGCTCGTTGTCCGTGGGGTGAAATTTTAGGCCGTTGTTGGATTGAAGTGCGGAATTTTCCCGGCGAATCTGGTTGAGCCGGGTAGTGAGGCCTTCGAGATTCTGTGGCGCGGCCAGGTCCCAGCGGCGAATTTCGTATTTTTCGGAATTGAGATATTCTTCGCTGTCCGGCTCGCGCGGCGCATTTTCGCATAGCTCAAAGGCAGGCCCGTAAATGCCATAGTTTGCGCCCAGGGTGACCGCCAGAATCAGGCGGATCATGAAGGCCTCGCGCCCGTCGCTTTGCAAAAATTGTGTCAGGATATCCGGCGTATTGGGCCAGAGATTATACCGCATGAAATCGGACAGGGGCGGGCGGGTTATTTCCGTAAAATACTCGGTCAATTCCGCTTTGCTGTTGCGCCAGGGGAAATAGTTGTAGCTTTGCGTGAACCCGAGTTTCGCCAGCCGATACATCATTTTGGGGCGGGTGAAGGCCTCGGACAGAAAGATGAGTTCGGGATTTTTGCGTTTTAACTCGCCAAGGCACCATTCCCAAAAGGCAAACGGCTTGGTGTGCGGATTGTCCACGCGAAACACTTTGACGCCTTGCTCTATCCAGAACTCAAAAACGCTTTTTAATTCACTCCACAAGCCCCGCCAGTCCTCGCATTCGAAGTTGAACGGCACGATGTCTTCATATTTTTTTGGTGGATTTTCCGCGTATTGGATGGAACCGTCCGGCCGCTTGAGAAACCATTCCGGATGTTCCTTAATGTAAGGATGATCCGGCGCGCATTGAAAGGCGATGTCGAGCGCAATTTCGATTTTGTGACCGCGGGCGTTTTCAACGAGCCGGCGGAAATCCTCCAGCGTGCCCAATTCCGGGTGAATGGCCTTGTGCCCGCCTTCGCTGGAACCGATGGCCCAGGGACTGCCGGGTTCGCCCGGTTGGCAGATACGATGGTTGTTCTTTCCCTTTCGGAAGGATTTGCCGATCGGATGAATCGGCGGCAAATACAGAATATCAAAGCCCATCCGGGCAATTCGGGGTAATTGGGCCTCGCAATCCTTGAACGTGCCATGGGCACCGGCCACAGCCGTGGAACGCGGGAAAAGCTCATACCAGGCTCCGGAGCGCGCGAGCGCGGGATCAACGGTCACGCGGAGTTCTTTGTCATAGGCGGTGGCAAAACGGCGATCGGGATAGCAGACCATGACTTCGGCCATTTCCGAGTCGAGCGCGAGCGCGCCCGCCGATTTACTGTCTTTCTCCCCGCGCAATGCGTTCGCCCATGCCTTCATCTTTTCTGTTTCCGCGGCATTCGCCATTTTGGCGGCATTTTCAATCAGCTCGACGCCCACCAAAATATCCGCCGCCACGTCCTGGTCCGCGTCGAGCCTCTTTTTCAAATCGCGCCGCCATGACTTAAAATGATCCACCCAGGCTTCGATCGTATAAAAATAGACTCCGATGGTTGTGACCGTAAATTCCCCGCGCCAGCGATCATTGACGAGGAATTCCATGGGTATTTCCGTCCAATTCGACTCGGATTCGGCGCGAAACTTGAGGACAGCGCCCAGAACGTCGTGGCCGTCGGCAAAAATATCGGCTTCCACCACGATGCGCTCGCCGATCGTGCGTTTGACCGCAAATTGGCCGCCGTCAATTTCGGGTGTGACATTTTCGATGGCCGCGCGGCAATTCGCTGTAGGAAATGCATTTTCTCCTTTTGGGTCCGTCATTAAATACCTCCGTGTCCTTAAGATAGCTCAAATTTTGATTTTTTCATCGAAAAATGGCCACACAGGAAACCGCAACCGAAGAAGATGGATGATAAAGGATTGAAGATGGAAAAGGCGGACGTGCTGCGACTGGTCTCCCGATAAATCGGGAGACACAGTCGCGCTCCGGGCGCGGGTCCAGAGCCAAGAAGATGGATGATGAAGTTTTTGGGACGACGTAGCGGCGTTTCGGCAGAACGCCTCCATATCCAGGAACCAAGGAAATAATTGCGGCGCTCGACCGAAGCGCCGCTACGCCGTTTCATTGAAAAATATTGATAATCAATCGTTGACACCCGGCGAAAACATGGTTTAATGTTCAACCCTTTGCGGGAAAAACTTATGTACGCAGTTTTAGAAACAGGCAGTAAACAATATCGGGTCGCCGCGGGCGACACGCTGGAAATCGAGCGCCTTGATGTCGAGGCGGGCAAACCGCATACGTTTGACCGTGTGTTGATGGTGGGCGGGGACAAAGTGACCGTGGGCGGTCCGACTGTCGCCGGCGCCACTGTCATTGCCGACGTGGTCGGGCATATCCGCGGCGAGAAGAAGCTGACGTTCAAGATGAAGCGCCGCAAGGGCTACCACAAATCCATCGGGCACCGGCAGGAACTGACCGTGGTGAAGATCAAGGAAATCAAGCTCTGATTGGCCTCCGAACTATTTAATTAAGATTTTATGGCACACAAAAAAGGACAAGGCAGCGTTCGTAACGGCCGGGACAGCGTCAGCAAACGGCTCGGCGTGAAGGCATTTGGCGGTGAATTTGTCACCGCCGGCAGCATCATCGTCCGCCAGCGCGGAACCAAATTTGTCGCGGGCAAAAACGTCGGCATTGGGAGCGATTGGACGTTGTTTGCGCTAACGAGCGGGAAAGTCCAGTTCGACAAAAACGGCAGCCGCGTGAACGTGGTGGCGGAAGCTGCGGCGGCGAATTAATCGGCAATCAAATAAATTTTACGGCGAGGCTTCGGCCTCGCCGTTTTTTTTTGTGCGTCGAAGGTGCGGAGGCAAGTTCGTAGCGGCAGGCATCTCTGCCCGCCGTAGAGTCGGCGCTTCCAGCGCAGCGGAACAATCATATGACTGCAGCCTTATGTTCGTGACACAGAGAGTCTGTCCGCGCTCGAACGATAATTTCGGGCGGCTGGAAGCACGCCCTCTACGTCAGGCCGGGGAGGCCCGACGCTACTTCACCTTCAAACGCACACTATCTGAAGTGAGTCCGGGTGATGTCGCCGTCACTTCAATTGTTCCCGTTTGTGTGCCGGCTTCGATGACGGCGATGCAGTGGCCATGAAAAGCATGGCGTTCTGGCGCCTTGTCTGAATCGTGGTCGGCCGGATCGCCGTTGCCCGTTCCCAGGATTTCTCCATCGCCGGCAAGTTGGAAGGACACTCGATTTGCCGAATCCGGAACGACATGTCCCTGTTCGTCCAAAATCGAAACGGCCACTACCACCGCGTCCTCGTCGTTGGCCCGCAAGGTTGTTCGGCTCACGGAAAGACGGATTGAGGCCGGATTGCCGGTTGTGGTGATTTCGTCCGTTGCCACAGTCTTTCCATCCGTGGAGGCGCGGGCGATTAGCTGGCCGGGTTGATAAGGCACTTGCCATTCCAAACGGCCATCGTGCGGCATGTTTTGTTTGCCCAGGCTGCGGCCATTCAGGAACAGCTCGACTTGTTTGGCGTTGCTAAAGGCGATGACGCGAATATTTTGCCCTTCTTTGCCGGGCCAATTCCAGGAATCAGGCATCAGATGAACCATCGGTTTGTGCGACCAGCAGGACTCGAAATAATAATATTTATCTTTGGGAAAACCGCATGAATCCATGAGACCGGTGTTGTTGGCGACATCCGGCCAGCCGTCCGGATTGGGTTCGCCCCGGTAATCAAAGCCGGTCCAGGTATAGGAGCCGCACATGAACGGCCGCGTCACTACCGCCAGCCAATTGCTATCGCTCAAGTTATAGCAACTGCACATCCCCGTTTTCTTGTCATTGGCGTATTGCCCGCGCGTGGTCTTTTCGTTCGTGTCCTCGCTGCCAAAGAGCGCTTTGTGAGGATAGCGCTTGTGGACCGCGTCATAGACTTTGGTGCTGTAATTGATTCCCACGATGTCCTCAACGTCCGCCATGCCGTTGGTGAGCCAGCCGCCGCTCATCGCGCAGGTAATGGGGCGCGTCGTGTCCAATTGATGCACGGATTGCATCATGGCCGAAAAGATGCGCGCGCCTTCGGGTTTTCCCTGCAACTTCTCTTCGTTGCACATGGACCACATGATGATGCTCGGATGATTGCGATCGCGCAGGATCATGGTATCGAGATCGGAAAAGTTGGTATAGGTGCTTCCAGACGGGGTCTTGGGCGTTTGGGGATCTCCCAGATGCCGGTTTTCGTCCATGACCAGCATGCCCAAGCGGTCACAGGCGTCTAAAACGGATTCGTTGGGCGGATTATGCGCGGTGCGCCAGCCGTTGCAGCCCATTGCCTTCAACTGCGCCACCCGCCACGGTTCCAAACTGTCCGGGACCGCTATCCCGACGCCCGGAAAATCCTGGTGATTGGCCGTGCCCTGGATTTCGACGCGCTTGCCATTCAGGAAAAAGCCTTGGTCGGCGTCATAGCGAATGGTTCGTATTCCAAAAGTCGTGGTCGTAGAATCCACCGGTTTGCCGTTTTCCAGAATCATCGTTTGCAATTGATAAAGCGCGGGCGATTTAAGGGACCATAGCTTTGGCTTATTAATGACCGTTTGCTGGTCCGCCTGGTAATGGCTGTTGGCAGAGACAGTCGTTTCCGACCTGACGGTCTTGAGTAATTTGCCGCCCGGCGCCCGGATGCGGGATACGATTTCACATTGGGCGGGTTGGGATTCATTGTTTTCAACGGTGGTCTGGATGTTCAGGTCCGCCTCGCCGTCGGCGCCCTGGTCACCGCCGGGGACGGTTGAAATCACGTAGGTACCCCATTGGGCCAAATGCAACGGCGAGAGCGCGGTCAGGCGGACATGCCGATAAATGCCTCCGCCTTCATACCACCAGCCTTCAAACTGCCGGGGATCCACCCGTACGACGATGACATTGTCGGCGCCCGGTTTGGCAATTTGCGAAATATCGTAGGAAAACGGAGTGTAACCGCTCGGATGTTCTCCCAAAAATTCGCCGTTCAGCCAAACTTTACTGTCGCGAAATACGCCGTCAAAATCGAGCCGCAGCACTTTCCCGGCGTCGGAGGCGGGCACGGAAAAATGTTTGCGATACCAGGCCGGCTTATAGGTCAGGTAGCCGTGGCTGCGAATGTCTTTGTTTTTGGAATCGCTGAAAGTTCCCCCGAGAACATAATCATGCGGGACGTTGATATGCTGCCATTGGCTGTCATCGTAATCGCCGGCAATCACTTGATCGGGCGAATCCACGTCGCCCAAATGAAACCTCCAATCGGCGTCGAGCGATGTTTCGATCCGCAACCGCTGTTGTGGCGAAGTCGCAGTTTCAGCTTGCGGGGTGGTTTGACCTGGCCGGTTAGTGGAACAGGAGGTCAGCACGACCATTCCGGTCGTTGCCAATGCACAAACGATTGCAAAAGGGCGGATATTCTTTTTCATTGAAAATAAGACGTTAACAAAATCCCGGAGGTTAACAAAGAAAAAGGTGTCCGGAGAATGGGGAGCGCACACGCCCCCGCGTGCGGCGGTTGACGCCTCGTCAAGCGTTTTGGACGCGCCGCCGCGCTGGTTCAACGCGTGCCGGCGCGCGTTTTTCCGACTCCGAAGCACAGTCGAAGGCACGGGAAGCGTGTGCGCTCCCGTGACTTGCAAAATTCGAGATGTGTCATTGAATATCATTGACAAATCCAAATCTTATTCTAAAATCAACCTTAAATTATAATCAGGCGTGATGGTTTGATTTTGATATGGTCACCCGACTTCATTTCAGAACATGTCGTTTTTTCGTGGCTGTTGCCGGGGTCATTTTTTCTTCCTTTGCCGGGGTTTGTCAGGAAATCCGGTCTTATCAGCCGGTGCCGCCGGATTTAGGCCAGGCCGCTCCGGCTCCGCCAAATTTTGTGCTAAACCCTCCTCCAACGGGAGGCATTCGTCCATTGTTTCAGCAGCCGGTCACGGGCGGGTTGTCCGTCAATACGGATTCACGCGAAGAGGTGCGGGGATTTTACGATGCCATCTACCCGGCTTCCGACAATGTGCCGCAGGATTCAACGGCGGATGCGTCCAGTTGTTTTCCGGGACATAATTCGGACGCGTTTCAAAATGCCGACGTGCTGCGCATCAATTGGTTTCGAGCCATGGCCGGAATGCCGGCCAACATTTATCTGGATCCACTGGATGACTGGGGCTCGCAGCAAATGGCGGTGATGATGTCGGCCAACGACGCGCTAAACCACGACCCGCCGCCCACCTATCTCTGCTATAATACGAACGCGGCCGCTTACGCGGGTGGGGATCAATGCCTGGGTGGCGATGGCGCGGAAGCGGAAACGCTGTTCATTTGGGATTATGGGGCGACGAACTTCGAAGTAGGGCATCGCCGTTGGATTTTGTATCCGGAAGAAAATGTTATGGGGGTGGGTGATGTGCCTGGCTCGGGGACCCTGGCCGCGAACCTGACATTCGTTTTTGATCCACAGAACTCGAGCGTGCGTCCTGCCACGCGCCAGCCTTACGTTGCCTGGCCGCCGGAAGGTTATGTTCCGTATCAGGTCGTGTTTCCCTACTGGTCCTTTGCCCTCACCAACGCGGATTTTACCAACGCGACGGTGACGATGACCAGCAATGGCGTTCCGGTTTCGACCGTGATTCAACCCTATCGAGTCGGTTACGGAGAGAACACGCTTGTCTGGGTGCCGATGGGACTGGACGCGACAACCGGCGGCACGTCTTTTCCATTTGACGGCACGGACACGGTGTATAGCGTGACGGTGGGAAACATTAATTATAATGGCGCGATTATCAGTTATTCCTACAACGTGACTGTATTTGATCCTGCTGCGGCGGGGAGCGACTATATCCCAAGCGTCCTGAAGGGTCCCGCCCAGGCCGTTGCCGGCGCCGGCACGGTTTACGATGCGACACCGCCGGTCAATCCCAATGTCACCAGTTATAATTTTATGACCGCGCAATTGGCTTCCGGCAATTTGTTTGATAATGCCAGTGAAGGGATTGTCAATTTTACCCTGACACCGCCGCCGGATTACACCGTCACCACCACGGACCCGAACGGATCGGCGACCTGCTTCAACCTGGAACACGCGGGCACCAACAGCTATTATCCGCAATTGTTCCAATTAAACGAAGTTCTATTGCCGGCAACAAACACGGTTGTTTCCTTTGAGGGCGAATTGGGCTATGCGACAACGAATGAAGTGGCGCGCGTCCAGGTATCGGCCGACGGAGGCGCAAATTGGACGGACCTTTACGCGCGGCCCGGTGACGATACCCCGGATTCGAGCTTAACGAACACGACGCTTTCGCTGTCCAATTATGCCGGCGATACGGTATTGCTCCGGTTCAATTTCGATTATCAGGGTGGCGAATATTATGACGGCGGCTATCCGATCGGCTGGTTCTTCACCGATATTCTGATCACCAACACGCTGGCGCTGGTTAATCAGGCCACCAACAATTCCACCGTCACCAATATCGTTTCGGGAAACCTCGCGGATTCGGGATACAACGGCCTGACCAATTTCACTCTTTCGCCGCCCCCTTATTATTATGTCATTACCAATCCGCCGGTCGGGTCTGAACCGTTGTGCTTTCACCTGGCGCACATTGACCCGACTTCGCAAATGCTGCAATTGAATGAGACGCTGGTCCCGTCGGCTAATTCCGCGATTAGTTTTTCGAGCCAGCTGGGTTATGCGACCAGTGATGAATACGCCCTGGTGGAAGTATCCACCAATAACGGCGCGAATTGGACTGACTTGTTCTCTGAGGCGGGTTCCAACGGCTCCGGCGAAACGAACTTCACGCCTTGCACATTATCGCTGGCGTCCTGCGCGGGCCAGCCCACGTTGCTGTGCTTCAATTATTCATTCACCGGCGGCAGTTTCTATGTGGGAAGCGCCAATTATTTCGGCTGGAACATCGAGGACATCCTGATCACCAACACCCAGCAACAGCTCGTTACGACGATAGACACGACAAACTTCATTTTCACGCCGTCTCAACCGGGAACGTACCTCCTTCAGGACCAGCCGGTAATCTTCAATCAATTTGCCTTGTCGCCCGGACCGGTCACGCTGGTTACCGCTGTATCGCCGCAAACAATCCTGATGAACCCGCCGGTGGCGACGAACCGCCAGGTGCAATTGAATTTTACCATCAGTGGCCTTTCCGCCACGACTTTTAGTCTTCTACAGGCGGCGAAAGTGACCGGCCCGTGGACGACGAACAATGGCGCGCCTTTCACCACCAATGTTCCCGGCACCTCCTATTGCTTTACGGTAACAAATGATTCGGCGGCGCAGTTTTATCGCGTGCAATCGCCCTGAGCGCAGATGCAGTTATGACCGTATGATCCCGCAGCCGCATCCATACCTGCTTCTCGTTTGAAATGAAAACATTCCTTGTCACCGATTTAAAGATGTTCCTTGTCCGACGAGAATCAAGCGATTTTCGGGCAGTGTCCTGAATTGGCGCATTTAGAACGCCACCGGGCGCGGAACAGCGTTCGTAGCCGCTGCGGCTGGTCCCGCTCGGAGCGGGACACAGCCGCGATCCGACCGAGATAGGACACTGCCGAATTTCATAGGCTACCGTCCAAACGGGCAGTTCGTATTGCTTTACCGCGACGAATCATTCGGCGGAGGAATTCCATCACTGGTCATCGCTCTAACCAAAAATCCAAAATGCGTTTCGCAGCCCGACCGACAGACGCACTATTACAATTGGACAGTACTCGCGGTGCTTAAACCAGTGTCGTCAGTCGTCGTGTGATGGCAACAACTGGGGAGGGAAGCGGCGAGAAGTGTGATGATGGTCAAGGCCGCGATTTGAATGATTTTTTTCATAGGGGTTTATGGTTTTGAGTTCTGTTTCAGGCGCAACAACCCGTAAGGACAATGGCGAGAAGCGTGATAAGGATCAGGGCCGCGAATTGAATGATTTTTTTCATAGGAGTTCTTAGTTTTGAGTTTTTATTCCGACACTTCCAATGGCAAGCCTTGGTACCTTTCGCCCTGGAATTAAAAACCAGATTAGACTTTGGCAATAATGATGGCAAGAACGAAAACTTATTGTTGCTCAGGCGCTTGCAAGGCGTTCCATTCTTTCACGTTAGAGATGCGCCCGATTGAAGAAATCAGGCGAATGCCGATGCCCTGTTGATTTCGCCCGATTGCTGAGATATGATAACAAGGATTCACAGGCTGAGGATTATGTTGGCGACTCCAGAGATGATACGAGAAGCGAGGCAACTTTCCCGGTTGGAACAGCTCCTGCCGGAGTGGCAGCGTGTGCCTTTGTATCATACCTTCCTGGCGCAGCGGCCCGCAGGCGGTGATATTCTTGCGGCGTTAAATACATTCCCGTTTACCGGCAAGCGCGAAATGCGCCAAAGCTTTCCCTTTTTGCCGCCCGGCCAAAGCCTGGAGCAATTGCTGGAGCGGGAAGCGGTGGAATTGGAACACACGTCCGGCACTTCGGAAGAGCAATTGCCAGTGTTGTTCAAACGGGGGTGGTGGGACGTCCAGGAACAGCGCGCGTTGCGGTTGAACCCGCAGGTTTCAAATGTTTTAGACAAATATCCCAATGCCCGCCGCGCCACGCTCACTACGCCTGCCTGCAATGGCCGCGTGTGTTTTTCCGCGTGGCGTTCGCGGGCGCATCGCACCTTTGGAAACACGCTGTTCGTCAATCAGGCGCGCATCCCATTTGTGCTGGCGGATGCCGACCTTGAGCGCATGGCCGACGAAATGGCCGACTGGGCTCCGCGCTTTTTAGACCTGGACCCGGTGCACGGCGCGTGGTTTGCGCTCTATTGCGAGCGGCGGGGCATCCGCTTCCCCTCCCTGGAATTTTTGCTTTGCAGTTACGAATTTGTGAGCGTCGTCCATCGCCGGATCTTGCAGCGCGTTTTTAATGTGCCGGTTCTGAATCTCTACGGCTCGACGGAAACCGGACATCTTCTCATGGAAGACGGGCAGGGGAGAATGAAGCCATGTTACGAAAACGCATTCCTTGAAGTCGTTGACCCGGAGGCGCGCGGCGTCGGCGATTTGGTGGTGACCACTCTCACCAATGATTATATGCCGCTCCTGCGTTACCGGATTGGGGATCTCGTGAAACGCCACGAGCTGCCATACGAAACGGCGTATGTGGTTCATGGCCGCGCTCGCGACGCCATCCGCTCTCAGGACGGCCGGCGCGTCACGACCTGGGATGTGGACCAATGCTTCGCCGGTGTCGCCGGGATCGTGCATTACCAACTCCATCAGGATAAAGACCAATATCGTCTGCGCTATATCCCGGAGGAAGACGGCCCGCAGGCCAATGACATAAAGGCGGTCGCAGAGAAGTTGGACCACTTGCTGTGTCCTTCAAAGCCGGTCGAAATAGAATCCGCGGCGATGCTTCCGCCCGCGCCATCGGGAAAGTTCCGGCTTACGATAGCGGCCTGAATTGGACTGAGGCCGTGAAGCAATCCCGCCGACTTGGTTTTAAATGCGGAAGATCGAATTCTCCATAATAACAAAATTTGACTCATTCCTGTTATCGGTGGTAACGTGAAGGAATGTGATATATGAATGTTTCGCTGACGCCGGAGTTGGAGAAGTTTGTGGAAAATGAGGTCCAGAGTGGTCTGTACCAGACCGCGAGCGAGGTTGTTCGCGCCGGTCTTCGGCGCTTGAAGGACGACCGGCCCGCACACATGCCCACAGTTCCAAAGTCGCTGAAGGAACTGGAGGCGCAATTGTTGCAAAGCATTGACCAAATTGACCACGGCGAAGCGACGGACGTTGACGAGATGATGCGCCGGCTGCGCAGACGGATAAAGGCGGCCCGTGGGTAAATTTGTCCTTGCCCCATGTATCGAGGATGAGCTCTGGGCAATTTGGACTTTCATCGCTCAAAATAATCCCGATGCCGCCACCGAAGTTATTGAAGCCGCGTATGCGACGTTCAAGGCTCTCGCCGAGAGACCGAGTTTGGGCAGACTGCGAAAATTTAACAATCCCCGTTTGAAGGGCGTTCGCTCATGGCGCATTGGCGGCTTTGACACTATCTAATTTTCTACCGCCCAGTCGCCGAAGGGGTTCAGGTGCTTCATGTCTATCATGGTGCGCGGGACATTGATTTGTTATTTGGTGAAAAATAAGGCAGGCGATTCACTATGATCCGGAAACGAGAGAACCGAGTGAAATCACACAGCAATTGCGGGATCGGGGACGAAATGTCACCACTCCCTAAACACGTTGCGCCTCTCTATCGGCAGCCGCTGCCGTGCCATTAAGCTTCAACCTCGCACACTTCATCGCACCATTTCTGGACCTGATCCTTGATCAGATCCCGAATTTGGCGGGTGCGTTCCAGTTTTTGCCCGTGAGTGCCCTGGATGGCCGACGGGTCGGGAAAACTCCAATGCAACCGCCGGGTCACGCCTGGGAAAATCGGACATTTCTCCGCGCTGGCTTCGTCACATACCGTGATCACGTATTGAAAGAGTTTGCCCGATTTGAAAATGTCGAATACCGATTTGGTCTGGTTTCCGGAAATATCAATTCCAATCTCGTTCATCGCTTCCACGACAGTCAGGTTCAGCTTTCCGGGCTCGAGTCCGGCGCTGGAGGCTTCGAATCGTTCGCCGCAGATTTGGTTCAGGAACGCTTCGGCCATCTGGCTGCGCGCGCTGTTGTGAATACAGATAAACAGGACTTTTGCTTTCATAACGTGCGTTTTAGCAGCAGCATTTCTTTTCTTTTGTCTTTGGCGCCAGTTTGAACTGATACGGTTTATTGAGGTGGGGCGGCAGGCAGCGGTCTTCGGCCAGGCAGGCGGTGTGCTTAATACCAAGATGGAGCATTAAGGCGCCGCCATCGGTTTCAATCTTTTCGATCGGAAAATGGGAAATGAATGGCGCTTCGTGTTCGATGTCAACCTCAGGGTCTTCTTTTTCGAAAAATGACGCGGACTTTTCGAGAATGGCCGACAATTTGCCGGCCGTCAGCCGATGGTCAGTGTCATCCTGAAACCATGTTTGCAGGCGGCAGACGACATCGGTGCGGCGCGTTCCGCCGCAATCAATGTACTGCTTATCAATCCGGGCCACTTCCGTGACATGGGCATGCGGGGGAATTTTGCTCCCGGTGGGCAGGGTGAAGCGAATGTTTTGCGAGGCATTTTTTGATAATATTCTTTTGAATTCAGACAGTTTCATAGGCTTTTGGCGTTTGGAATGGACGGCTGTACCAGCCGCGCGACTGGTTGCATAATTTGCAAACTGAAAGCATCACCGGAACCTCTACCAGCACCCCCACCACCGTCGCCAGCGCCGCCGGGGAATCTGCGCCGAACAGGGTGATGGCCACGGCCACGGCCAGCTCGAAGAAATTACTCGCCCCAATCAGGGAGCCGGGCGCGGCGATATTATGTTCCACGCGCAGAGTGCGCATGAGTAGATAGGTTATGGCGGAGTTAAAATACACCTGAACGATGATCGGCACGGCCAAAAGCAACACGGCGAACCATCGGGCGGTGAGGTTTTTTGATTGGAAAGCAAAAATTAAAATCAGCGTCAGCAGCAGTGCTCCGATCATGATGGGATGGAATTTTGGCAGAAAATGCGTCTCAAACCATTCTTTGCCGCGGAATTTCAACAAAACCGTCCGGGTCAGCCAGCCGGCCGCCAAGGGAATGACGATGAATACGATCACCGACGTGATCAGCACCTGGGCAGGAACGATTACGTGCGCAACACCGCAAAGGAACATGACCATCGGCGCGAACGCCACGAGCATAATAAGGTCGTTCATCGCGACCTGAACCAGGGTATAGGCCGGATCGCCGTCCGTCAGGTAACTCCACACAAAAACCATGGCGGTGCATGGCGCCGCGGCGAGAATGATCAGTCCGGCGGTGTAGCCTTTCGCCGTTTCCGGCCCAACCCAGTTCGCGAAAATATGCTGCATGAAAAGCCAGGCAAGAAATGCCATGGTGAACGGCTTGACGAGCCAATTGACAATGAACGTGACCGCCAATCCCGCCGGTCTTCGCGCAATCCCGCCAATGGCGCTGAAATCCACCTTCAGCATCATTGGATAAATCATCAGCCAGAGAAGAACTCCGATGGGAATATTGACCTGCGAACCTTGCCCAAACTGCATGCGGCTCAATGACGCGGTCAGGGCGGGAAGGCATTTGCCCAGCAGCACGCCGGCGACCATGCAGAGAAAAACCCAGAGGGTCAGGTAACGCTCAAAAGGGCCGAGTCGCCTTTTGGTTTTTGTTTCTTCGTTCATGCCGGAACGCATACGCGAATCCGTATGCATGATAGGCTTGTTTTCGTATATGTCAACACGTATATATTAATTGGATGCGTGACTTTGCCTTGTTTTTCGCGGCGCTTTCGGACGAAACCCGATTGCGCCTGTTGAGCCTGATCCGGAGCCGCGAGGTGTGCGTCTGCTATTTGCAGGAAGTGTTAAATACGAACCAGCCGAAGATTTCGCGCCATCTGGCCTATCTCAAGAAGGCCGGGTTGGTGAAGGGGCGGCGTGACGGCAAATGGACGCACTATCGCCTGGCGAAACTGGACGGCGAACGAAAAAGGCTATTGTTCGAAACCTTGGATTGCGTCGGTCGGGAAACGCAGATTGCAAAAGATTATCAACGACTGCAAAACGTTAATTGCGAGCGCGGGATTTGAATCCCGCGATAAGGCGCTTTGACAGTGTGGCGCGGTGTTTGGCCAATTGGCCGGTTCACTGCTCCACGACATGGCCGTGAACCCCGGTCACCCGATCCTTGTCGTCGAAGGAGACGATGAAGACGACGGAATCGGTTCCGCCGTCCTTAACATCCCATTCGGCGTCGCGGCCCGCATTGTGAACCGGTTGGCCCAGGTCCGTATAGACCGTTTGCCTGGTCATTCCCGGGTGGATCCGGTGAATGGACTGGTAAATGTCCTGGGTTGGCTTAGTGGATGTGCAGCCCACTAGGACCAATCCCAGCAGGCCAATCATGCATTGGTTGGTCGTTTTCATGGCGAAGCATCAGATAGTTATGGCAATAACGGGACAAATCCAACGGGAGGTTGGCTGCCGCGTGAGAGAAATTCTGATTAGGTTTCTTCACGCAACAATATAGCTCAACAGTTAAAGACTGTCAATTATACCATACAATATGCAGTATATGGTTAGTACTACTAATTGTTGTGTAATAGAGTTTCCAGCAACGCATGGCGATGACTGGTGGAAAATTCATGCTTTTTGCCGGGGATTGCGGCAAAATGCGGAGTTGACATGAAACCGGTACTGGAAAATTCAAATTTTAAGATCCAGCGGGGAACGCGGGCAGCATCGGGCGATTCCGGCGACGACGCGCCGGGCAAAATGTCATTGTTGAATGCAGCCGGCAGAAGTAGATTTAGTTCAATGAAATCCCGGGTTGTCAGAATGACGGTTACGCTTCTCGTGACTTGTATTTTTTCCAGGACGCTGGTGTGTTTTGGGGAAAATATTCCAGGTTTTCGCCAAATTGTCGCCGCTGATTTTGCGCGGTGGGACAGTAATCATGACGGCGAATTAAGTCCCGGCGAAATCAACGCATTGATTGAAAATCCGCAAGTGAAAGGCGAGGAAGCCGCCGCCGTGGTCGTGATCAGAAACATTTTCTCCAAAAGCAAAAGGGTGGACACGTCTAAAAGACTAAGTCGTGACCAGCTTCTGGGATTTGCGGAAGATCCGTCGGTGGAAAACTGGTTTTACTGGAACAGCGAGGAAATCAACTCGTGCAATCACGCGCTTTTTCTTCCGGGAGATCCGAATCTGAAAACGGTTCAGCAAGGTCAAACGGGTGATTGTTATTTGATTGCCGTGATTGGCGCGCTGGTCAATAGCCGACCGCAGGACGTTCAAAATATGATCAAACCCCTGCCGAATAATTCGTTCGAAGTGGACTTTCCGGACGGCACAAAATCTGTGGTTGCGGGCGCGACCGACGCGGAATTAATTCAAGGAGCAAAAGTGGCTGAAGACCATGGCATCTGGCTGGATATTCTGGAAAAGGCCTTTGCCGAAACGCGGTTTGGCAACAATCCATCGGCGAATGGCGGAGCAGCGGAAGTTCCAACGGCTGAAGTGCCGAGAGATATTCTTTCGGGCGGAAAGACACCGCGATCGATTGAGCGATTTACCGGCCATAAAGTCGTTACCCTCCGGCTGGACCAGGCAAATGGAAACAACGCGCGGCCGACAGTCCGGCAAATTCGTGATTTATTGCTCCGGCTCACTCGAGAGCATCGTGTCATCACGGCAGGAGCATTAACAAGAGACATTAAATTGCCGCCCGGATTGGTACGAAGGCATTGCTGGGCTGTCGTCGGGTACGAACCCAATTCACAATTGATTCGCATATTCAATCCATGGGGCAATGAATTCGAACCAAAGGGAACGCCCGGGCTTGCCAATGGCTATGCGGTCCATCATGGTGTATTTGCGATGCCTCTCCGGGAATTTATTCAGGAATATCGAATATTGAACTACGAGACCGACGAGCCACTGAACGGTTAATGGCGCCGGTCACCATGCGCGTTTGAATTCCGTGTTTTTTTTCCGCTCTTTCACGTAAAATCAAAATTTGCATGAAACCGGTACTGGAAATTTCAAATCTTAAGATTCAGCGGGATGGGGTGACGATTCTTAACGGCGTGAACTGGCGTGTGGACCGCGGGCAGCATTGGGCGATTCTGGGCGCCAACGGTTCGGGCAAAACCTCGCTCCTCAGCGCACTGACGGGTTATCTTATGCCGACGGCCGGCGAAATTGTTTTGCTGGGGGAAAAATATGGCCGAACCGATTGGCGTGAATTGCGAAAAAAAATCGGAATTGTCAGTTCGTCCGTGCGGCAAATGATGGCGGATGATGAACCGGCCCTTGAGTCGGTGGTGAGCGGGAAATTTGCGATGATTGATTATTGGGGCCGGTTGTCACGAGCCGATAAAAGCCGTGCGCTCGGGATTCTAAAGCAAATCGAATGCAGCCATTTGGCGGCACGACCATGGCGCGTGTTGTCACAGGGAGAGCGGCAGCGGGTCCTGATTGGACGCGCGCTCATGGCGCGACCCCGGGTGCTAATTTTGGACGAGCCTTGTGCGGGACTGGACCCGGCGGCGCGGGAACATTTTCTGCTTTTCCTCCAACGGCTGGGGCAAAGAAAAAACGCGCCGGCGTTGGTGCTCGTGACTCATCACGTCGAGGAAATCATGCCGGTCTTTTCGTGGGTCTTGATTTTAAAGGAGGGCAGGGTGCTGGCGTCCGGGGACAAGGGGAAGACGTTGACTGCCAAAAACTTGTCGAGTGCATTTAATGCAAAATCGCGGTTGCGACTTGTTTCGGGCCGTTTTGCAATGAACGTGGTGGCTAAAAAAGGCGCCGTGGTGTAAACATGCTCATCATTGACAGGCGAGTCGGAAAAAAGCCGGGTTCATTGTTCTGCGTCCGATTTTTGTGACCCGGTGGATTAAGTGATCTTTCGGGCAGTCGTCTCAAGAAAACTTGTCGGTTAGTTCGTCACTGCAATGCGGGCCCACGCCTGATAATCTTCTGATTTTATCTTCGTCATTTGGGCGTCCAGGTCCTTTTCCGCAGTATCCCAATCGGCGCTATTGGTTCGATAAGCAGCCCGATACAATGCCAACCCTTTCGCCAGCGACCTGGCCATGTCCGGACCTGGACACTGCAACAAGCCTTCCGTTCTTATCCATTGTCCGGCTTTTCCCAAATTGGGAGCCGGGTATTTAAGAAAGATATCTGCCCTTCCAAAGCAAATGGATTCCATCCAACGGATGGCGGCCGGAACATAGCCCCCTCGCAGTTTCTGCAATGATACCAAAAATCCAAGACTTTCGGTGAAATCGCCAGAAACGAGTCCGGCAACTGAACCTTCCCGGTAACCATTGCAATAACCGCTGTGGTAAGCAATCCGATATGTGAGCGCGGCGCATATAGCACAGGCGGTCAGCGAAACCAGAATCCAACGAATTGTGTGTTTCATACCAGTAGATAGACACCGGTCTCACTATTTTTGTATATTGAATATCCGAATATGTCGCTCCAATAGGAGCCTGTTCCATCTGATTTCGTTTTTCTGGAAATAGGCCGGCCCTAACGGGCTTCCGCGCCAATCGAAACGCCTTCGATTTCAAGGAGTTTGCATTTCCAGCCGAGGCCGCTGGAAAAGCCGCCGATTTTGTTATTGGCGGCCAGGACGCGGTGGCAGGGCACAAATACCGGAATATGATTTGCGCCACAGGCAGCGCCGACAGCGCGAACGGCTTTGGGATTGCCAATCGCTTTCGCAATCTCGCCATAGCTTTTGGTTTTGCCGAAAGGGATTTTGAGCATTTCGCGCCAGACGCTCTTTTGAAATTCCGTGCCGTCCAGGTCCAGTGGGGGCAATAGGCCGGGCGATTTTCCGGAAATTATTTTTGCAAGGGCGGTTTGGGTGACTCGATGCCAGGCGCGAAGGTCGGTCGGGATTTCGGGGGCGCGGCATTCATGCTGCTTCCGCGTCCCTTCGGTATCGGACGTTGAAGCGGCCTGAAGGCCGCGCCCCGGTTCCGGGCGCACGGGCAGGTTCAACTCCGCAAGGCCGTATTTGCTGTAAAAGGCGACGAAGGTTCCGAGCGGGGTGGCGATGGGAAGTTGAGTCAGCGGGCGAGGCATAGAATGTCAGTGGTGGGTTGTGAAAAATAAAATGATGCCGAGCAGCAATAAAAACAAAACCGCGGTAAACAGAATGAAACGGTTCCGCGCCACGCGCTTTTCGTAGCGTAAAGGGCGCAGGCCGTGGACACCGCCGGCCGCCAGATAATTGACCAGGCGCGGATTGCTCGTCGTGGGCCGGCGAAATTGGTCGCGCAGCTTTTGCAGCAAGCCTGGTAAATCGTATTTGCGAACGCCCAATTCGTTGAAGCGATCCGAAGGCTCCATTTCGGTCGTTGGTTTCAGCGGTTTGATTTCTTCAAACACAGGCTCGGCGGCAGGTGGTTTTGGCGGCGGGTCGTTCCTGCGGGACACGGTGTTTCCGTGGGGGATCGCCGTGGAGCGAAGCTTCGGCGCCGGGACCTTTTGGAGTTGCGAATCCAGCCGTTTGATTTCGGCTTCGAGCGTCGCAATTTGTTCGCTCAGGGCGCGCTCGCGATCGGAAATCGGGTCCGCCGGCCCGCCCTTTTTCCCTTTGTTTTTCTCCGCCGCCATAATCTTCGTTTAATGGCGCAACAGCAATGCGACCAGCAGGCCGATCAAGGCAAGCCCGACCGCCAGGACCGGCCAGGTCATCGCCAAACCGAATCTGCAAAGCTGGCCAAAGCTCAGACGGGTGAACGGCGTGTGCGTGGAAGGGGCTGGGGTTTCGGGGGCGGGTTTCTTCGCGTTCTCGCCGGCCAGCACGGGAATCTTCAACCGCGCCGAGTTCCATTCCATTCGCGCATTCTCGATGGCGGTGAGCGCGCGCGTCAGTTCGACGTTGAAATTTTCCCTGGTCCAGGCTTCTTCGTGGATGGTCTCAACTTTGCCCAATACGTCCCGGAAATCCGCGAGCGTTTTTTTCATTTGCTCGCTTTCACGGCGGGCGTTGAACTCTGCTTCTTCGAGCAGGCCCACGCCGCGCGTCAGATTTTGGATGATTTCCTGCCGGCCATTTTGAAATTCAACCTGGCGCCGGCGCAATTCCTCCAGCGATGCGCGCTCACGTTCGAGTTCCTCCTGCGCCCGCTTGAGTTCAACCAGCTTTTGTTGCGCTTCCACCACCTTGCGGTCCACTTCTTCGCGCGTCGGCGCGCGAAGCGAATCGCCGGCCGGCGTTTTGTGTGCGTGAAAATCGGTGTCAATAAATTCGGTGGCGTCGTATTCAGCAGCCATGATGCGACTTTAACGCCGTTCCAAATGCGTGTAAAGCGGTTGTTTTAATTTGCACGACGGTCCGAGGCTGAATTGCATTCTGCAAGGCTGTTTTGGGTGTTTTTCAAAAGAACGGCACTGGCATGGTTTTGGCTCTAATGCCTCAGTCTGAATTGAAGATACAACAAAACAAAGGAGCGCTTATGTTAACTTGGACGGTCATATTTCTCATCGTTGCCCTGATCGCGGCGGTATTGGGTTTCACCGGCATAGCCGGAGCGGCGGTGGGTATCGCACGAATTCTGTTTACCATTTTTCTCATCCTGTTCCTTGCCTCATTGATCCTTGGGCTGGTACGGGGGCATTAACCAAAGGACAAAGATTATGAATAAAGCAATTGGACTGGCGTTATTGGCGGTAGGCATCGCGTTAATCATTTACGGTATTGATGCCTCCAACTCGGCAAGCTCGGCAATTTCGAGGACTTTCACGGGATCGCCAACAAATAAAACCCTTTGGCTGTTGCTGGGGGGCATTGCATCCGCCATTTGTGGGCTGGTGTTGACGTCTGTGCCGTCGAGACGATAAAGGCTGGGCGGAAATCCACTTAAGTCTTGGCCCGCCAATCAGTTTTGGCGAGGCCGAATTTTTGGGTCAATCCCTTTAAAAAATCGAAGGAATCAGCGTTTAAGCGCGCCCGCCACCATACTTCGCAGGTCATTTCATTTAGCGTCGCATTCTCGTCCAATGTCACCGAGGAGGATCGAATTCGGTATCCCGCCGACATTATAAAATTTATGATTTCGATTTCCTTCGGAGGATTCGGGCCGGCGACGATGAGCAACGTGGCCTGGTGATGTTGTTTGATGCTTTTTTCCACGTATTTGGGTCCTGCCAAAATGAACATTCCCAATTCTCCCTCTCCCAGCCTGCCGCGCCGAAGCCTGGCGAAGGCGGGCGGGAGAGGGCAGGGGTGAGGGCGAGCCGTTCCAACAAAAACGCCGTCCGTCTCGCAATCTACTTGCCAATCTTCGTCACCAAATCCTTACCAGCACCACCCCGTGCCGCGGAACTACGGCGCTGAATGAGTCCCGGAATTTCCCGATGTCCTTCTGCCGCCATAAATCGCGCACGCGATGTTTGCCCTTTAGGCCCAAATCCGAAAACTTGGCCTCCACCGTGGCTGGTGATTCGCCCCGATTAAACAGTCCCACTGCGTGCGAACCGTCCGCCATTCCTTTGGCCCAAACTTCCAGGTCTCCATCTTTGGATACGCGCGCTGCCTGTTGCGCCAATGGGTCCTGGTCCACGGCCAGTACTTCGTCATTGCTCAACAGGCCCAGGGTAAAGTCATCGAGTTGTGTCATGTCGCAGCCGATCAGCAGCGGGGCCGTGAGCAAACACCACAGGCTGATATGTGTGTATTGTTCGTTGGGTGTTAGCTCCGTGGGCCGTAACGCGCCCCATCCCAGTTGCCCCACTACCAGCATGTCCGGATCATTGAAATGTCCCGGCCCGGCATATTTTTCATGTCCATTTTGGCTAAAGCCGATGCGCGACATGCTTTTCCAGTTGTCCCGAATATCGCCCGTCGTGCGCCACGAATTGCCGCCCACTTCCGCGCCCCATTCCCAGACATTGCCCATTCCATATTGGCAAAGACTGTAAATAATGTCCCGGGGCTGTTGATCCAGCGCCGATCGCATCACCTGGTATGGCCGCATCAATTGCTCACGATCTTTGGTGTGGGAACCGCCCCAGGTTTTGAGCTTCATGTAATTTGTCGAAATCCCTCGTTCCGCTTCCAGTGACGGCATGTAGGAACACCAATCGTACTTCAAATAATCAAAGCCCCAGTCCGCGTATTGCTGCGCGTCGAGTTGCTCATGATCGAAACTTCCGACACACCCGCCGCAAGTCCACGGGCCTGGCGATGAGTATAATCCAATCTTTAAACCAAGGCCGTGGACATAATCAGCCAGGCCCTTCATGTCCAGAAAGCGCGGATTGGGTAAAATCCGTCCGTCCGTGTCACGGTATGGCCCTTGAAGCGTCGGGTCCTGGGAATCGCGGTTCACCTCCCAAAAATCGTCTATATTGATGTATGTCCACCCGTGATTGATCAGGCCGCTGGCCACCATCGCGTCCGCCGCCGCTTTCACTTTGTCCTCGCTCACGGCATGTGCAAAACAGTTCCAACTATTCCAGCCCATGGCCGGGGTCAACCCGATTTTCGGCCCGCAAACGATATTGAACCGCTGCTTCGCGCTGCCCTGTCGGTTCTTCGCATGCAACGTTACCGTGTAATCGCCTGGCGTGGTCAGCATTCCCGTAATTCGCCCGGATTGCGCGTCGAGATGCAAACCAGCGGGCAAATGCCGCGCAGAAAAAATCATCGGCCGCTCTCCCGTGGCTGCGACGGTGAACAAAAACGGTGTGCCGGGCCGGACTCCAAAAATCCCTGCACTATTGATGCGTGGTTTTGGCAACGGTTTGGGAGTCAAAATCGTCGCCGCCGTGTCCGACACTTCGTTCGTCGGCGCATAAACCGCCGCCCTCGTTGACAATGCAAAAATACAAAGGAGAAGAACCAAATACCTTGGATTGTGTTTCATCGTCCATAAAAATCCAATTTCCCGCACGCCCCTGTCAACGTAAAATCCAAAAAATTCAAGTGCCTCCCGCCCATACAGCCTGTATAAATCCGTATGCACACGAAAGAATATGGATGGACGACTCCGTTGGCTGGCATGCTCTCAAATTTCAAATTTCAAATTTCAAATCTTAGGTTCGCGCTCCTGCTTTTCCCCGCCGCATCGTTATGCGTGGCAAACGCTCAGCCTGCCCCCGAACCGCCCCTCCAGTTGACGTCCGGCTGGCAATTGCAGGACGCCGCCAAAGTCTCGGAATCAGGCAAATCCATTTCAACGCCGGATTATCAGCCGACCGGCTGGCTTGGCGCAACCGTCCCGGGCACGGTCCTCACCAGTTTGGTCAACGACGGCATCTATCCCGAACCCCTCTACGGCGCCAATAATATGGCCATCCCCGACAGCCTCTGCCGTGCTTCCTACTGGTATCGGTCGGTGTTTCAGGTTCCGGCATCGTATGACGGCAAACAAATCTGGCTCAATTTTGATGGAATCAATTACGCCGCCGAAGTTTGGGTTAATGGCCGGCATGCGGGCGACATTCACGGCGCCTTTGTGCGCGGCATTTTCAATATTACCGCCGACGTGACGCCCGGACAGCCTGCCGCGCTCGCCGTGCATATTCTGCCTGAACCGCATCCAGGGAAATCTCACCAAAAAACCCTCGCTTCGGGCACTGGAAAAAATGGCGGCGTCACCGCGTTCGACGGCCCGACCTTCCTGTGCAGCATCGGCTGGGACTGGATTCCGACGATTCGCGATCGGGACATGGGCATTTGGCAGGGCGTCAGTCTTTCCGCCACCGGCCCAGTCGTATTGCAGGATCCCTACGTTACTTCGGACCTGCCATTGCCGCGAACTGACTCCGCCGATTTGACCGTGCAGGCAACTCTCCATAATGCCACAGAACAGCCGGAAACCGGCGTGCTCAGCGGTACTGGCGATCATATTCAATTTCAGGAAAATATTTCGCTGAATCCCGGCGAAACCCGCACCGTCGTTTTTTCTCCGGTCACAACACCCTCGTTGCATCTAAACAAGCCCCGTCTCTGGTGGCCAAACGGTTACGGCCCCCAAAACCTTTATCAGTTGCATTTGAGTTTTTCGACCGGCGGCACGGTCTCGGACGCGCGCGACGTCAGTTTCGGCATTCGCAAAATAACCTATTCGGTTCCCGGCTCGGATAATCTGACGCTCTCGGTCAATGGCGTTCCGGTCGTGGCCAAAGGCGGCGATTGGGGAATGGACGAAGCCATGAAACGGATTCCGCGCGACCGGCTCGACGCGATGATTCGCATGCATCAAATGGCCAATTACACGATTATTCGCAATTGGGTCGGCCAAAGCACCAGCGAAGACTTTTACGAGTTGTGCGATAAATATGGCATCCTGGTCTGGGACGAATTTTTCCAGCCCAATCCCGCCGATGGCCCGAATCCGCTCGACGCCGGCCTGTATTTTTCCAATGTGCGCGACAAACTTTTGCGGTTTCGGCAGCATCCCTGCCTCGCTCTTTGGTGCGCGCGCAACGAAGGCGATCCTCCGCCCGTTATCGGTCAGGGCATCCAGCGATTGATTGACGAGTTGGACCCCCACCGGCTCTACCAGCCCAGTTCCACCTCCGGACGAGGGGTCATGTCGCATGGACCGTATCACTGGCGCACGCCGCGGGAGTTTTATGTGTTTCCCGAGGCCGAAGCGTTCAAGACCGAAATCGGCTCGATGTCCGTCCCAACCCTCGAAGCCATTCACGCCATGATGCCGCCGAGCGATTGGAATGTCATCAATGAGGATTGGGCTGAGCACGATTTCTGCAAAGGCGCGCAACAGGGCAACAAATATCCCGGCATTTTGGACCAGCGCTACGGCCAAATCACGACCCTGGCCGATTTTGTCCGCAAATCCCAATTGGCCGACTACGAATCCTTTCGCGCGATGTACGAAGGCCGGTTCGCCAAATTATTCCATCCCGTCACCGCCATCATCACCTGGATGAGCGATCCCGCCCAGCCGAGCTTCGTGTGGCAGCTTTACAGCCACGACCTCGAGGCAAACTCCGCGCTGTTCGCCGTGCGCAAAGCCTGCGAGCCGGTCCATATCCAAATGAACCAAAACGACTGGCACGTCATGGTTATCAACAACCGGCCTGAGCCGTTGAAGCTCAAGGCCAAAACGATGGTATTCGATTTGGACGGCACCTTGAAATATGCGCATTCGGACAAGATAACTGCGGCGCCGAGCGCGGCCACCGATGCCGGCGAGATTCAATTCCCCGACAATCTGTCCGCCGTGCATTTCGTAAAACTGGAATTGCGGGACGGCTGGGACCGCCTCATCTCGGACAATTTTTATTGGCGCGCAACGCCCGATCAGCCGGACAATTTCCAGGCCTTGAACCAATTACCCGTCGTCCCGCTCAAGATCCGGGCCACAGGCAGCGAAAAAGACGGCCGATATCTGCTCAATGTTTCGGTGCATAACGCGACCCATTCTGTCGCCCTCATGGCCCATCTGCAATTGCGCCAGGCCAAATCCCTCCGGCGCGTTTTGCCTGTATATTACAGTGATAACTATATTTCGCTGCTCCCCGGCGAGACAAAGAAGCTGACAATTGAAGCCGATTCCGCCGATTTGGATGGCGAGCCACCATTGATCGCGGTAGATGGCTGGAATGTGACCGTCAACAACGCCTCTACGTTCGGCAGCGCCGTCACCGTTATTCCCAACGCCGAAGCCCGGGACATTGCCGTTAGTGACGCAGTCGGCGCGGCGCCCCTTCTCCTCAACATGGACGGCAGCCGCCCATGACGAATCACGGATTTGAACAACAAAACAACGAAATGAACAACGCATCTTTCGTCTCTTGTGTCCCTTGGGTCCTTTCCACCGTTCATAAAAACGCCTCCGCCCGGTGAAAAAAAGAAAACGCGCGACGAAGTCCTAAATGAGATTGGCGCTCCCGATAATCGGGATTAATAGCTCCGAAGAGCGACCCTTGCGGGTATGTCCTGACGCCCCGGCACAAAGATCTCAAAACCGGAAGTTGGACCCAGGTAATTTCGTCGCGCACAGCCACCATCCCACATTTTGAGCCCACGGCAACCGAAAGTTGTTCACAATTTATTCACCAGAACGAGATCATATCCACCCAACGCGTCAGATATGCCCGATCTGTCGAAGACAGCATCTGTTCCATCCGGTCCATGAGTCGTATTCATATCTGTAGCTGGACCATCTCGATGCTTGTCTGGGGTATTATTTGCCGCGATGCTGGAAAGATGAAACCCAAAGTCCTCGCCGCCCTCGTGCTCGGGCTCTGCCTCGGCGCACGCATCAGTGCCGCCGATGTCCTCCCGTTGGCCGGTGAATGGCGCTTCGCCCTCGACCCGCGCGACCTCGGCACGAACCAGAATTGGTGCGACAAAGCGCTGCCGAACAAAATCAAATTGCCCGGCATCCTGCAGGCGCAAGGTTACGGCAACGACATCAGCACGAACACTCCGTGGGTGCTCACGCTGGGCGATGCATGGTGGAAGCTCCAGCCGGCCGCGCTACGCGAACATTTCTCGCAACCGGGACATGTGGAAGTGCCGTTCCTTTCCCAACCGCCGAAACATTATCTCGGCGCGGCGTGGTATCAGCGTGATTTTGACATTCCCGCCGATTGGCGCGGCCGCCATATGACTTTGTTCCTCGAACGGGTGCATTGGAAAAGCACCGTTTGGCTGGATGACAGGGAATATCCATCGCAGGACAGCCTCGCGGCGCCGCACGTGACCGATCTCGGCAGCCTGACGCCGGGCAAACATCACCTCACCATCTGCGTGGATAATCGCCTGCAACTGCCGGCGGCCGGCCACTTGCTGGATTCACACAGTATCTCCGACGCGCTCGGTGCAACGTGGAACGGCATCGTCGGCAAAATCGAATTGCGCAGCATGCCGCCAGTGTGGGTTGAGGACGTGCAGGTCTTTCCGGATGTCACAAACAAATCCGCGTTAGTTAAAATTAAAATCGGCAACGTCACCGGAGAGGCCGGCGCGGGCAGTATTGCCGCTGTTTTCGATGGAATGGATTCCATTGACGTGCCGGCAGCGATTCCGATTTCATGGGGTCCCGCCGGGGGAACCGCTGAGTTGGAAATTCCAATACCCAAAGCGAACTTATGGGACGAATTTCATCCGAATCTCCAATCGTTCACCTTGCAACTTTTCTCCGCCGCCGGCGGCCATCCAGTGATGACGTATCCCGTGACCTTCGGTTTTCGCCAAATCACAGCCAACGACAAGAGCATATTCGTGAACGGCCGGCTCGTGAACCTGCGCATGACTCATTTCGGCGGCGATTTTCCGCTGACCGGTTATCCGCCGATGGATGTCGCGCCTTGGAAAAAGATTTTCCAGACGTGCAAGGATTATGGCTTGAATGGAATGCGTTTTCACTCCTGGTGCCCGCCGGAAGCGGCGTTTGAGGCGGCCGATGAAATGGGCTTCTATCTGCAACCGGAGTGCGGTTTGTGGGCGGATTTTGGCAATGCGCCCACGCGCAATTTTCTCGACGTGGAGACCGAGCGCATCCTCGCCGCCTAT
>JASHPN010000307.1 GCA_030038175.1 Verrucomicrobiia bacterium
AGGCGCTGCGCGAGTAACCGGTAAAAAACAAAAGCAGATTGTCTTCCAGATTGTCCCGCGTTTCCCGGGAAAGTTTCAACGGCCACGCCTCGACTTTTCCGTCCTGGAGGAATTTGAAACAGGTAATGCCTCCGTAAGCCGCGATGTATTGGTCTTGTTTGCCGATCGGCTCTTTTAATCGCACCAGTTCCACCTCGCACGCCTGCGCGGCCAGTTCCGCCGGATGGACCAGGTTCCGTTTATGCGCATGCAGGGCCTTGAGCAACGCGGTGGTGAAACTGCCGGACGATCCGAGCCCCGTCCCGGCCGGGATATCGGCCATGGACGTCAATTCCAGATAATGGCCGTCCATGCCCGTCAATGCGAAGGCCTCGCGCAGAATGGGATGCCTCAATTTTGACGCCTCCGCCACCCGTTCCAATTCCGAATACTTGACGATCAGGTCCGAGACGAAGGTGTCGTGCAGCGTGATATAGACATATTTATCAATCGCCGCCGCAATCAGGAATCCGCCGAACTTTTCGTAATACGACGGCAAATCGGTCCCGCCGCCGCCGAGGGTGACGCGAAGGGGTGAACGGGCAATGATCATAGGTTAAAGCCTTTTATAAAGTTTTTGGACGACGTCCATGGCCGCCTTCATTTCCCTTAAGCCGGCGTCGGGTTTGCGTTTCGACCTTATATCCTTTTCAAATTCGATCATCTCGGTCCGCCAGGATTCGTCCGGACCGGGAAATTCATACACTTTTGTGTCGGGAATACCCATCTCCGGTTTCATTTGATAATGAAACAATTTTTCAAGCCCATAACTCCCGCCCAGGCCGTCAATATGCAGCTTGGTGTGGCGGCCATAGATTTCAAACGAAAAGAGGTTTTTCCACTCGGTGCAACTGACATGCAGCCAGGCGGTTTGGCCGCCGGCCGTCCGCAAGTCCAAAAAGGCATTGTCGTCCACCCGCATGTCCCAAAAATAAGTCGCCACATGGCCGTCCACTTTCTCAAATTCGCCTAAAAACCATCCCGCCAGGTCTATCAAATGGACACCCTGGTCGATCAATTCACCGCCACCGGCAAGCTTCGGGTCCGCGCGCCATTCCCGGTCATAACCCATCCGCCCGCCGTGGCCGTACCGCGCGCGAATGAACATCAATTCGCCCATGACGCCGGAACGAAAAATTTCCCGCGCCTTGAGGAATGCCGGATGATAACGATGGTTGAAACCCACGCGCACGCAGCTCCCATGCTCGCTTTCCAGAGCAATCAACCGATCAATTTCGTCCGACGAAATGCCGGCCGGTTTTTCAACCAAAACCGGTTTCCCGGCGCGAATGGCCGCGCCGGCAATTTCCGCAAGCGTCGAATTAATCGTTGCCACGATAATCGCATCCACCTGCGGATTGGAAATGGCTTCGTTGAAATCAGGTACTGCGCGGCCGTTTTTCGCGAGCTCGACGAGCGCCTGGGCGCGCCCCAGGTTGGTGTCGCAGGCCACAACCAGCTTTGAGTTTTCAGGCAGGGCGGCCAGCCTTTTTTTCCCAATCAATCCGCAACCAATAATGGCGTAGTTCATTTGTCCCCCCACGTTTTTCCCCGGTCCCTGGGAACGATCCGCCGCAGCGTGTAGATGTCCCCCCCTTCCAGGTCGCTTCTAAACTCATGCAACGTGCGCCATGGGTCCCACTGGGCGCTGATAATTTTGCCGGTGATACCATCGCTTTCCGCGCTGGCGAGATAAACCGCCAGACTTGCGCCCAGTTCGAGCGGCACGGCGCCGGCCTCGAACCATTTCTTGTTTTTCGCGAACATTTCCGCGCCGGCCTTCTCGGGTCCCGCCGCCAGGACCTGGTCTATGAAGCGCGTTTTCAACGCGCCGGGCGCGATGGCATTCACATCCACGTGAAATGGCTTCAATTCGCCGGCCAGAGTTTCCGCCAATCGCACGGCCGCCGCCTTCGACGCCGCGTAGGAGCTGAAATTGGGCATCGGGTTGGTTGCGCCGCCGCCGCTCAACACAATGATCTTGCCGCGACCGGCTTTTTTAAACTGCGGAATGAACGCGCGGCAGGGCAGTAAAACGCCAAAGAGATTGATTTCGAGGGCGCGTTTCCACTCGCTGAGATCCACGGATTCCGTGGCGCCCATAGGACCATAAACTCCCGCATTCAAGACCAAAACCTGAAGCGAGCCCCATTCGCGCAATACCAGCGCCGCCAGTTCTTTGACCTGCGCTTCGTCGGAAACATCGCAGGCTTTGGCCAGAATCTTCTGTGACGTATATTTTTTTGCCAGTTCATCCCGGGTGGCGGATAATTCCTTTTCATTGCGGGCGCAAATAAAGACGTTGGCGCCTTCGCGCAAAAAGTGCGCCGCAATCTCGCGGCCAAGGCCCTGGCTGCCGCCGGTGATGAGAGCATTGATGTTTTTAAGTTTCATTGGAGCGCCCGACGGAAAAATGCCTGGTTCCCGTAATATTTTTCAATTCATTTTCCAAAAAACGGTTTGCATCCACAAAAATTTTTCCCCGCATTTGCGCGGCAATTTTTGGCCAATTCGCCTGCCGGAATTGGGGCCATTCCGTGCAAACAACCGCGGCGTCCGCGCCCTTTAGGGTGTGTCCCACATCCGCGCCAAGTGAGATGGCCTTCAAATCGCCAGGCAAAGTTTTTACCGCCGGATCATAGGCGGCGACCTTCGCATTGGCCGCCAGCAATTTTTGGCACAATTCGACCGCCGCGCTTCGGCGCAAGGTATCGGTATTGGTGGTATAGGTCAGGCCCAGAACCGCAATCTTTTTCCCGCGCAACTCGCCCAACAACGATTTCAGCCTGCCAAACGCCCAATTGCGATGCAAATCGTTGCTTTGTTTAATGGCGGGAATAACCGAGATGTTTTCGTGTTGAGCATTGGAAAGCCTGGTGAGAGACACCACGTCGCGCGCCAGTGTCCCGCCCGCGAACGGCCCGCCCGGCCCTAAATAAGCCCGGGCCCCGATGCGAGGCTCGCTCTTAAGCCCCAACGAAACTTCCTTCGCATCCGCGCCAACGTGTTCGCAGAGGCGGGCGATTTCATTGATAAACGCAATCGAAAGCGCCAGGAAGCTGTTCAGCGCATGTTTGACCATTTCCGCCGATTCCACGCGCATAAACAGAATCTGCCGGCTGAAAGGCGCAAATAATTTTTCGAGCAGGCCCTTGGTTCGGTCGCCCCGGACGCCGACAATAACGCGTTCCGCCTTTTCAAATGACTCGATCGCCTTGCCGAGCCTCAAATTTTCCGGCGAACAGGCGAATTCGAATTGCGGAAACTCTTTCTCAAGCCGGGCGCACGTCCCGACGGGCAATTGAGAGGAAATCAATACCAGGGCCCCGGCAGGCAAATGCACAAGAGCTTTGCCGAGGTTCGCCAAAACCAATTCCACGTCCGATTCGTCGTTCTCATTGACGGGCGTGTCATAACATACCCAGAGAATCCCGGCATGAGCGCAGGCAGTCCTGGCGTCCACCGTGAACATGATTTTTTGGGAGGCAATTTCCGCGGCGATCAGATCGTACAGCCCCGGCTCAAAAAGCGGCGCCTTGCCGGAATTGAGTTTTGCAATCACGGCTTCATCAAAATCCAAACCGACCACCCGGAAATGCCTGGCACAGCAGGCGGCCGTGACGCAACCGAGATGCCACAGGCCCAGGACAACTAATTTTGGAAAATCAATCCCGGCGCGGGCCTGCGGCAAAGAGGCCGTCTTTCTGCCATTGCCCGTTGGAATTCCGGCTTTCCGATTTCCAGGAGATTTCATCTTCGTTCGAGCGCCCATGGGTTTTTTTCCAGCCATCGGAGGGTCCGAACAATCCCCTCTTGAATGGTCAGCTTCGCCTTCCAGCCGGTCGCCCGGATTTTTTTTGTGTCGAGAAAGATAAAAGGATTGTCGCCAATCCAGCCGCGCTTGCCGCCGGTGTATTCCAAGGCGGGTTTGACTCCCAGTGCGGCGCAGATCCATCCAATCGAATCGTTCACCTGGCAAAACTCTTCAGTGCCCAAATTATAGGTTTCCACCCGATGCTTTGCTTTTGTGGCCGTGCCGAGATTAACCACATGCAAGATGGCGTCGAGACAATCGCCAATGTAAAGATAGGATTTGCGCTGCATCCCATCCCCCAGGACCTTTAACTTGCTCGAATTTGCCCGCAACTGTTTGTAGAAATCCAGGACGTGCCCGTGCGTGTAGCGTTCACCCAAAATCGAAACAAACCGAAAAATATAGCCTTCAAGACCATAACCTTCGCAATAGGCATGGATGAAACCCTCGGCGGCGAGTTTGGAGGCGGCGTAAAGGGATGTCTGGATGGGAAAAGGAGCGTTTTCGGGCGTGGGAATCACTTCGGCTTCACCATAGACGCTACCCGTGGAACTGAACGCGATGCGCTTGATGCCGTTGGTGCGCACGGCTTCCAGAACATTGAAACTGGCTAAGGCATTCTGCTGAAAATCCTTGCCGGGATGATCCAGCCCGAAACGGACATCCGCATTCGCCGCCAGGTGAAATACAAAGTCGCAGCCCGCCATTGCTTTGGTGAGCGCCGGCAGGTCGAGGCAATCGCCTTTAATTAATTTGAACCCCGGATTTTTCAGCGCGTCCGCCAGAAACTCGCGCTGCCCGGTGGAAAAATTGTCGAAACCCACGACCGTTTTGCCTTCGCTCAAAAGCCGGTCCACAAGGTTGCTTCCAATAAATCCGGCCGCGCCGGTAACAAAAACTTTTTCCATGCCAGAGCGGCGAGTATAGCC
>JASHPN010000308.1 GCA_030038175.1 Verrucomicrobiia bacterium
GCTCTGCATGGCTAAAATGACCAAGAGAATGAACGTTCGTTTCATTTATCCCCGATTCAAAAATGAATTTCCCGCCTTTGTGTCAATCGTTTTTGATTTTGGGGGGGTGGGGACGGCGCGCTGCGCCGTCACCGCCCGTAAAGCGGGCGGAAGGAATCGTACGTCGGGGAAAAAGCTTGCGTATTCCCAAAATCTCGGACCGCTCAGCCCGATCGTGCCGGCCCCGTCGGCGGCAAATCGGTTGGGTTCACTTTGTCCCCGTGGACGGGCAAGACTTTGCCCTCGTCGGGCACGGGGGACATCTTGAGCGCCAGCTCAATGCGTTTCATTCTTTCGGACAACAGGACAGTCTGCTCCACGACGTCATGGATTTGGGTTGCCTGTTCGTTGAGCCGATAAGCGTTTGCCAGCAGTTTGGATTCGAATGAAGCCGTTCTTTCCTCAAATAAAATCCTGGTCTGTGCGAATTGATGTTCCAGGTTGGAAAGCTTCAGGTCCACTGGCCCGACGAGATTGCGAATCTCGTGAAGTTGCTCCCGTATATTTTCAAAAACGTCTTGCATGCAAAAATAAAAAGACCATGTCCCTTGGCGTCCCCTCCCCCTGTGTTCTTTCCTAAACCCTAACGATGTCACTTTTAAATGTCAAATATTTTCAAATGCAAATGTGAAGAATTTGGAATAAGTCCATTGTTGGTTCGATCCTGGAGGAAGAACGAATCGTCCGGGGCGGTTTTTACTCACTCTTTTGGCCGTGAGGCAAAAGGGTTTAACCTGTCTAATGACCTCTGACGATGATTGTGCAAGACGATCACATGGACATCTCATGAAAGCGTCAAAATTGCTGTTCGGCGCCTTGCTGCTCACCATTCCGGTGCTGGCGACGGCGCTGGTGCTCTGTTGGAAGCCCTGGATTCCCAGTGGCGAAATGACCGACCGGCAATCCGTTGCCCTGACGAATGCGGTGCGCCTTGTTTCCAGTGAACCAATTTTCAAGATCGGGTTTGCCGATTGGGATAATACCGCCTTTGTCGAAATGGGCGTTACAAATTATTACGGCGAGGTTGTTAAGTATGGTTACGTCTTCAAACGCACATTATTCGGCTGGAAGTTTATGACGGAGAGTCCTCATGGTGGTCTGCAACACTATCTGACCTTCCTGCAGGAAATTCGGAAGGAAACTAAAATCTATTCGATGCTGGCGGTCGGAACGCCGTTCCCGAGCTTCGTCGCAACGGATATGAACGGATCGTCGCTTTCTCCTGCCAGCTTCCGGAGCAAAGTGCTGCTGGTTGATTTTTGGGCGACTTGGTGCGTGCCTTGTCGCGCTGAAGTTCCCAATGTCGTTGCTACCTTCCAGAAATATCATGACCGGGGTTTTGACGTTATTGGAGTCAGTCTGGATACGGACAGACGAAAGCTCCTGGATTTTACGAGGCAAAACAACATGACTTGGCCCGAGTGCTTCGACGCAGATGGCGAGCGGCTGGCCGAGAAGTACGGAATTATTGATAACAAAG
Source organism: Verrucomicrobiia bacterium (assembly GCA_030038175.1). Classification (GTDB taxonomy): domain Bacteria; phylum Verrucomicrobiota; class Verrucomicrobiia; order Limisphaerales; family UBA11358; genus UBA11358. The sequence continues at coordinate 1,520 of JASHPN010000308.1, forward strand.
GCATTCCTTCCGACTTTCTAGTGGATACAAACGGAACAATCATCGGCAAAGGGCTTCGCGGCGGAGCCTTGCGGAAAGCCGTCGCCAGGGCCTTCGCAAAATAGTCAAGGCAACGGCATTCCGATCGCGCTGGTTTACTGGCATGGCCGGGCGTTGCGAATAAACCCATTTTTGGCCAAACCATCCTGTATCTCGACGGCGCAAAATTTAAAAAGGGTCGAAAAAATGTCGAAAAGGCATCTGTAAACGGTAACGCCCGCTTTTGAGCGGGTTTTTCTAATTTCGTTCAAACCAGATCAGCCGCGCCAGGCGGCAACTGGTTTTGCCTGTAAATTATCCCGGCAACATCTCGGGTTTAACCTGTCGCGGCGGCGCTGTGTCTCGCGCTCTAAAGCCATCCGTTGGCAATGGCGTTGCACCGCGCTCGAAATCTGGTTGCGGTGGCGCTGACACGACTTTGGAAACGCGGCGGCGTTTTACCTCAGTTGCACTGGCCAGTGCGGCCTTTAGGGCTTCGTCTGACGGCGTAACGCTCTCCCGGATCGCCTGTTCAACGTCTTTAAATTCCACCTTTTCTCTGCCATCTGATTCGCAGAAATATTTTGCCACGTCTGTTATTGCTTCCAATGCGCCCAGATATTTGCCTGAACTTTCGGCATAACGCGCGGCGGCTCGAATAGAATTTGAGTCAGCGGCAGGCAAAAGAACGGCCGCCAATTCTTCTAACTCATCCCGCGAAAGAACCACAGGCAATGCGACATAGCGCCCTATCCGGCCTTTGAATTGGTCGCTAGTCCAGCAAGTGACGCGCTCTATAGCTGAAAGGGACCGAAAAAATTGCGGTGTCGTGACAAGTGCAACCCCAACGCCATGATTTACCAGCGCCGTCATAATCCAGTTGATGCGCCCCGGTGTTGTGTTGCGGAAATGGCTTTGCGGCCAAAGATAATGCGCTTCGTCAATAACAAGCGTCAGATCGCCGGCGCGCAACACCTCCTCAACCCGGCTTCGCAATTCCTGAGCCTTTGACTTAAGATTCACGCTCACGCCCAGGCTCAATGCCAATTCCCGGAAAAAAGAAAAATCATCATTGCTCGCCGGGCATTCCATATACCGGGCGCTCCCTGGGTTGAGATTGCACCAGGTCTTTGCTGCGAATGATTTGCCGATACGGGCCGCGCCATCAGCTACGACCATCTTACGCCGCGTTCCTGCGTATTCCAGCGCGCTACAGAGTGTGTCGCCAACGGATGTTACTACTTGCGGCTGTCGCGCCCCAATCCATTCGGCTTGAAATTCCCGCAACGCTGAAATGAGCGTTGGGAAATACCATGGCGCCCCGTCGCTGACTGGCAACGCCGGATCAAGACAAATTGCCATCAAATGCGTTTCCAGGCCGGAATCCGCAGCCGCCTTGCATTCGGATAAAAACACCGAAGCGGCATAGCTTAAGGGAAAGCTCTGGGCCTCATGTCGCAACGCGGCTTCCACGGCCTTTTGTCTTTCACAATCGCCGGAAAGCAAATGAAGCGCATCCAGATCGTTCGCCTCCTGAACTTCGCCCTTTAGCGGAAAAGACCCACTGCCCATTTCGGCACGCACCGCCCGCACCTGTGCTGCGGAATACACCTTATTTGATTTGATGCCAAATTTTTGCATGGACGAAGTGGCAATCCTGTCCGGATATTTCCTCAAAAGTTCAGCGGCCAAGTTCTTGATGCCGCCGTTTTGATGCGAAAGCAGTTGCAAAAACCAAATCAATTGCCGGTCCTCCGTTCGGTCTAAAATTGCGCAACGTTTGGCCACAAGGTTTGCCATCAATCCGCGCTCAAATTCCGGCGCGCTTGCAAATCGCTCCTGGCGAAATGGACTGCCTTTACTTGCTCTGCGGGTGCTGCTCATATTGCCCCTGCTTTCTGTTCGTGGGTTTCAAATGCGTGATAGTTGGGGGAACCATTGCTTGTGTTATTTTTCCCTTTGATCGTCTTGTCAATTGACTCTTTTAAATAGGCGCAAATTTCATCAAAACGCGATTCATCATAGACGCTGCCTTTCAAGTGAGATTGAGCCGTATTGCGTGTCATTCCGAACGTAACCGGCTTGTTAAATTTCTGGCCAAAGTAATTGCCTCCGATCTGCCTGAACTCCATGAGCCGCAAAAGCAAATAATCCACATATCGCGTTTTGTCAGTGCCAGACGCCTTTAATTTATAAACAGTCTGTCCATTGGCATCTGTGCTCAATGAACTGCTGGCGTTTTTATTTTTGCCCAGGATCGAAGCCAATTCCTTTGCCGCATCAGCCTGGCCTGGTCGCAAGTGGCCCGGCGCTGACATGCCAAGCCGTGAAAAACTCTTGCGCGCCTCTTTCACTTCGCTCTCTTTTGCTTCATGCTTATCGCGTTGCCGCTGCATTTCCTGCGCCGTGGCCGCCGTTTGCGCATCCACGTGTCCCATGCGGCGGAACGTGGGATCAAATGTCGCTTTGAGTGTTCGATAGCGCGTTCGAAAATGATTACCGTGCGCCATAACTTTAGCTGTTTCCCGTTCAAACTGTTCATCCCCTTTCGCGGCCAAAAAATCCACCGGCATTGACCGTTCAACTAGGTAAGGGTTTTTGCGGTCCAAGTCAGTCACGCTGATAAATTCCGGACTTTCCGGATCGAACCAGGCTAAGACATCTTTCCCCCGGTCCTGCCCGGTGTGCTCATTGCGATAAACAAACTGTTTTTGTCCAATACGAAAACAAATCCCATTCGTCGTAACGCGGACCGGCCTGACGTAATGCGCCAGCAAGTGCCAGGCCCGCTCGTCAAGCTTTGCCGGCGGATCGGATTCGGGCCAATATTTTTGAAATGCATCGTCCGGGCTTAATCCTTTTAAAACCGCGCCGTCCTGGCTTGTGCCGTTATAGTTTTCAATGAGCTTGGCAAGCTGTTCATCCCATTCCTGAAAGCTCAAAAATATTTCACCCGGATGTTCGACGCGCCTGCCCTCAACGTCATCTATCGCCCGTTTCGTCTGTTCGGGACAATCGCGCCGCTCGTCGCGTCCGCAATAGCCGCGAACGCCGTGCATTAAATCTTGGAGCATACCGCCAACACGTTCGACGGGCTTTGTTCGGGCGCGCTTCGCGTGAATGAATCTAACGCCAAACTTTTCCCATCCTGTCTGCGCCTCGGTAGATGATAGTCCGTCACTCCACCCGGCGGGCGCACGACCACTCACAAGCAATGACCGTTTCCAGATACCGCGTTCAAAATACCAAGCGCCCGGAATGCCCCAGTCGCGGCAAACACGATTCATCAGTGTGCGGATGACAAGAGAATTGTAATTGCGGTCAGGCTGCAAGGAGTAACCGATGATTCGCCAGGACCGCACGTCCAGGAAAATGAGGCATTGCCCGCGCGTGAGCGTGAACCAGCCCTTTCCATCCGGGACGTGGAAATAGACGGGCATCGTAAAGTCATCCGCATTGACAACAGCCATTGACGCCAGCTTTGAATAGTCCCGCTGCAACGACGCGGTAATATCGTCAACGGCTTGCTTGCCCAGGAAAAAGGGCATTACTTGTTTCACTTCGTTTGAAGCGTGGCCCATTAACCGCCGGTTCACGTAACTTTTGCTGGCGGCCGGCCGGGAAAGAATTTCGAGCGTCTCTTGCGACAATCCGGATCGCGCACCGCTGCCGGCCAGGTCGCGCACGGCCTGGGCAACCCGTCCCCCGCAATTTGCCGCCGCGTGCCAGACTATTTTATCAAGGTCCGCCTTGGCAAAAGGTTCAGCCGTTGGCACGCCAACTTTTTCGCGGCGTCCATCCATCAACGCTGTGGCCGCTTTTCCCCCCTTGATCCATTGGGCAAACTTCCGGTTAAACATGACATGCAAAGTATGTTCATTTTCGGCCAGCGCCGGGCTGTGACGGAAAAGAAACTTCACCAGGCACCGCCGCAAATATTTCCGCTTTTTAGCGTTTTCTGCTTCGTCAAATATTTCAAACGCCGCCGCCCAAATTGCCGCCCGTTCCCCATCTGTCGGCTGATTTGGATCAGAACAGGCCAGGACGATTTCCCGCACATCTGCAAATTCGCTTTCGTTTGGCGTTAGTCGTTGTGCTTCCATTTTCGGTTTTGGGTTTTCGGATAAATACAACTCCAGCCGCTCAAAATCTTCCGACTGGCCCGCGCGCCGCATTGTCCGCTCAACCAACCTTTGCCAATGACGCGCCGTGATTTCATGGCCGATTTCCCGCTTATAATCTTCCAGGCCCATGCGCGTTTTGTCCGCAACGCTCAAAAGTTTTAATGCCTGGCGTTGCATCGCCGGTAAAAGTGCGGCACGAAGTTTCTTTGCGTCCTCAACGCCGGCTTCATCTATCTCCGATAATGGCCGCGCCGGTTGCCAGGGCTTGCAGGAACTTTCAATATATTCGGCAACGCTTAACCCCAACGCGCCGGCGTTCCCGGCAATTGCCGTTTGGATGGCTGATGGCAACACGTCAAAACCGTAACTCGCGGTTTCGTTTCCCTGGGCAATGACGCTGCCGGTTGCCGCGATGCCGGCCAGCTTTCGCAGGACCCATCGCTTTGACAAGCGCCCGGCGCTGGCCAATTGCGCCGCCGTCCATTCTTGAGGCGTTGCGTTGCGCGCTGGTGATTGTTGGGAGCTGGTCAAGGTCATGGCGGCGCAAGATAAAGGAATGCCCCGCCGGCGAACATTTCCGCCAGCGCGGCAGAAACGCTCAGCCCTTGCTCCCAAAGGGCCGGAAGGGCATCCCGAAAAACTGAAATGAAGCTATTTTGGTCACTAAACGGAAATTTCAGCCATTGCAAGCGCCTGGATGGCCACTGCAACGACGTTGAGCGAAAAGACGCAATACCGCCTTCGCCAGCCAGCGGCGCGCTATAAACGCTTTCAGAACGTTTCCGGCCCTGGCTGAATTTTGATGGTTGCTCCATGTTAAGTGGGGCCATTACCGTAATTGGTTGCGCGGGCTATAGCGTTGCTGTGGGCTTTGAGTGACTCGGCGATTGATTTGATCTGTGCCGTGTGGGTTTGAACAATTTTCCCGATAGCGTCAAAACCCTGCACGGTCGCATTTCCCATTCGCTCAATGTGCTGGCCCACCTCGTCTGCCTGGGTATTGATATTTTGCTCCGATTGTTGCGCAATCGCCCGCAGCGCGTCGTTTTGACGAATTTTCGCAGCCAACGATCCGGCGTTATTTGGATTTGATTCCCACGTCGCCTCCTGACTGGCTTTGGTTGCGTCGCCGGTTGCCCGCTCTGCCTCTTCACGTGCTTTGTTGCGGGCCTTTGACTGCGCTTCGCGTCTTGCCTCCTCTGTCGCCGTTGCGTCGGCGATGTCAATATCCTGCCTGCCGGCAGATTCCTGTTCCCGCGCCATTTGGCCGGCGCGCTGGTAGTTCCACGCAGCCAAGCCGTGATTGAGAATGTTTTGCCAGGCAAAATCCCAAAATCCGCCCGTCCCAAAAGCCCCCAAACCAAGCGCGCTGCTGTTGGCTGAGGCCGTCGCATCCCGAATCCTGGCCGCAAGTGCGATTTCGTTCCCTCCCTGTTCACGTCGCGATTTCTCTTGCTCGGCTAGCGCGGCCTCATCCGCTTTGGCCACGGCATCCGGCGCGAGCCGAAATGATTCCGCTTTCTTTTTTGCCGCGTCGGCTTGAGCCTGGGCATTCGCCGCAGCGTTTATTTTTTGGGTTAACTCAGCCTGGAGCGCCCTTCTTTCGGCGTCGTAGCCTGCCTTGCGCGACTCGCCCTCGACAGCGGCCTTTTTTGCTTCATAATCGGATTCAGAAATCTGGCCGGATTGCTTTTGCGATTGCAGCCGTTGCAGCGCCAAATCCTTTTCAGCCTGGATCAACTGACGGGTGAAGCCCAATTGCGCCTGAATATTTTTTAGGGCGCGATCCAAAACCTCGCCCGATGAATCCCACGCAGTGGTGGCGGATGCCACGGCATCCGTGATTCCCGTAAACGCCTGTGCCAATGCTTGCGCCTTGTCAATGCCTTCGGTCAAATTCTCGCCCAGGACTTTTTCCAAAGCTTCGTCATATCGGTCCCACGCCGCTTTAGCTTCCCCCAGGCCAAAGAGCAATGCGCCGATCATTCCAAGCGGTCCGGTGATAAGGCCCCGCAGCGATTCACCGAGCCCCGGCGCGATACGGTTCATGTCGTCAAAAATATGATACATTTCCCGCGATTGCCCGCTGACGCCCTCAACTCGCTTCTCTACTTTTTCCAAGTCTTCGCCTAGATCGTATTGGTTCGCGCTGGTCTTTTTTGCAGCGCCTCCAACCGCGTCAATGGCGTCCGCTGCCGCTTTTGCTCCTGCCGTATCAGCGGTGGTAGTGATTTTGAACTGCAAATCTTTCGTTTCGTCAGGCATAAACCGGTTTTATTTCAAAATTCTGTTCAAATCCCTGGCGCGCCGGCCAACCCGTCCAACCTTGTTTTCGTGCAGCGCGCCCACGCCGCCGCTCAAAACCAAGCCAATCCACCGGCGCAACGTCCGCACGGAAAAGTTTTTTAAATGGCGGAAATTTGAAACCGTGCGGGCCAACGCCCTTTCTACGCCGCACTTTGGATCGCGCCGCAATTCCCTCGCAAAACCGTTAACCGTGGCGGCGCGGTCAAGGGCTCACAACGTTTCTATTTTATCCAGGATCGCCGCCATAGACGCGTATTGATCAAGTTCGTAGTTGCATCGCTTCGTGCCCTTCGGCGCGCGATATTCAAAGTGGTTGCCACGGCGTCTCACCGGCCAGCGTTCCGCCCTGGCGCGGCGGCGGACCGTCTCCTTATCCCGGCGCACTGCCCTGGCAATCTGGCGGACCGTGAAAAATGCGGATGTAAATTTTGTCACTGTGGAAAATGTTTTTTCTGCCGATTCAACCATTTATAGAGCCAACAAAGCCCGGACGGATAAATGCCGCCCGCTTTGCCGCGAATAACGTAATCCAAAAGCTCAACCTTTTTTGCAGTCACCGCTTTGGCAATCGCCAGTGCTCGCCCCTTGTCGTTTGCATCTGATCTTGGCTCAGCACCGGGCCGATTATAAATCACGATGATTTCTTCCGCGCCTTTCGGAAAATCCGCGTCGGCAACTTCATCCGCAAACAACGCCGGGCTATTAAACACTTTGGATACGATCTGCCGGCATTCCAGGAAACGCCGCTCGCTGTCCAGGCTAACGATCCAAACGCTTTCGGTATGGCCGTGAACGCCCGGCATTTTCTTCGTTGTCTCTTGCCAATAGTCCGCCGCGTCCGATGAGTTGTGGCAAATTTGGTTTTGCATAAGTTTAAACCGTCAAAAATAAGAGGGCGCGGGGAGAGCCATTCTCTCCCCCCGCGCTTTGCTTGGAAAACACCATGAAATTCCCGGCGCCGAAATCATACCGCGCGGGACAAACTCGCATTTTCCAAAATTGTTTCATCGGATGCTGTTTTACGCTGCCGCGCCGCCCAGGTTAAGCAACGCGAAACCCGATGCGTCACGCATCAGATTGTTGCCCTTGGCAATGCAGCGGAAACGAAAGCTAACGTCCGCAAATTCCGCGCCGCCTTCCGACCGCATAAGCTCGAAATTCTCCTGTAATGAAACAAGATAGGCGTCCGGGTTTCCAAACGCGAAAAGACCCTGGGCATTCGGCGTCCCGATCACCGGGGCCTGTCCACACCAGGTCACCGGGAAGCCGCAAAGCATCCATTCGCCGCCCGTTTCAGCCGGCGTTTTCAAGAGGTAATTGTGCGCTACGCCGTCCCAAAGTGTTAGCAACTGCGCAATGAATGAGGGGTGGATATACCATCGCGGCGACTGTTCCTGCATCCGCTGCAACGCGGCGGCATTCACCAGGGCAATCGTGTTGATGAAGTCAGACCGTTCCAACTCCCCGACGTTGTTTTTGCCCGGCGCAGTCGTGAAAACCTTCACATTGTTATTCACAAAAAGGCCCGGTTGCATGGTGTTGTTTTGGTCCCCCTGGGCGTTGGAAAGAAATGCGCAATAATCAATCCGGCTCGCCAAAGCCATAACGATTTTTGAAACAATGATATTTGAGTAATCAACTTTTTCGTCCATGAGCCAAGCCGCGCTGCACTTGATGATAGAGGCGATTGTCGCGGCCTGGGGAGTCACGGCCACGCCTGAATATTGCGTGTCATCCGGGATCGTAACTGTGCCAAGGTTTGGCGGGTTAATGACAACTGCGTTCGGATAGTTGGTCACTTCCGCATATTGCGTGAAAGCGCCAACCATCTTGCGAAGCCCTAAAAACTTGTATTGCCCATAGTGCAAGAGCAGATCGTAAAGCTCATCGGCAACTGGAATGTTGGCGAGCAATGCAGCGCCGAATCCGCCGCCAGGCACTTCCAAAGGGCCGACCACGATCCCAGAAACAGCCCTTTGCACGGCCTTGTATTCTGGCGAATTAGTCTTAAATGCGTAGCCTGCCGCGCGCCGTCCGAACATCCGCATGACGCCATTCCAGAAAAATCGCCGCCCCGGATTGGCGTTCAGATAATTTTCAATTGGATTGCCGAACGCGCCGCGTAATTCTATGCCAAGCGTCGTCGTGGCCGTTGTAACCGCCCGCGCAATTTCCATTTCGTTCCCGCCGCGCCGCGCCATCTCAATGCCTTCGAACGCCTGGCGCGAAAGAAAACTGACGCACCCGAAATCTTTGAACGCATTTGCCATTTTTTCTTGCGATTGCGGCGGTTCAACCGCATCGGGCCGGATGCCAAGGGCCTTGGCCATCGCCCGCAACTCGGGTGGCTCGCCGGTGCCCCCGAAGCTATATGCGCGTGGCCGATGTCCCCGCTTTTCAAATGCGCGCCC
>JASHPN010000309.1 GCA_030038175.1 Verrucomicrobiia bacterium
GATGAAACCGTTCCTCCTTCTCGAATGGCGCGCCCACCTTGGCTTCCAGTTCGGTGGCTCGTTTTTGCGCGTCCTTGATGTCGGCTTCCAGCCGCGCGGCGCGCTCCTCAAATCCCTGGACCGTGGATTCCAGCGAACGAATCGTGCCCAGCGCCGTGTCGGTGACGCGGACGCTGTAACTGTTTTTGCCGCGCAAAACGAGTTCGGCGGTGTTGTTGAAACCGGAGCGAATGAACAAATCGAACCCGGCAAACGTCCCGACGCGGACGTCTTCGCCAAAGCGCGATTTGATTTTTTCGGCGCGCCGCAAGAGCAATTCACCAGCGACGCCGCGATTATCGAGAACCTGTTTGTCCAATTCGATACGAAACTTGTCGCCTGACGTATCTCGCCGCAGTTTCAAATCCTCCCGCAGATTCGCCAGCCGCTCCGTCCACTTTTCCGCCTCCTCGCGCGCGTGCCGCAAAGTGCCTCGAATGCGGTATTGCTCCTCGGCATGGGCCGAGCGCAGCCGGGTGAGCCGGATCAATTCGGCATCCACCTGCGCCTTTTCGATGACGAGCGGATTGCCGGAAGCGATGGCCTTGACCTCGGCGTAGGTCAACGCGGCGGAGTCCATGTCTTCGAGCCGCCGGACCGTCATGTCACCGCTCATCACCTGGGCGATGAATTTCGCTTTCGTCTCCAATGTCTGCCACATATAGGCGTCAAAGCTGCCTTCGGTGACGTAGCGATAGATTTGCACGGCGGCATTTTTGTTGCCCTGTCGCAGAATGCGTCCCTCGCGTTGTTCCACATCCGCTGGACGCCACGGAGCATCGAGATGGTGAAGCGCAATCAACCGCTCCTGCACATTTGTTCCCGAACCCATCTTTTGCGTGCTGCCAAAAAGCACGCGGACTTTGCCTTCGCGCACGGACCGGAACAGCGCCAGCTTCGCATTGTCGGCGTCATAATCCTGAATGAAGGCAATTTGATTTTCCGGGATGCCTAGACGTTTCAACTTGTCAGCCATGTCGCAATAAACGGAAAACCCCCGGTCCTGTGGCGTAGACAAATCGCAGAAAGCCAATTGCGTTAGACGATTGTCCTTTGTCGTTTCCCAAATCCGATGGATATTTTCGACGGCGAGATTCACCTTGCTTTGGGGATCATCCGGCAAACCAGGCTTCATCAGGCGCAAATCCAGCGCCGCCTTGCGGCCTTCTGTCGTGATTTTGAGCATATTATCCTCGCGCGGATCAATCCGCCCGGATTTGAGCGCCTCAGCGCGCTTGGCCAGACCTTCGACAAACTCTTTCAGTTCCTCCGAGGCTGGCGCATTGCGGATAGCAGGTTTTTCGCCCTCCAGTTTCGGACGGGGCAGATTGAGCATCTGGGCGGTCTGCACGTCCGCCGTCTGCCGAAAAATCTGCATCAGCTCCGGCACATTGATGAACCGGGCAAAGCGGGTGTTAAGCCGGTAGCCCGCGCCATCCGGCGCAAGCTCCATTGCCGTGACCGGCTCACCGAAGGTCGCAGCCCAGGAATCAAAGTGATGCAGATTATGTTTCTTCAAATCATCCGGCTGGAGATACCGCTGCATGGTGAACATTTCGGCCATGCTGTTGGCAATGGGCGTGCCCGTCGCGAAAACGACACCTCCGCCGCCGTTAACGGACTGGATATGCCGGACTTTCAGGAACATATCAAATGCCCGTTCGCTGGCCGTCTGCGGCAGCCCGGTAATGCGCGTCATTTTGGAAACGTAGAACAGGTTTTTGAAGAAATGCGCCTCGTCCACGAATAGCCGGTCCACGCCGAGTTCCTCGAACGTGAGTGTGTTGTCCTTCTTATGGGCGGCGGCCAACGCTTCGAGTTTGGCCTCCAACCGTTTTTTGGCCTTTTCAAGCTCCTTGACCAGACGCCGGTTCTCTGAATCTGCGTGTTCACGTTTGATTTTTTCCAGTTCTTCCAGTTGTTCGGTAAAGAAACGGCGTTGGGTTTCTTCAGATAAAGGGATACGTTCAAAGCCGGAGTGGGTGACGATGACGGCATCCCAATTGCCGGTGGCAATGCGACTGAATAGTTTCTTGCGGTTCCTGGATTCGAAATCCTCCTTGCCGGCGACCAGGATATTCGCACCGGGATACAAGGTGAGCAGTTCGGTGGAAAACTGGCCGAGCATGTGATTGGGCACAGTGAACAGGGGTTTCCGAGCCAGGCCGAGCCGTTTTAACTCCATCGCCGCCGCAACCATCGTGTAGGTCTTGCCCGCGCCGACGACATGGCCCAACAGCGTGTTGGGCGTCTGCAAAACGCGCCAGACGCCGGCCTTTTGATGCGAGTGCAACTGAACGGCCGAACTTGCGCCGGGCAACGTCAAATGCTCTCCGTTGAACGTGCGCAGCCGGGAATGGTTAAACGTGTCGTTGTAGAGGCGGCAAAGCCGTTCGCGCCTTTCATCGTCCCTCCAAACCCACTCCTTGAACCGTTCCTTGATTCGCTCCTGCTTTTCGCGCGCCGCCTCGGTTGCCTCGGCGTTGACGACGGGCTTCTTGTCCACGTAATCATAAACGGTGGGTGTTTTGAGGTTGAGAGTTTCCTCGATGAGTTCGAGGCCGGTGTAGCGGTTGGTTCCCCAATCCGTCGTATTGGCCGTCGCGCCTTTGGCCTCCCAATCGGCGGTGACATGCCATGAACCGAGAGCGTGGATGTGGCCGATTTGAACGCCGGAGGAGACGCCGAGCAATTCGTGGGTGAACTGCTGCACGTCAGATGACGGCAGCCAGGAAGCGCCCAACCGCACGTCAATCTCCGTGGCGGGCAAATCCTGCGGTTGGACGGACTTGAGCGCCTCGACATTTTCATGGAAACGGTGGTCGTTGACGGCGGCCGTGTCCGCCGCAACCAACTTTTCGCGGACATTGCCGGAGAGATATTGGTCTTCGGTTTCCCATTGTTGGGTTGCCGGGTTGAGGAAGATCATTCCTTTCAGGTCGGGCAGGATTTCTTCAACGGGCCGGTTGAGCAAACTGGCCATGTGTTCCAAATCCACGCGGCCTCTTTCATTCAAGGTGACGAGCAACGCTTCTTTAGGGGTCCCAACCGATTCGACGGGCTGTTTGTGATGGATGGTTCGTTCCCGAAATATCGCGGCCTTGACCGCCACGCCGGTTTCCTCGTCATAATGCTCCAACGACAGCAGCAACGGCAGATCCGGGTCGCCGTCAAAGGCATTTTGATTGACGCGGGCGTTGATGGGGCCAAAACGGGAAACGAAACGGTCGTAGGCCAGATTCAGCCCTTCCCTCGCCTCAACGACCTGCCCTTCGTCGCTTCCGTCCAACTGCGAACGCAAACAAACGCGCACCGCGTCGCGAACTTCAATCAATCGCCGAATTCGTGAGCGCGTTTCCGCCGGCATGTCATCCAGCGGACGCAGCGATCCCTCTTCACAGATACACACTCGGCCGTCTTCGTGAACGCAGAAGGCATTGGGCTTGACGAAATCCGGCGCGGGAATATTGGTATCAAGTCTCTGTCTGACAGGCTGATTTTGGGCTTCGTAGATGTTTTGCGGCAACTTTTCGACTGCCTGCGACAAAGCCTCGCCCAAATCGCGTCCATCCGATTCCAACGTCGGCTCGTCGTTTCGATACAATCCCCGTGCCAGCCGCATCTGGCCGAGCATCATTTCGGGATGAGCGGCAAAATATTCGTTGAGTAGAAAATTTTCCTTCCGCTCATTCGTAAAATCCACGGATGTTTTCCACGCCGGGCCAGAGGGCGATTCCCCATCACTCAATTTGCGGAGCATCACAATGTCGGTAGTGACCTCCGTGCCGGCATTTTTCTTAAAGGCATTGTTGGGCAACCGGACCGCGCCGATAAAATTGGTTTTTTCTCCGAGTAATTCGCGCAAGGTCGAATCCAGCTTGTCCATTGTGTGGTGAGACGTGATGAGCATGACCAGGCCGCCCGGCCGCACTTTGTCCAGCGCGGCGGCAAAGAAATAATCGTGAATGGAGAATTTGTATTTATTCCAGCGCGGGTCATGGACGGTGTAATCGCCAAACGGAACGTTGGAAATCGCCAGGTCGAAGGAATCGTCAGCCAGCTTGGACTTTTCAAATGGTTGCGGGCGAATGTCGGCATCGGGATACAACGCTCTGGCAATGCGAGTCGTTAAAGGGTCAATCTCGACGCCGGTGATGGTTGAATGGTGCGACATCTTCTCTGGCATCAGGCCGATGAAATGGCCGATGCCGCAGGCGGGTTCCAAAATGTTTCCGCCCGGAAATCCAAAGCGTTGCGCCGCCTGATACATGGCGCGGATGACGACGGGCGACGTGTAATGCGCATTAAGAATCGTCTTGCGGGCGTCTTCATATTCCTGTCCGGGAATTTCACTGCGAAGCGTCTCGCGTTCTCCCACCCAATCCTGATTATGGTCATCGAAGACCTGGGGCATCGCGCCCCAACCGACGTATTTGACCATCACCGCTTTCTCGTCCTGGGTGGCCGGCCTTTGTTCTGTTTCCAGCTTCTTGACCAACTGAATGGCGCGAAGATTCTGCTGAAACTTTTGCTTGGGACCGCCCGCACCCAAACGGTCATCGTCAGTGATACGGTAATTATTTTGATTCCGTTGCTCCGTGCCTGTTTGGTGGCCGTCCGCTAGGACTCCGGCGGCAGCAGGATGTATCGTTCCCTCACCATTTCCCACGCCTGCCGGTGGGCTTGTTCGGC
>JASHPN010000310.1 GCA_030038175.1 Verrucomicrobiia bacterium
CGACGCTCCCATTAGCGAAGCCGGCTGGCCCACGACGAAATTTTACAAAACACGCGCCTTGTTTTCCCAATACCTGCTCCCCGGGGAAACCCTGCCGGATGTCCCGCCGACCAACGCAGTCATCACCATCGCGCCGGTCCAGGCTGACGAATGCGCTCCCATCTTTGCAAACCTGCCCCGAGCCGTCGCCGATACGACGCCCCGGACGATGGAAGAATACAACCAGGCTTACGGCTGCATTGATTATCGCACGACCCTCCCGGCCGGCCCCGCCGGGTCTTTGACCGTGGGAAGCATCCATGATTTTGGCTTCGTTTTTCTCGATGGCCGGCGCATTGACGTGATGGATCGCCGCGCCACGAATTTTACGGCGCAATTGCCCGCGCGCCAAAACCCGGCCACGCTCGATATTCTCGTGGACGCCATGGGCCGCGTGAATTTTGGCCTGGGCACGCTCACCGACCGTAAAGGCATTCACGGTCCGGTGTTGCTGGACGGCCAGGTCTTAAATGGCTGGAAGGTCTATAACCTTCCGCTCGACCGTAAAATGATGAAGCATTTGAAGTATAAAAAAGCCGGCGCGGACTCAGTTGGCGCAGAGCCGGCTTTCTGGAGAGCGACCGTGGAAGTAAGCGATCCCGGGGACACCTTTTTGGACATGCGGCCCTGGGGCAAGGGGGTCGCCTGGGTGAATGGCCGCTGCCTGGGTCGTTACTGGAACATTGGGCCGACACAAACCATGTATTTGCCCGGCCCATGGCTCAAGCGCGGCAAAAATGAAATCGTCATTCTTGATCTCGAAGGTCCGGAGAATCCCGTCGTCGCCGGGATCGACGATCCGATTCTCAACGAACTTCATCCGGAGAAGGATTTTGCGTCAATGGCGGCGCATTAATTGGATACCGCATCCGACCAAACCCAATCACCCTGGGTTAGCAGAATTTCTCCAGTGGCGCCAACCTTGACATAGACCTTGCCGTTGTCATTAGTCCCGTTCCAACCCACTGAATAAAGGACGAATAGCCAGTTTGTGAAAGGGTAATAGATCAGGGATTTGCCGCCGATGACGTCGTGGGGGATTGACGCCAGATATTTTGGCGTTAAAGCATCCAAATGCGCGGGGTAATCTCCGCGAACAAGCCAAAAGCGCTCGAGGGCGCAGGCGATTCGAGCCATATCCACGGAGCTTTGAGCATAGGCGAATCTTTGGATACTTTCTTCAATTCGCGGGAGCGCAAGAGCCGCGAGAATATTATTCGCCGAGTAATGATCGCGCAGTTGGCTGATCTCGTTTGCCGCGAGCGCGGCGGTTTCCGGTGACACGGTGTGCGACCGCGTATCCACAATCGGCAACAGCCATTCCTGGCATGATTGAGCGATTTGCAATTCGTTTTGATAATAAATGAAATCCGGCCCGAAGCGTAAGATGGGCAGGTCGGCAAACGGTATGGGAGTTTTGCCATCGCTGTCCGAGAACAGTCCCAGTTCCCGCGTGCGCCGGACGTAATCAACCGTGGCCAGGAGCATCGCGCGCTCAGTGCGCTCTGAAAATTCGCAATCCGCGAGAAAATCGAGGCCGGAAAGTTCCGTGTCCAATTCCACAAGTTGGGCCTCCGACCAATCATGTTCCCGAATGCCTTCCCAGACGGGTTGCAGCGTCATGTGAAGCATTTCCGTCCGCGCCAATTGTGAAACATCGAACGGTTCGGTGCGCACCGAGTCAATCAAACGAAAGGCCAGCTTTAAATCGGCCAGGGCATTGCTGCTTTGGTCGTTGGCCAGCTCAGCGACGGCTCGCAGTTCAAGCACCTGGCAACATTCCTTGAGACCGGCCAGATGCGGCAAGAGAATCATCCCGGGCGGGTCTGCGTCATAGTTCAGAGGGAAGCGCGAATCCGGGAGGGCGGACGCCTGGCGGAGGTCTTCGATGGTCCCGCTGTATTTGCTCAAAGCCAATAAAACGTCTGTGGCAGCGGTTTGCGGTCGGGGTGCCCGGGGAAATTGTTTTTTCCTTTCAGCCATCGTCCGGCACCAGGTTTGCAGGCCCGCCAGGTCCGTCTCTTTCTGCAATGCCCAGTCTCCGGTCAGATTTTCCGGAAAGTGTGTGCCGATTTTAAGACGGCTCACGACGGGTCTCTTTGGGTTCAACTCGTGGCCGTTTTGGTCGAGGTCTGCCAGATAACTGCCGGCCACAACGGGAGCGAACGCAAAATTCCGATTGTCCGGCACCGCTTTTGGAACAAAATCCGCCAATTTGAAATGTTCGCCTTTTGCCTCCATTTTGCTCTCATAACGCCTCAGTTGGTAGTGGCCGAGGGCATTCACTCCAAACCACGCGGCCAAATCGAGGAGAACAAGGCCGGCCAACAACGCAAAAACCTTATTTCTAACCTTGCGATGTCCGTGGCTACGTACCGGATCCTTCATTGGGCGTTCTGAATCGGATAGCCCTTCCACAGCCACACCAATGCGTCCGGAAGAGTCTCGCCCACGGCCCGCCCGTCAACGTGCCGGGCGCGTTTGCAGAAAACGAAACGGTATTGGTATCCTTTGGCCTTTAACACGGCGGCCATGTGTTCGTTGGCGATCACCCAATTATGCAACGACGCCTCGTCGCGATCGAAACCCGCGTCGTTCTCGCCCACTTCCAGCCAGAGGCGCAGCGGCCTGGGGGCGCTCTCGGGGATCCAATGCTCGTGATATTCCCACGCGCCATGCGGCGATGCGGGATTATACGGCGATTGCTGGTTCACAAAGGTGCCGGAATAGCTCAGGACGCGCCGGTAAAGGTCCGGCCGAAACCAGGCCATCGTGAAAGCGCACGCCGCTCCCGAACTGCCGCCCATAGTCGCGCGGCCCTCGGGATCGCGCGTGAAGGTGATGTGATAATTTCTCTCCACGACCGGCAGCACCTCGGTTTCTACGAATTTTGCGTACGTGCCGGACACGGTGTCGTATTCCAATCCGCGCTCGCTTCCGCGTCCGTCTCCGCCGCCGCTTTGGATCATCACGGCGACAATGACCGGCACTCGATGTTCGGCAATCAAATTGTCCAGCGCCACCGCCAGGCGGTTGGTGTAACCTCTGCCGTCCTGCACCACCATCAGTGCCGCCGGCGTGGCGGGAACATATTGGCGCGGCACATAGACATACACGTCCCGCGTGTAAGGGCCATTGAGGCCGGGGTAAATCCGGCTGTTCACGGCCTTCATTTTGAAATGATAGATCGCGCCCTGGGGGACATTCGGATGGCGTTTCATCTCCGGCGCATTCGCGTAATCCGGTCCGATGACAAAATCGCCATTGGCATCGCCGGCCAGAGCGGATTCGCCCATGACGGAATCAGAAGGGGCAGGGGACGCTGTTAGGTCGCGGGCCAGACACGGTATGGCACAAACAAAAAGGACGCTCATCAAAAAATTCAGGCTGGCGTGGGAAAGTGATCTCATTACCGCACAGGGTATGGATTCTTTCAATTTTGACAAACCGATTTGGGGCGATTTATGGATTCCGAGTTCCGTTGGTCATCCTGCCAGAACCCAAACCAGACACGACTTGCCAGCTTGCCGGAAAAGGCGATATTATACCTGCATGAGCATTGCCGCCGAAAAAGTGGCCGAAGTGATGGCCTTGCCCGAACAGGATCGCGCCTACTTGGCCCGCCAACTCATTGCCAGCCTCGATGATGCTGTGGACGCAGACGCCGAGGAGCAATGGAACGAAGTCATTGACCGGCGCTCCCGCGAGATGAGTGAGGGGCGGACAGATACCGGTTCAGAGGAAGAAGTAATCCGGGAAATTCGGGCCAAGCTCAATGCGCGTCATCAGGCACCCTGAAGTCCCACAGGAGTTGGAGGCCGCCGCCCTGTGGTATGAGGAACGTCAGCCGGACCTGGGGGCGCGATTTTCTTCAGGAATATCAAGCAACGATGGGGCGCATTCTGGCAGAGCCTGAACGTTGGCGCAAAATCCGGGACGACAACCGCAAGCTCAACTTCCGTCGCTTTCCGTACGCCATTGTTTACAGCGTACAGGCCGATGCGATTTACGTCAAAGCCGTGATGCACCTGCGCCGCCGACCCTTCTATTGGCAACACCGATGAGCCAACCCAATCTCGCCGCAGGCTGACCTTTTCTTTCTTTAGCCCGCTTTTTGCTACATCTCCCCTTCGTGGCCCCCTTTTTCAGCGCGAATATGGCACAAGCGGGAACACGCGGACAAGGCTGTCCGCGCCCCAGTCCCGAGTGTTCCGCACGCACATATTTTGTGCGTGGGTTTGGCAACAGGGAAACGAGCGAGGGTAGGAAACCTCGAACGCTGAACACCGAACGCTGAACGTCGAATTGCCGGCGACACATCCGCCGTCGTCCCGCAGAGCGAGACTATGGCGCGACGCGCACATTTCCTGTGCGTGGGTTTGGAAACGGGGAAACGAAACCAGGCCGGAGGTCCGGAGTCAGAAGTCCGGAAGGGAGCGTGGTTACACACACTTTTTTTGTGTCCAGGCGCGTGAACGAGTAAACGAAGCGAGAGGAGACAAAAACAGCGCTTTTATTGGCAAATCTAAAGATTTTACCCGCCTAGTCCTGGGCCTGCGTCCACTTCCTCGTTTCATGAAATACGGCCCTGAACCAGCGTATTAATGGCGGTGGAAAGCGTGGAGGGATCCCGTCTTCGCCCCGGGGTTACGCGGACTGGCGACGAGGGTGGGTGAGTGCGAGATGAAGTCGTAAAGGGTGCTACATCTGTTACATTGTTGAAGGCCAATAGTTTAGGGTACAACATCCGGGTGCTACAAGGATGCAACTGGGTGCTACATTGGCGAATGGCAGGCGTTCTATGGCGATTGGGCGCGGTAGAAACGGCTGGAATAATTCTTTGAGTTCTGATCCGTAAAATAAAGCAGCCCGTTGCTCCCGAGCGCATTCGTTTGCACAGGAATCCAAACGCGCAGGTCGGCACTGGCCTGAATGACGATGTTGGACCCGGATGGCCCGGAGACGTCGAAACCAAACGTTTCGTTGGTGAAACCAAAAGCGGAATTGTCAGTGATAATGGCCAGGGTAGCGAGCGAGCCGGACAATTCGTCCATGACGGCATAGCCAAAGGCCGTCCCACCCGCCTCCGTGAAATTGCCGCCGGCATACAATGCGCCCCCGGACGCCACCAGCGCCGAGACACTGCTGTTCATCCCCGACCCAACGGCCGACCAATTTGTGCCGTTCCATTGCGCGATATAATTGGCGGGACTGCCGCCGGCGCTCGTGAAATCGCCACCGGCGTACAAGATGCCATCAATAACCGCGAGCGCGGACACGGTGCCATTGATTCCCGCTCCCAGCGCCGACCAATTGGTCCCGTTCCATTGGGCGATGTCATTGACAGCAACGCCTCCGGCATTGGTAAAACTGCCGCCGGCATACAAAGTGTCTCCGGACACGGCCAGCGCATAAACCGTGTTGCTGATCCCGCCGCCCAGCGACAGCCAATTGGCGCCATTCCATTCCGCGATGTTGTTGGCGGGGACGCCGCCTGCTTCGGTGAAAACTCCGCCGGCATACAAGGTGTTGCTTGAGACCGCCAGGGCGTAGGCAACGCCGCCATAGATCCCGTCCATCAACGACCCGGTCGTGGACCAATTGGTCCCGTTCCATTGCGAAACGCTATCGTCGCCGGCGCTGGCCGCGTATAATATGCCGCCGGACGCGGCCAGGGCCACGACATCGCCGTTCAAGCCGGCCGCCAGCGCCGACCAAGTGGCGCCATTGTATTGAACGATGTCATTGGCGGTGACGCCATCAAACGCATCGAAGTTGCCACCGACGAACAACGTGCCGCCCGAGACCACCAGCGAATTCACATAAGGATAATTGTCCTCGGCGCTGATCGCAGAGCCCATGACCGACCAACTGCTCCCGTTCCATTCGGCAACGCAATCGGCCAGGTTGGCGCCCGCCGCCGTGAAGAAGCCTCCCGCGTACAACGAGTTGCCGGATGTCGCCAGGGCGTTCACCGCGCCATTCATTCCTCCACCCCACGTTGACCAGTTGGTCCCGTTCCATTGCGCCACGCCCATGGCCGGGCCGCTTCCCGCGGTTTCAAAAACGCCCCCGACGTATAAAGTGCCGCTGGAAACCGCCAGCGCATTGACGTAATCAGACTCGGAGCCCACTCCGACTCCCAGCGGCGACCAGGCGCCGCCGGACCATTCCTCGACGTTATAGCAATAGGCGTAGGTGTCGCCCACTTCGGTGTAGAATTCCCCCCCGGCGTACAGGGCGCCGCCCGACACGGCCAGAGCATTGACCGTTGTCGCATAAGAGCCGTTTAGGCCCGACCCAAGGGCCAGCCAGTTGGCCCCATTCCATTCCGCCACGTTGTTGGCGGTGGCGCCGCCTTCGGCGGTGAAGTTGAATTCGCCGGCCGCATACAGCGTGCTGCCGGACACGGCCAACGCCAACACGCCTGGATAATCGCCTGCGGGACCCACGCCGGATCCCACCGCCAACCAGGTATTCCCGTTCCATTGCGCGATGGCAGCCGCGGCTGAATTTCCGCCCGCCTCATCGAAATAGCCGCCCGCGTACAACGTGCTGCCGATCACCGCCAGCGCAAATACCCGGTTGTCCATCCCTGTGCTGAGCGCCGACCAACCAGTGCCGTTCCATTGCGCGATATAATTGGCCGAGACGCCACTGGCGCCCGTGAACAAACCACCCGCATACAACGTGCCGCCGGATACTGCCAGCGCATAGACCGCGTTGCTCATCCCCGACCCGACCGCCGACCAATTAGTGCCGTTCCATTGCGCGATGTAACTGGTCTGGCCCCCGCCGACATTTGTGAAGGTACCGCCCGCGTATAAGGTATTGCCGGATACCGCCAGCGCAATCACGCCGCCGTTCAGACCCGACCCGAGCGCGGTCCAGTTGGTCCCGTTCCATTTGGCGACGCAGTTGGCCGCGGTATTCCCGATGACAGTGAAGTTCCCGCCGACGTAGAGGTTGCCTGAACCATCCACCACAGTTGCGTTTCCCTGGCCGTTCGCGCCGGGCAATCCGCCGAGGTTGACCCAATTCGCGTCGCTAAATGTCGGATCAATCCGCACGGGGTACACGGCCCTGGTGTCATTGACCACAATGGCCAGATTCGCGTCGGCCGCCGGGCCAACCTCAAAGCGGGCCGGCAATTCTTTGCCGGTGGCATCCGTGACGCGCAGGCCGCGGTAAGCAATCTTTCGGCCTGAATTATTCAACACGAGCCGCGCGCCGCCGGCAGCCGGTTCGACTCGTGCTCCGCTCACCGCAAGGTCCACCACCATTTCACCCTGCCCCGGTCCGGGCGGTGATTGTTCCACGATGAAGTCCTGCCGCAGGCCATTGATGCTTGCGGAGTATTCTTCCGTCAACCCGGGCCGCGCAAATCGCACGGTCTGGCCGGCAAAACTGATCTCACCCGTCCGTTCGAGTTGGCACACGGCCGGAGGCCTCTCTGGGCGGCGTGACACGGCGATTGCCGTAACACGAAAATGATCGCCAGGCGAATTGGCAACGGTGGAAGTCAAACTTAAGCCCTGGCTGGTGACCTCACCGTCGAGCCGCTGAGATACACAAGGCAACCTTGCGCCGGACGCGACAGGGGTGACACCCGGGCCGGCGACGGGAAGATGCATGTGCCCGAGGATGGTGATGGCGCCGTCATTGGTGGTCAAAGCGGGTTGAGCCTGGAGGAGGGCCGGCAGCGCAAATGGCATCGCCACGAGCAGGCAGAATTGAACCAGATTGGATTCGGTTTTCATTCAATCCGGGATTTCCCATTTGACCACGTGGTTGAGGGCGTCAAATTGAGTTTTCCTAATCGGTTGCATCATTTTCATTCCATCGCCTGACTTGTCAAGCCATTTTTCTCCAAAACCATGAGAGGCTCGTGCCGATAAAAGGGGAAGACGATGTCGCTCCTGACGGAGCTTGCTGTTCAATTGGGTTGGTTTTCAAAGATGCCAGCCGTACGGGCTTGAAACGAGGACGCGGAATTTATAACGGGTCATTCGGACGCGGGACAAATTTTAGTTAGGGCTCGACGGAGTCTCGCCCCACCCAGAACGCCGTCGCGCAAGGCGATGGCGGGGCAAGCAGGCAGGATGCCTGCCCGACGGGGGATTTGTGGGTGCCGGCTTTCGAGGACGACCCGCCTCCGCTCAAATGCTGCGGCGCGGCCAGGGACGACAACGAGGACGATTGAGGGTCACTTCCTCGGTTGGGCTTTGGCTGAGAAGCGGTACATATCGCCGCGATAGACGGCGTTTTCCATTTCCACAATAATGCCTTTGCCGCAGACGGACGCGCCTTCGACGCGAAAGGCGGGGATGGGGTGGCTGGCCTCAAACGCTTTAAGGCATTCACCTTCCAGGATGATGGCGCTGAGCATTTGATTGATTTCGGTCAATTGAATGCCGTATTCGCGCTCGTAAATGTCGTAGAGCGAGCGTTCGAGGTTTTTGCGATGAATGTCCGGGCAGAGCCGCAGGGAAATATAGCGGATTTCCTTCATCATGGGAATGCCATCGGCCAGGCGCAGGCGTTCAATCTCGCAAAAGGGACCTTTCAACGTGACCACACGGCCATTGATGCGCTGGCTGTGATCGTCGTTGCGGAGGTGGAATCCCAACAATTTTGTGGTCGGCTTGCGTCCGGCTTCGATCATGTTTTTGCTGAAGCCGAAGATCCGGTCAATCGAGCGCACGACGGCGTAATCGCAAACGAACGTTCCCTTGCCTTTGACGCGGGTGACCAGGCCGGCTTCCTGCAATTCATTGAGGACCTTTCGGGCGGTGGTATTGCTGACGCGATATTTCTCGATGATCTCGTTTTCCGAGGGCACCGGCGCGCGGGGCGGGAGCTTGCCTTGCTGAATGAGCGCCGCGATTTCGCGGCTGATCTCAAAATATTTGGGCGGATGATAAGAATTGGGCATCATGCGCACTAAAACGGTATGCTTCCGGTCGGGACGGCTCAAGTCAATTTCACGCGACCGGATATTTAACACGACTGTCACATGACATTCGGCTCCGCCATGTTTATACTGGCGACCTCTGTTAGATTAGGTGTCATCATTAATTAATGGGAGTACACACAAAAAACTTGACTCGAATTGGCGCATGAGGATACATAGTGCGTCAACGCGGTAACGTGGAGTAAATTTCGCAAAAAGCTATGAAAACCAACCTGTTTAAATCGGCAATTCTGGCCACGCTTATCCTTTGTGCGGCAAAAAGCGGCGCGCAGGCGCAATCGGCCTTTTCCAACGCGGTGATCAATTTGAATCCTGTGGCCTATTGGCCTTTGCAGGAAACGGCCCAACCTTCCGCGGCGGACGTCGAGGCGAATCTCGGTTCGCTGGGGCCGGCGGCCGACGCTTATTATGCGGGCACGAATGTCATTCATTCTGTCGCCGGCGCTACCGGGGACGGGAATTCCGCGGACGATTTCCAGAATTTGCCCGGCAGCTTCCTGGCCGTGCCGCTGGCGACCAACGGTATCGCCTTGGCGTCGGGTCCGTTCACGGTTGAGGCCTGGATTTATCCGACGAATATCGCAGCGGTTTCGACTATTCTGGCGCAGACCGGCCCGGCCGGCTCGGGGGGGCTGAACGGCGGGGTAAATTCCGCCGGCTGGTCGCTGAACCAAAATTATATTCCCTCAGTGAACAGTCCCGCCGGCGGTTGCTGGTCGTTTCATGTTTATAACGGCGCGGGTTTCACGGGAGGGGCAGAAGCGGTCGCGTATGGCCTGGCGCCAAATCAGTGGTTTCATCTCGTGGGCGTCTTCGACGGAACAAATGCTTATTTGTATGTGGACGCGACAAATTCCGGTTTGAGCAGCCCGATCAATGGAAGCTACGTTCAGGACACGTGGGATCCGTTGACGATCGGTTGCGGACGTGGATTGAACAATAATTTATTCGGCGGTTCGATTGACGAAGTGGCCGTCTATACCAATGCCCTCACGGCGTCCCGGATTCTGGCCCATTACCAGGCCGCAAAAGGAAGCGGATATTCGACTACGGTGTTGAGCGACAATCCGGCCATGTATTGGCGGATGGATGCGCCATTCAACCCCGCCGCGGCTTCGTATCCCCTTGCCGGCAGCTATGGCAGCAGCGCTGCGGATGGCGGATTTTATCTTTCCGGCACGACGCCGGGATTGGCCGGACCACCCTACGCCGGCCTGGCGCCCGGCGTTTCCTGCGGGTTTAACGGCCTGGGCACCGATTCGACCAACAGCCTCGCGGTTTATACCAACCAGGTTCTTTATTCCGCCAACGTTGCCGATTCAGGCGTCCTGATCACCAATGTGGATCCGTTGTTGAACACCAGTTCGAACGACCTGACCGTTGCCATTTGGTTTAAAGCCAACCCGGCGGACACGGACGCGCGGTTTCAGACGATGATCGGCCATGGCAACAACTCATGGCGCTTGAATTTTGACAACGGCAGCGGTGTCGGCGGGAAAGTGACATTTAATCCGGGCATGGGCAGCGATCTGGTGTCCTCCGGCACGTTCAACGACGGCGCCTGGCACTTCGCGGTGGGTGTTTATTACAATTCGGGCGTCGCGAGCGCCAACAACGCCGGCTGGCTGGCGACCAATTATCTTTACGTGGACGGCATTCTCAACGGCACCGCTCTCGTCACGAACAAAGCCGCGGCGACGAGCACGACTAATATTTTGATTGGCGGCGCGCCGGATTACGTGGCAAACGGCCTGAACAACACTTACAACCAGCGGTTCTTTGCCGGGAGCCTGGCGCAGGCGGCGTATTTCAACACTGCGCTGACGCCGGCACAAATCCAGGCGCTTTATGATTCCGCCGGCGCGCCGCCGGCGATTCAAACGCAGCCCGCGGCCGCGGCCACGGCCAATGGCGGCACGACCAACGTCTTCACCGCGGTAGCAGGGGGCGACACCAACCTGATGTACCAGTGGTATTACAGCAGCAGCTCAAATTACAACGGGACGGCGGTTGCCTCGGGCGCGGGCATTGTCAACGGCCCGACGAATACGACGCTTACGATAACCAACCTGACAGCCGCGGACAGCGGTTTCTATTATTTGATTGTTACGAATAATTACGGGTCGGCCACCAGCATTTTGTCCCAGTTGACGGTCGTCGCCACTCCGGTAATCACCGGCCAAAATCCAACCGGGCCGTTCGGCATGTTTGCCGGGCAATATTTCAACCTTTCAGTCACCGCGACCGGCCCTGGGTTGGTGTATCAATGGCTGACCAACGGCGTGGCTGACACGAGCGCCGGAACCAGCTCGGCTTATTCATTGGCTGCGGTTGCCACGGCCGCGACCGGCAGCACTTACCAGTGCATTGTCACAAACTCGTACGGTTCAGCCACCAGCCTGCTGGCGACGCTGACGGTGCAATTGCTTCCGGCCTTCATCACGAACAGCATTTACAGCAGCAATATCCTGGCGCTCAAGCCGGCCGCTTATTGGCCGATGCACGAAATCGAGACGCCCCCGCATGGGGACATAGAAACCAACTATGGCAGCCTCGGGCCGCTGGCGGATGGATACTATGCCGATTGGAGTTATCCTGGCTCAAATGTCACGCACCAGATTACCGGCGCGCTGGCCGGCGACAGCGATTCGGCCGCCAGTTTTTACGGCACCGGCAGCACGGGCACGGGCTATATGCTTGTTCCGCGCACACTGGCGACAGGCCTGACTCCGCCGTTCACGGTTGAGGCATGGGTCCGTCCCGTGGGTTCCACATCCGGCGATGTTATTTCCCAATATGGCTACGGAGTGGATTCTGATAACGCCGGAAATAATTACGGTTTTCGCCTGATGTGGGGGACGAACGATTTTCAGGTGGGTTATGGCAATGGCACCAGTTCCGGATACACCGCGATCATCGGAAATTCGCACACTGCGGGCCAATGGTATCATGTAGCCGTGACATATGACGGAACCAATGCAATTCTGTATGTCAACGGGCAACAAGACACGAGCGGGCAACTTCCGTTTTCATTTGATCCGGCGCTGCCGTTGACCGTTGGCAGCGGTTTTTGGAGCAGCACCGGTCCCACCCACGGTTTTGAAGGCGGCGTAGATGAAGTGGCTATCTACACCAATTTGCTCACGCAACAACAAATTGCCAATGATTATGCGGCTGGAACCAGCCCCACCGGCAATTATTTCCAGACAATTTTAGGCAATGGTCCGGCCCTTTATTACCGCATGGACGCGCCCACCTACACGCCTCCGCCGGTTACCGTTCTGCCGGGGTTAACCAACTATGGAACCGTGGCTTTGAACGGTGTTTATAATGCCAATTGCGCCCCGGGCGGCTTGTCGCCGGGACCCAATATCGCCGGCACGCCCATCGCTTTTCTCAGCGGCACCCATGCGACCGCCGGAAACGGCCTGAGCGCGTTTGCCGATGCCGGATACAGCGCGGCGCTGAATCCGACCGGACGCGTGCCCATCAGCGTATCCTGCTGGTTCAAAGCCAATCCCACGGACAACCGGTTTCAGATTCTTTTCGGCAACGATTCCACCTGGCGTTGCGCCATGGATGGCACGGTTGGCAGGGTCCATTTCAACGCCGGCGCGGGCGGGGAAATTACTTCGTCCGGCGTCTATAACGATGGCAATTGGCACCAGCTCGTCGGCGTCTATAATGGCACTGTCGGCAGCAATAATTTCCTTTACGTGGACGGTGTGCTTGACAGCACCAGCTCCACGGCGACCAACGCGGTTGCCGCCAACCCGTTGGATATCCTGATGCTCACGGATCCGGAATACACAAACAGCCCAATTGGACCGGGACGGCAATTCGGCGGCAGCGTCTGTGAAGTGGCGTTCTGGACCAACACCATCCTCAGCGCGAGCCAGGTGCAGGCGCTGTATAATTCCGCGGGCGTCCGGCCGTTCGTTACGGCCCAGCCGGTCAGCGGCCGGGGCGTCAACGGCGGCGCCGGCAGTTATATCTATTTTGGAGTCACGGCGGATGGTTCAACGTCCCTGGGATATCAATGGTATTTCAACACCACGTCAAATTACAATGGCGCAACGGCGCTGGCGGACAACACCGTGCATTATCAGGGTTCCCAAACAACGCAGGTGACCGTTACCAACCTGACCGGCAATGACACCGGTTACTATTATGTCGTCATTACCAACAGCTTCGGTTCAGCGACCAGCCAATTGGCGAGTTTAACGGTATATATGGCGCCCAGTGTCGCCGGCCAGTTGCCCATGACCTATACGAATCTATTCATATTGTTTGCCGGGGCGAGTCCGACCTTCTCAGTATCAATCAATGGCGCCGCGCCTCTGTATTATCAGTGGTTCACCAATGGTATTTCCACCGGGCCGGCCACCACCACGGGCACGAACCTTGCCCTGTCCGACGTGCAAAATAATTTCACGAATTATTGCGTGATCACAAACTCGTCCGGCTCGGTCACCAGCGCGCTTTGGAGCGCCCTGGTCATCCCGGCTCCCACGGCGCCCTATCCCCAGGCCGTCCTGGCGGATAATCCGGTGGGATATTGGCGCATGGATGACGTGAACGAAGATGGCGGTGAAAATTACGGCGGCGATAACGGGTATATTTGCCACGATTACATTGGCGGCAACGATGGCATCTATACCAATGTCTCTCTTAACAATGCAAATTACGATCCGGCGACCGATCCCACGGAGTCGTCGGCGGAGTTTGGCGAAACCGGCAACTCTTTCTATGACAGCTTTGCCGGGCAAATTGAAGGCGTTGATTTTGCGTCCGCCACGACGACGAATTTCACGGTCGAATGCTGGGCCAACGGTTATTTGGGATCCGAGACCACCGGATATGCGATCTTAAGCAAGGGCGTCTATAGCTTGAATGACTCAATGGTTTTTGACTTCAATTCCTCATCGGCCCACTATTTCCGCTTCTATGTCCGTTCTGCGAACGGAACGGTCTATCAGTGTGCTTCGACCAAGAGCGCTGATGGAAACTGGCACCATTTGGTCGGCGTATGCAATGAAAGCGCCGGACTGGTGAGCTTTTATATTGACGGCGCGCTCGCCGCTTCCACCTCAATTCCCACCACGGCCGGACTGTATGAACCGGATTATCCGATGAGCATTGGCGCGGTCCAAAATAGCTCTGAAACAGTCCAATATACGTTGCAATTTTATGGCTTTGTCAATGACGTGGCGGTATTTAATTACGCTTTGACGGCGGGGCAAATTAGCGCCCAATTCGCCGCCTCGGGTACCTTGCCCATTATCACGCAACAACCGGTTGCAGCCACCAATGTGGATTTTGGGGGGACCCTGGCGGTGCCCGTTGGGGTTATCGGGACCATGCCATTGTCCTATCAATGGTACAACGCTGCCAACAACAACGCGATTGGCGGCCAGACTAACTCGACCCTCGTCGTCAAGGACATGACGTCCGGAACCAACTACTATCTGACAATAGCCAATAGTTTTGGCACGACTAATACTTCCTTAGTCAGCGTGGGCGTCATTTCCGGCGCGCCGCAGATCTATGCCGGCATCAATCCGACCAACTGGGCGACCTACACGGGCGGTTCCGTGACCTTCTCCGTTACGGCTTACGGGTCGGCGCCGATTTATTACCAATGGTATGAGAATGGGACGGCGATTTCTTTGGCGACCAATTCCAGCTACACGGCGATTGCGACCCTGGGCACCAATATCTACGACTGCGCGGTCAGCAACGCCTATAACGGAGGCAGCATCGCCAATAGCGGCGCCGCTTCGCTGATCGGCGTAAGCAAGCCGTCAGATCCTTATTCGCAACAGGTGCTCAATAACGGGCCAATCGCGTATTGGCGTTTGGATGAAACCAACGGCAATATCGCCAACGATTACGTTGGCGAGCATGATGCCCTTTATACGAACGTCGAGTTGGGTGTGCCTGATTACAACCAGGCATTCCCCGACACGGCCGCGGATTTCGGCGTCCTGGCCGCCAGCGGCAGTTTCGCCGGAGAAATCAATAATTCGAGCAATGGCCTCCCCACGATTGATTTTTCGAGCGAAGCCAACGCGGAGTTTTCCGTCGAAGCGTGGGTGAATGCCGGCAGTTCGCAGCCGGCCGACACATGCATCATGTCCAAGGGTTACAGTGGCAATGAGCAATTCGATCTGGATACCTATGGCGGCGATTTCCGCTTCTTCGTTCGCGATGAAGCGAACGTGGTCCACACCTGCACTGCCTCGACCGGCCCGGATGGCAATTGGCATCATCTGGTGGGTGTGTGCGACGAAATCAATGGTCTGATGCATCTCTACGTGGACGGCGTGGACTCGGCTGATGCAAGCATCGAGGCCGGTAAGAGCGTAATTGCGGCCACTGGCGCCGCCGATCCGCAGGCCAACCTTGTCAATATTGGCGCGCGGGCGTCGAGCCAATCCAACACTTCCTTCAATTACCAATTGGATGGCATCATCAGCGACGCGGCCATTTACGGCTTCGCCCTGAGTTCGAATCAGGTGTCCGCAGACTATCTGGCCGGTTTGGCATCCGGCATCAACACCAATCCAACCAACATCGTTTCCTCGGTGTCGGGCAAGGTGCTGACGTTGAGCTGGCCCGCCGATCACATTGGCTGGCAATTGCAGGCGCAGACCAACAACCTCTTGAAAGGCATCGGCGCCAATTGGGTCAATGTCAGCGGTTCGTCCACGACCAATCAGGTTGCCATACCGATCAACCTGACGAACGGCGCGGTCTTTTACCGCCTGATCTACCAGCCTTAACAGCCCGATAAAAATCTCCGGGTATCGCGCAGCGGGATGTTCGGCCTCGTGCTGAACATCCCCTGGTCTTTTTACTCACTGAATCCTTGAAAATTAAATCGGCTCGCCCCAATATGTTATAACCGGCCTATGAATTATCGTGTACGACGCAAGGGAGAAGACCTCGGCTTTTTTCCGCTTGAGGAATTGCGGCGGCGTCGCGAGACGGGAGAGTTTACCGGAGGCGAATATGTTCAGCGCGAAGGGATGACCGATTGGCAGGCGCTGGACCTCGTATTGCAACAGGGCTACCGGGTCATGCCGCCTCGGGTGCCGGGTGCGGTTTCTTCCGGCGGTCCCGCTCCGGCAATCATCTGGACGATTGTCGGCGTTGCGGTCGTGATCGTTCTCCTGGTCCTGACGGGCTTCGGTTATTTCATCGCCCGCATCCAACGGGAGATGGCTATAAATGTGGACGGCATAAGAAACAACGCGGCGCTGAACGAAATGAATCCCCAGGCAGTGGCGACGGCCGGCGAACCCATCGTTTGGACGACCAATAGCCAAACGTATTTGGATGTCCAAAGACGCGAGCGGGAGTTCCGGCTCCGACAATGGGTGGACGGTTACGAATTGCGCGGCATCCGCAATCCCGCCTGCGAAGCCGAAGCCGATCTCTTTCTCCGAACGGTGATCGCCTGCGACTATGGCGGTCCGGAAGCGACGAATACGATGTCATTGGACGATGAAGCCGATAAACTTGGCAATAATTCCAATTGCACTGATCCGTTGGTATTGACGATGGCCGCGGAGAGCAGCATGAACCAGTTTGACGCCATTGACCGCTTGAACCGCGCGCTGGCCGCCTATCCGTCTTCTTCGCACAAGGCTTATCCCCGGCTTTGTGCCATCGTGCGTCTCGCCGGGATGTTGGGTGGCAGCTCCGACCGTGGCGGCCAGTTGCAAACGGAGGCCCTGGCACAACTGTCCAAATGCTTTACGGATGGCAGCTTTACACCCGCCGATCAACGGTCTGTCGGCGAAATCTTTGTGAGCGGCTGGGGCTATAATATTTTCAGGGCCAAGGGCAATTCGGTGTGTCAGATCGTGGACCATGCCGGCCCCGATTATCATTGGCTCGCCCTGGTGCTCGACGGCGAGAATGAAATTAATCAGGCCTGGGCGGCGCGTGGATCCGGATACAGTGATGCGGTTACCGATGAAGGGTGGCGCGGTTTTAATTCGCATCTGGCGTCCGCCCGCGCCGATTTGACCGCCGCGTGGAACCTGCACCCCGACTGGCCATTGGCGCCCGACCGGATGATCACTGTTTCACTGGGCAATGGCGGCCTGGCGGCAATGCGTTTGTGGTTTGATCGGACGACCCAGGCGCAGATTGATTATCCGGACGCATGGTCGGAAATGCGCTGGGGGTTGCGCCCCCGCTGGTACGGCAATGAAAAAGCCATGCTCGCCCTCGGTGTTGCCGCCATCAACACCGGCCGTTTCGATACCGACGTGCCCCGCAAATACATGGATTGTATTGGTGACGTCGAATCCGAAATGGGCCTGCCCGTCGGCCAGCACATTTATGGGCGCAAAGACATCTGGCCAAATTTGGAGCGGATGTATGACGGTTACGTGAATGCTCCCTCGCAGAAACAGTTTCGCAACGGCTGGCGCACGTCTTATGCCGTCGTCGCTTATCTTGCCGGCAAATATCACGCGGCCCGCGTTCAATTGGAGGCGTTGAATTGGGAGCCGCTGCCGGTCAAGATGGATGGCTGGGGCGTTGATCTTTCGCTCATGCCGCTGGAAGTGGCCGCGCGCACCGGGCCGCTCGGAAAAGAAATTGCCGCGGCCGAACGCGCGCGCGCCCAGGACAATATTCGCGGCGCCCTTAAGAGCTATCAAAAATTAAACGGCAAGCCGGACGCTGACGCGCGCACACGCCAGTTCATCCAATGCCGTTTGGACGAGTTGACGGCCGAAAATAAACTGCAAAAGGGCGAATGGATCAGCCTGTTGCCCGCGCGTGATAATGATCCCGATTGGGTCTATCGCTTTGGCAAGGCTCACGTCTTGCCCGGTGGCGCGCTCGAGGTGGAATCCGGCCCGCGCGGCCACATGCTTTTTCCCCGTATCCGGGCGGGATCGAATTTTGAGGTGCGCGGGCAATTCGAAGTGGCGCATTCCGCCAATAAAAATTTTCAAGGCGGCCTGGTGATGGGCCTGCCCGATTTCGACGGCTATGATTGGTACGGCTTCCGGCTCAAACGGAACAACCGGGAGGGAAACGCGCAGGATTGGGAAGGCGACCAGGTTTGTTTTGCCGAAGGCTGGACGCGCAGCCAGATTGCGCGCCATTTGGTGTTGAACGATGTGACCAACTCATTCGATTTCTCCCTCCAGGACGGAAAGGTGACCGCGTCGGTCAATGGCGTGAAGGTCTTTGGCCAGGCCGCGCCGCCGGTGACTATCAGCGTGCCCAAAAATTCCTATCTCGTCGGCCTGGGCGCCTTCAATGACAGCCCCGACACCATCATCCGTTATCGAAACGTGCAGTTGCGGAAGCTTTAAACTTATTTCGTCCGATAAAGCGCGTCCACGATATTTCGGAGATATTGTTCGTCGGCGACGCCGTCGGTGGCTTCGGCAGGAAACTCGACTTTGCCGCGGAAATGAGCGGCCAGGTCGGCGAAGGTTTCGACCCGGGCCACGGGTTCAAATTCATCCCGGCGCAGGAGCGCCTGCAAGGCAATGCCCGCTTCCATCGGCGAGGTGTTTTGCCGCAAACGGGCGGCCAGATGCGGAAATTGCCTGAGCGAATTAAATTTGCCGGCCAGCAATTGGTCCAGGTCCGGCTCGCGGAGTTGCGGGCTGCGAATGACGACGGTATTGGCGGCGACATCGCCGAGCCGCTGGGATTTCGCGGTCAACCAACACGCCGCGCCGCCGACGAAATAGAATAGCGGCAATTGGTCCACGAAGCGCAACAGATTGCGGACGACAATTTGGTTGAATTGCAGCCTCATGCCCTCCACGTCCACCACGCGGAGGCGAAAAAGCTTTTTCCCGATAGTCTGGCCGCGCCAGCTCCATTCAAAAAAAATTCCATACCCGATGCCCATGAGAAACAACCCGATGATGTAAAACGCAAAAGCGAATTGGAAACTGACAATTCCGAACAACCCAAAGACGATTCCCAGGGCGGACATCACGAGCTGGATGCAAAGCAAATCTATGAACCACGCCAAAAATCGCGTCACCGGTCCGGCGAGCATTTGTGAAAACACAATTCCTTCCGGCGTGCGGATGATGAGCGTGGACGTTTTCATGAGGGGGTTGTCAATGGGCGTCCAATTTTGGAGGCCGAAGTTCTTCAGGAACCGTAACACCGCAGCGGCAGGCATCCTTGCCTGCCGTAGAGGGCGAGCTTCCAGCCGCCCGGACGAACGGCCCCATGCCATTCGAGGTTCCGGTCGGCGTCTCCACTCCACTTTTTAACGCGTCCGCTTTTCGCCTTCCCGATCTTGAGAGGAACAGGATCAACAGGATCAATTCAACGCAGCCAAAAGCGATCTTCAAATCGTACGGAATGACGGGTTCATGATATTGGGACAAAAAAGACTCGATGAAGCCCGCCCAAACCAAAAGCACCGCAACGCCAAAGATCAGGGTCATGACGTCCTGCGCGACGGCCCGCAACCGCGCTCTCAGCGAATGCCGGCTGCCGTATCCAATAATCGCCATGGCCAGGATGAGCCCGGCCTGGCCGGCGATCAGAATGGAAGGGATTTCAATGACGCCGTGCGGCATCAGCCAGCCCAATAGAAATTTCGTTTCTCCGGCGCGCATATAATCCACCGCAACCGCTCCGAGTATGACGCCGTTGTAAAAGAGCATCAAAATCGTTCCAAAACCCCAGGTCATGCCCAGCGCCAGCGTGAAGATGGCCACCTTGGTGTTGTGGGTCATCAAATCCGCGGCAAACGTGGCCTTATAACCTTTCAACCGGTCGTGCGTTGCTTTTTCCTCTTCCTGCACGCGCTTGACCGGGTCCTGCATCAGTCCCGGAAACGGCATCAAAACCGATTTGGAGGCCGGGTCAAAGGCAATCGCCCCGCCGCCAAACAGGCAGCCGACGATCGTGATCGCCAGCGACAGGTGAAAAGCCCGCACATGCCGGCGAAACGTCTGCGGCAGCGTCGTAAAAAACCATTGCACCGGGAAAATGCGGCGTTGCTTTTCGCGCGTCTCATGAATTTCGCCATAGGCGCGGCTGACCAGATTTTCCAGGTAACGCCGGATTTCCGGCTCGGCGGAGAACGTGGTGATTTTGGCCAGCCCGGCGGCGGTGCGCTCATAGAGCAAATGAAAGAGTTGCAGTTGCTGCAGGGACATCCGCGCGTTGGGCTCGCCTTCGATGTGATTGAGCATTTTTTCCAACTCGGTCCAGAACGGCCTTTCGTTGGCGATAAAACGTTGCAGATCTACAATCACAATAACTGCCTTTGTTTGACGGCCAAATACTGCGAGACCAACTCGGCGCTTAACCGCTCATTTTGCAGGAGGGCGAATTGGACCCCGATGCGCTGTAAAATCTTTTGCAGTTCGCGCAGTTTTTGCCAGCGCAAATGGCCGCCCAATTCCTGGTATAATTCGTCCACGCTCGAGACGCCCGGGTTGGAAAAGAGCGGACGGACGCCAGGCGGGCGCACCATATTTACCAGCACCAAATGCTGCCGCCGGATCAATTCCACATTGCGCGCGAAACTTTCAGCCACCGCCGGATCATCCAGGGCCGTCAGGAAAACCAGCAACGCGCGGCGGCGCAATCGCAGCCGGATGAACGCGCAAAGCTCGTCAAAATCCGGCGTGACGGTCTTCGCCTCCAGGGTGTAAAGCGCGTCGCGGCAGGCGTTATAGTGTGACTGGCCGTTCTTCGCGCGAACAAATTTTTCCACCTTGTCGGCGAAAGTGAGAATCCCAAACAAATCGCCCTGTTGTTCGGCTGCCAGTCCGAGCACCAGGGCCGCGGTCACAAACCGTTCCAGCGCGGAATCGGCGCCGGGGTTTTCGTTGACGCGTCGCGCGCTCAGGCGCGAGGCGTCCACAATTACATAAACCTCCTGCGTTTTTTCGATTTGAAAAACTTTTGTGATCGGCTTGCCGCGCCGCGCGGTGGCTTTCCAATGGATTTCGTCATAGCCGTCACCGGGCACATACTCGCGCAGCTTCTCAAAATCGCGGCCCTTGCCAATCTGCCGGTGGGCGTGCAGGCCAAACTGGCCGCGGTTCAAAAACAGCGCCGCCAGATGTTTCCGCTCCTTTAACAGGTTGGGATAGACACGAATTTCCGATTTAACCGGCGCCGGCTTGCGCGCCGCCCAAAAGCCCAGCGGCGACTCGCCTTCCACATAGATGCGGTCGAAACAGTAATTGCCGCGCCGGAGCGGCGTGCAAGGCCACGTCAGCCGCGACCATTCGCTCCGGGCCGGCAGGACCGCGTCCAGTTCCGGCGCTTCCGTCTCAATTTCAGCCGGCCAGGGCAGGCCCAGGCGCAACCGTTGTTTCCGCTGCGGTTCATTGCGCACCCGCAATTCCAGGCTGGCTGCGCGGTCTTTGGACATTCGGGCCACGGGCGGAAGTTCGACACCGATTCCCCGCAGATTTTTGCGCGCGCCGACGGCGTCGGCCACGGCGACCAAAAACAATCCGCCAATGAAGATCAGCGATGGGTCCATGGCCGCGGGCGATACCGCCGCAAGGAACGCGAACGGCAAAACGATCACGGCCGTCCAAAACAATAATCTGGTGCGCGGGACAATCATCGGGGCACGGCGATTTGCTGCAAAATCTGCTGGATGACTTCCGTTACGGTCAACCCTTCAATCTCAAATTCCGGCCGCAAAATCAGGCGATGTTCGAGGACCGGCGACGCCATTGTTTTAATGTCGTCCGGGGTCACAAAATCGCGCCCGGCGATTGCCGCCTGGGCGCGGGCCGCCATGATGAGCGATTGTGTGGCGCGGGGTCCGGCCCCCACCAGGACGCTTTCATGCGTTCGGGTCGCGCGCACGATATCCACAAGGTACGCAACGAGTTCCTCGCGCAGGACAATGGCGGCAAGCCCCTCCCGCAGTTCCGCCAGGTCTTCCGCCTTGATGACCGGCCGCACGACTTTTTGCGCCAGCAGCGTTTCCGGAGCGTCCCGGGTCATCGTTCGTTGGGCCAGCAGCAATTCTTCCGCACGGTCCGGCGGCGTCATGCTGATTTTGAGCATGAACCGGTCTTTCTGAGCCTCCGGCAGCGGGTAGGTGCCTTCGTATTCGATCGGATTTTGCGTGGCGAACACGGTGAAATTGGCCGGCAACGAATGCGTCTCGCGGTCAATCGTCACCAGGCGCTCCTGCATGGCCTGGAGCAGCGCGGATTGTGTTTTGGCCGGCGCGCGGTTGATTTCATCCGCCAGGAGGAAGGAGGTGAAGATGGGCCCTTTGATGAGCGAAAATTCGTTGCGCTGCAAATTAAAAACATTCGTGCCGGTGATGTCGGCGGGCATGAGGTCGGGCGTAAATTGAATGCGGGCGAAATCGGCGCCCAGCACGTGTGCGAGCGTACGCACCAGCAGGGTCTTGGCGACGCCCGGCACGCCCTCCACGAGCGCATGGTTGCCGGTGAAAATGCAGATGAGGGCCCGTTCGATGACCTCGTGCTGGCCAATGATGACCTTGCCCGTTTCGCTTCGCGCCTGCGCGAGAACTTCCTTGAGTCGTTCCATGTTCATAATTTTTGATTTGATGTGCCGAGAGTTTCCGCAATTTTTCGATAAGTGGCAACCGGCCTGGCGTTGAATTGTTCTTGGGTGAAGATCGCCTCGGCCTCCCGGGCCCGCGCCGCTGAAATTCGCCCCTTTTGCGCGGATTTTTTCCATTCCCCAAAGCAGGCGGCCAGCACATTGCCCGGTGAAATGCCGCGCCGAAGCAAATTGACAAAGCCGGAAGCCGAGTCCTTTCCGGTCACGATATTTCCCCGGGTTTCCTCCTCAAGCGGCGGCACCAGGGCGGATGAATTTTTCCAAATGAACAGCCCGGCGAGCAAAAGCAAACCGGCGACCAGCCCCTGCAGCCGGTACTTTCGCATGAGCGTCGCGACGCCGGAGGTTTCCACAATTCCCAAATGCGCTTCGTCAAAGATGACGTTTTTGCGGGCGCCAATCATCCAGGCCAGCAGGTCCGCGTGACGGTCTTTGGCCATGGCCTCGTTGCTGGCAAAATAGGAATCGGTGGCCATGACCACCGAGCCTTGCCCAAATTTTCGCTCGATCATGACCGCGCCCGCGCCGCGCGAATAGATGACGCGCCATGCGCTGTCCAGATTGGTAAATATCAGCGCGCTATGCCAGTTCAACGTGTCGGGCAGCGACAGATCGGCTTGCCTGAAAACCTGAGCCGGGGCGTAGTGGTCTCCGTCCGGTTCCAGCTTGAGAAAGCCGGTGTGGAAATTCCATTTGTCCGGCAGCGAAACCCACGAATCCTCTTCATCCGTGCTGTCATCCTCCTTCTTTTTCGGCGGCGTCATTTTTTCGTGTTTTTGAGTTCCGTCGGTATTGGTCTCGTCCTCGAAACTGTAATAATCCGGCGCCGTTTCAGGAAAAAATGTGATGACCAGCCGGCCGCCGCGCGCCAAAAAATTCCGGATTTCCTGGTAGGCTTCCGCCGGGAACAAGTCCGAATCATAGTCATCATAGCGGGCCCCGAGGACCAGGTCCACGGATTGCGGCTCTTCCGGCAGGCGGTCGGAATCGCTGAAATCGCGGCGCACGGCCAGCCCGGGAATTTTTTCCAGGCTTTCATACAGAGCCATCGCGCCCAGCGGATCCACGCGCAACGTGGAATAGGGCGGGTAAACGTCACCGGACTGAAAGCGCAGTTCAAATAAATCAACCAGGCCCAGCACAAACGCCGCCGCGCATCCCAGCAAAATCACGATGGGCAGAAAGCGTTTCATCCTGGGGATTTGAGCCGTTCCACGTTCATGGCAAATTGGCTGACGGTATCGGAATTGACGTCATGCATTCCATACCAGATCCGTTCGAACACGGTAAGGTTTTCGCCGAAGACCGCAACCATGGCCGGAAACGAATGCCCGCGCCGGCGCAGTTCGCGTTCATATTCCCGGTTCGATTTGAAGCGCGCGATGCTAATGAGATTCCGCGCCGCCAGTTGCGACAAGCTGGCGAGATAGAAGGCGCGCATAGCCAGGCGCAATTGCCCCTGGGCCAGCAGTTCGCGCCCGAGCTTGAGCCATCCGTCCTCGGGCAACTGGTCGGCGGCGACATTTTCATCCGCCACGTCCGGGGGGGCCGGAATGGATTCGCCGGCGACCGCAATCCTAATTTTTTGCCGGTTGAGCCAGACGCGATAAAGAAAAATTGCCAGCACGCAGGCGACCACGGCGACCAGGGTCCATAACAATAGTCGCGCCGAAAATCCCCAGTCAGTCCAGGGGCCAACGGCCTCGTGATGCCGATTGCCTAAAAGTTTGTCCAACCACTTTAACAAAGCTTCCAGAAACCACCCCAGCCAATGCACCACTGCCCGCACCCAGTTGCGCAACATGGCTTCGATTTTATCAAAGAAACGCCCGATGATACCCTCGTCGCTGTCGTCCTGGATGGTTTCGCGAGGCATTCGCCACGTGTATTTGCGTTGATGAATCGTTTGATTAATGGCCTGGTCCAGGTCCGGAGAAGAAATGGACGCCGCTTTTTGACGGGCTCCGGGAAGAGCCACAGGACCAGAAACCGGAGCGCCGCCTCCAGGCGGCTTCAACGTTGTTTGCGATGGGCTGGCGGAAGCGGCATAAATGCCGCGCTCCCATGGTTCATCCGGCGCAGCCGCTAACTTAAAATCCTGTAAGTGGGATTGAGCCTTCGCCATAACGCTTGCGTCCTTTATTGCGAAGGAGCCGACGCCCGCCGCGCCGTAGTCCCGCTCCGAGCGGGATGAAGGCGGGTGAGGAGGCTCTGACTGAAACGGGTTTTGGGAATTTGAATCGGCAGCGGCGAAAATGTTTTTCTCACCACCCCTCGCCACGCCTGAAACCAAAACGGAGAAGAAAAGCAAAAAGACCGCCGCCATTTTTGTCCCCGTCATGACAAATTCCTTGAGCCCTGCCTTTAAGTCCTCGCCGGATTCGAGCGATTCTCCGTAAAAACAGCGGAGGGCATAGACGGTTTTGAGAATGGGATCGACGCACAAATAGGTCAACCCGAACATTCCGGCAAAGAATGTTGAATTTAAGAGGCTCGACGGACTGTTGGTAAATGCGGAATCCATCCCCAGCAACATCTTGAACAGAAACGGCAGCCAAAAACAGATCGTTGCCCAATTCAAAAAAACGTAAAGACCGAAGAACGCGAAAATGGCCAGCACAATGAAGTTTGTGCGCGGCCAAAGCGCCGCCTGCCGGCACGACCGTTTGAACACAGGCGCAATGCCTTCCTGCCCGTCCGCCAGGGCGGTGACATTTTGGAAAAAAGAATAAACCCACGGGAAGGTCAGCAACGGAATCGCGGAGAGAGGAATGAGAAAGAGACCGGCCGGCTGCAGGATGATCTGAGCTGCCAGGATGCGCGCCGATTGGCGGACGCCGGGCATCCGGGCCGGCCGGGCCGCGAGATGCGCGCGGATGCGGCCCGCAAAGATCGCCTGCCAAAATTTCATCCAGAAAAATAACAGGACCATCCCCAGGCTCGCGTCGGCAAGATGGCCGGGGGCAAATGGATTGCGGCTCATGTCCGCCCAATAAAACAACAGGCCGAGCACAAAGGGAATGGTCCCCAAATAATAAACGGCCAGTGTGGCCGCCGGCGCGGTGCGCACCCGTTGGGTGGCTTCTTCGATGAGATCGAAGAAGCCAGGGCCATTTTGCCGGCGCGTCATTTTCATTTTCCGTCAACCCAATTGACATGCCACAGCGTTCCTTCATGGAACGAGTCGGGCAATTTCAATAAACTTTCGCCAATCAAAAAAAAGAAATACCAGGCGATGAGGAGACCCAGGGCGCACTGCGCCAGCCGCCACAACTGAAGAAACGCCCGTCGCTGAATCGGCGGTTTGCGCGCCAGTTTGGCCAGGCAGGCCGCGCAGAGGACCCGGTCGTCGTGTTCCGTGATGCATTCGCGGCAGAAATACTGTTTGCACTCCGGGCAGCGCGCGACGGCTTCGCGCGCCGCATGGTTGAAACACCGTTGGAAAGCCAGGGATTGCATTCGGGGATCAGATAACGGGAGGCGCCGGTTGGGCCGGTTCGCTGGCGGCCGCGCCGGGCGGCGTTGCCGGGGATGGGGCGATGGATTCCGTCATTTGCGCCGCGACGGCTTCCGGAGTCAGTTCGCCTCCCTGCGCGGCGGCGATCAACGGCTGGATTTGTGCCAGCACGCGCCGTGCTTTGGGAAGCCGATGCAAAGAAGGCAATTGCTCGACCTGAACGGCGGTGCGCAAATAACAAATGCAGGCGGTCCCGAGAATATTGTTTATCACAAAAGGCGGCAGAATAATGACCGCGAAAAATACAAAGAGAACAATGCCAACATCGTCACGATTGAGCAAATAGGTCGCCAACGCGCCGAGGCTGAGGAGCAAAAACGGCCCAAGGATCGCGTTCCAGATCAGGCGCCGTTTCGATTGCCGAATGATGATCGCCTGGATGTCCCGGAAATAAAAACGCTTGTAGGTTTCGGTGTAACCGCCGGAGAACACGCAGAGCAAATGGTCCGGCCCCAGCCACAGGCTTCCCCGGGATTGGCTCGCCACGGAAAATCCGGGCCGTCCGGTCGTCCGGGTCAATCGTTTGTATTTGATTTCAGGCGTGGTGGTCATGGCGGGTAGAGACAAAAACAATGACCGTTATCCATCCGGCGATTTGCATCAGTGCGAGGAGGATGGCCAAAACGAAACGGATTCTCGTTCTGCCGACAATGCTTCGCGGCGCGTTCCAATAGCGGATGGCCACAAACA
This sequence comes from Verrucomicrobiia bacterium, assembly GCA_030038175.1. Taxonomy (GTDB): domain Bacteria; phylum Verrucomicrobiota; class Verrucomicrobiia; order Limisphaerales; family UBA11358; genus UBA11358. Next base: position 26,805 of record JASHPN010000310.1, read on the forward strand.
GAGCCATCGGTGCCGTGACGACGGTAAAATAGAAGATCAACATCGGAAGAATCGCCAGGGACAAGGCAATGCCGTCGTAAAGCGTGCGTTCGTTCTCAAGGGTCTTGATCTTTCCCTTGGTTCGCCCGGTTTCCAGGCAGGTTGGGCAATAGTGCCTGCCGTCCAGCGGACAATCACACAAAGCGCAGAGAAAACGGCCGCAACCGTCGCACGGCAGCACGGCTTTCTTTTGTGGATGAAAAAAACAGCAGGATTCGCCTTCGATCAGGGCCGTCTCGCCGCCCGGGCCGGCGCTGGTTTTGAGGAAAAAGGAAGGAAAGACCGTCGTTTGCAACGGCACTCCGCACGCGGGGCAGGGGACAAGGTCCGGTTGATTAAAGGGCCCCTCCGTCAACCACGCCCGGCACGCTGGACATTGTATCAGCGCGTTATTCATCTGCTATTTATAGATCACGCGAGTATTACAGATATAATCGTGCAGGGCCCGTCTTTGCGGTTTATCAAATGCGGCCATGATAAACCCGATCAAACAGGTGCAAAAGCTCAGGACTTTTGCCCAATACCGGCCAAAGGCCCGCGCATACGACACGCGCCCGCCATCCGCGGTGACAACTCGGGTTCCGACCGCCATTTTGCCGAGGGTCGCGCCATATTTGGCCACCATGATCGTCTCATAACTAATGGCCACCGCCAGGTTAATCCCCATAAAAATGAATTGAATCGCCATAACCTCCTCGGGCGCGCCCGCCGCGGTGCGGCTAACCAGGAAACGCAGTGCGCTAAATAAAAGATTCACCGCGAATAAAATAACCCCGTCAATAATATAACCCCCAAATCGCGCCCCAAAGCTGGCATAATTCAATTCACCCGTGTTGAGCGCCGCTCCTTCCCGGAGTTTTTGCAGAAACACCGGCTTGCAGGCTGCGCAGACGCGCGCATTGCCGTATCGGATCGTTTCTTCGGCCGGCAGGACTTTGCCGCACTCCGAGCAGACGGCTTCTTCTGCCGCTTCGGTTCCGGTTGCGCCGGCCGGCGCTCCGCCTCGTGCCGAGCTATAAGGCATCCAATCGGCCATTCCTTCCCGCCAGACCAGGGTCGCCGGTTGAATTGCGCCGGTCTGAATCATTTGGTCCAATTGTTCGTCGGCAACAGGACCGGCTTGTTTTCCTTGTTCGATATAATACCAGTTCATGGTTGGCTATCTGGATTGGTGATGATTGATTTTTGACAGAGCGGCTGAATCAAAACGACCGCTGCAGGATGCCATAGCCCCGGCTGAAATTGCAAACAACTTTTCCATTTTGGTTCAATTTTGACATTCTGCTGCTTTGGGACGAAGTTGGCTTATGAGGATGGTCACGACAAAGGCAAGGGGATGGCAAAATCTCGCGTGGGAGCTTGCCAGGACGGGGAAACCGTTTGAAGTCCACACGATAAATCAGAAGCACATCGTGTTTCTCCAGGAACTCTGCGCCGCCTACAAGTGCAAACACCGGATTCTCGGCGATAAGCTTCAACTGACATTTCCGGCATCAACCCACGCTGTCAAGAGGTGCTGCTAAACATCATGGGAATATCCGTGGTGAGCTTTTTCCTTGAAAATCTGGTGCGGATAGCAGGACTTGAACCTGCACGGGTTGCCCCACTACCACCTCAAAGTAGCGTGTCTGCCAATTCCACCATATCCGCGCCATTCCAATAGTAAAAAATCACGCGCCTAAACGCAAGGCGATTTCCCTGGGTGGAGCGCGGCTGTGTCGAAGACCAGCCGCAGCAGCCCGGCGAAGCCTAAACCCACCGTGCTTTGTGCGAGTTTCCCAGACGTGCGTGCTGCGACTGGTCTCCCGATAGATCGGGAGACACAGTCGCGCTCCGAATTTTGACGAATTTTTCTCGCAGGTTCTTACCCCAGATGCTCATGCTCACTGGAACACCCGCTCAAGCCCCTGCCACATGGAGGGCGGCGGCGTCGCAAAAAGATGGCCTGGCTTGCCCAGGTCAATTTGCAGGAGAAAGCCGACGCTGTTTGCGCCCCGATGCCCGTCGCGAATCGCATTGATGCCATAGGCGTAGTCGGTCATTACCTTCCAGCGGTCGGTGGGCGAATGCCAAAGAATCCCGCCGGACACGCCATTCAGCCAGTTGCCCGGCTGCCCTTCGCCGGGAAGATAATCCACCACCGCGGTGGATGCATTGAAGGCCAGGTTCCACTGGTGCCTTTTGTCAATCGGCACCAAATAATTCGCGTTCAACAACACGAATTGCCGCGCGCTGATTTCCTGGTAGAAATATCCGGGCAGCGACAATGGAAATTCCGCAATCAAAGGCAGAAACCCGCCCAGCCGATAGGCGCTGAACCGGTCGGCATCAACGCTGGTCCCCGCGGTCAGGCGCACATAAATATTTTGCTGGTTGGTGAACGTGTAGGACAGCGCCGCCTCGCTCCAGAATAAATGCGATTGGAGGTTCAGTTCCCGGTCGTTGTCATAGCCGTAAAAACCCGAGCCGGTCCGGAAGTGTCCCTCGTACCAGACGGACAATTCCATGGCCAGGGCAGGGAAGAGGGTGGGTTCGACGCCGCCAAAACGCAGGCCCGTCCGTACCGCGCCGTCCAAATGATCGTTGGGCAGGCTGAAGGTGGATGCAGTCGTATCTTCGCGCTGATATGTCGAATAATGCGGAGTCGCGCGCAGGACGAGGTAGAGCGGAATCTCCCGGCCGGGATCGAAAAGGTGGTAAATGCTCAGCGAAGTTTCCGCGCCGTAACCGTTGAAAGATTCCGATTCAAAAAAAGTGCCTCCCCTGATCTCGTTGTAGCTGTCGTAAAAGCCGCCGCCCGCCATGCCGATGCCAAGGTCCGTGTTCGGCCCCAGGGCGCTGATGATGCCCAACTCGGAGTCCAAATAGGTGGGGGATAGCGCGACGCGCAGGGTCAGGTTCGTGCGCAGAAAATCCGGTTGGTTGTGGTAATAATAGGCATAGCCGGAAAAGGGTTGTTTGCCCTCAAAGACTCCATTATAGCCCAATTGAAGCAGGTCCCGCTTCTCGGGATCAATTTGTGCCAGAGCTAATACCGGCACGAACAATAATGTTCCCCACAGGAAAACCCTCCCGGCTTGTTTCATCCTGCTTTAAGTAACCCACGGTCACCCTTTCGGCAAGGGCAATTTGCGCCCAAAATAAGCTTGCTGCCTCTAGGCCGCCTTTAGACATTGACGGTGATGAACGCTGAATCGTCATCAGGTTCGATTTTTCCGCGAACGGATTGGACCGAACTTGGCAAAGCGGCCGAGGCCGAACAGGCGCCTTTGGACCGCCTGATCCGGCTGTATTGGCATCCGCTGCGGATCTTTCTGGTTTCCTCTTTCCCCAACCTGGCCGGGCAGGCGGACGAATTACTCCAGGATTTCGCCGGGGACAAAATCCTGCGCCAGGGCTGGCTCCGCAAAGCCGACCAGACGCGCGGGCGCTTTCGTGATTTCCTCAAATCCAGCCTTCGCAATTTTGTCCTGGATCGCTTGAGCCGCGCCGACGTCAAAAACCCGCCGCTTTCCCTGGATGAATTGGAACAGGAAATTCCCGAGTCGGAGAAAACCGCCGAGGAATTTGACCTGGCCTGGGCGCGGACGGTGCTCTCGGAAACGTTGCGGCGCATGGAGGTCGATTGCAAAAAGCCCGGGACGGATCAGCCCCGCCGTTCGTGTATCTGGGAAATCTTTCGCATCCGTGTCCTCGAACCGGTTTTTGATAACGCTCCGCAAGTCCCCTACGACAAACTGGTGATACGGTTTGGCTTGAAATCGCCGCTGGAGGCGTCCAACACGCTGCTGAGCGCCAAGCGTATTTTTAAAGGGCGCCTGGACGAAGTCATTCGGGAATACGCCGGACAGGACGCCGCCGCCGCCCTGGAGGTGAATGCTTTGAAGGATTTTCTTGCGCGATTGTCCAAGTGACTGAATTTCATGCAAGATCCATCCGCCAAATCCGTAAAGGGAAAAGGAACGTATATGTCGGATTTTGATTCGTCCGCGGCTTTGTTCAAAAGCCGCGCGAAAGAGCTTGCCGCCCTGATGGCTTCGGGCGATGAGCGCAATCCGCTTTGGCGGCCCGAAGAACTGGCCGCCATGTTCCGGCACCAGATGTCCGCGCCGGTGCTGGTGGATTTGGGAGGTTTTGACCCGAATATGGCGGCCCGGCTCAAGACCCTCAGCGCGGCGCAGGGCCTGTTGCTGTCGAGTTTTGCCGATCTTTTTAACCATCCAAACCCTCCCATTCAACTGTTGCAACTCGTCAAGGATTTTGCCAAAGCGAATATGGACCATCCCGAGGGCGGCCTTCCCTCCGAGATTTCGGCAATCCTCTACTATACCAGCATCGCCGTGGCGCTGGCGCAATTGGACACGCGTATTTCTCAATTGGCCGATGCCGACCTGCGGACCGGTCTGCGCTGGGCGCAGAAGCGGGCGTGGCTGGACGAAAAGACCAAGGCGCTGCTGGCGACAGCCGTGAAAAAATTATCCGGCGATAAGGAGACGCCCGCGCCATGAGCGAACCCCGCGATAAATTCATTCCGCCGGTTTCGGCTTTTGGCGGGCCGATTGCCGAATTGATTGCTCAGCGAGCGCTTCTGCCGCCCTCGCGTCCCGGGGTCCTGGCGGCGCTGGATCATTTTGAGATTCTGCGCTTCCTGGGCGGCGGCGGCATGGGCCTCGTGTTGCTGGCGCGCGATTCGCGCACCGGCCACGATGTGGCGATTAAGGTCATTAAAGCCGAATTGGTGGTGAATCAGCAAATTGTCCATCGCTTTCTGAAGGAGGCCGGGCATTTGAAGCGGCTCCGCCATACCAATATCGTGCCCGTGGACGAAGTCTCCGAACGCCCCGAGGCGCCGTATTTTGTCATGCCGTATTTCGACAAGGGCAGCCTGGCCAACCGCATCAAGCCCGGCGAGCCGCTTCCGGCGGAAACGATCCTCGAGATGGCGTCTCAGGTGGCTGAAGGATTGAGCTTCGCGCACCGGGCCGGCATCATTCATCGCGACCTCAAGCCGGCCAACATTCTGGTCGCGTCGGGCGATCGCATTTGCCTCGCCGATTTCGGCCTGGCCCGGACTGTATTTAACGACACCATCGTGGACGTGGAAAGCCGCCAGCTCGAAGGCACCGCGCCCTACATGTCCCCGGCGGTGGCGGCCGGCGACGCGGAAGATACCCGTTGCGACATTTATTCCTTTGGCGCTTTGCTTTACGAGATGCTCACCGGCAACGCGCCTTACAAGGGCCGTTCCACCCGGGAAATTTTGAACCAAATCCTGATGGGGCCGCCCGCTCCCATCACGAGTGTGAATCCTTCCGCGGATCGGCGGCTCGTGGCCGTGGCGGAAAAAGCCATGGCCCGGGAACTGCGCGACCGATACGCGGACATGCGCGACATCCTGAAGGATTTGCAGCAAATCAAGGAAGGCAAACAGCCGGCCGGTGTCGTCAAAGCCGCCATGCCTGGGTTTAAATACGCGTGGATTGCGGCTTGCCTCTTGGTTGCGGGTTTTGCCGTGTGGATGCTCTTGAGGACACATGCGCCCGCGGTCGCGCCGGTGGCAACGCCTCCTCCGCCCGTACCGAAAGTGGTTACGACTCCGGTTACGACTCCGGCTCCGGTTCCCGCGCCGCCTGTTATTAGTTTCGCTACGTTTGCCGGCGATCCCGGGGAGCGAGGGTACGCCGATGGCCCGGCCCTGGCGGCGCGGTTTCATT
>JASHPN010000311.1 GCA_030038175.1 Verrucomicrobiia bacterium
AGAGCATCGCCGGTCAGGTCAAATCCGCAGATGATGATTTTGCCCGTGCCGACACGCGCCTCGACTACCAGCGCCAGCGGATGCGCGGTGACCCAATCGTCAATGACGCGGACGATCGGTTGCAATCCGTTCGGCAATAGATCCAGCCGGAGCGCCCCGGCCCGATGAATCAAGTACCACCACTGCCAGTTGCTGTAATCATCGGTGGGAAATTGGGAGAGCGCGGGGTTGGCGCGATCGCAAAGGATGCCCAAAGTGGTCGGCGCCTGGCGGCCAGTCCAGGCGGTGTTCCAAAAGATGCTCGAAAAGCCCAGTTCGACCGGGTCCTTCTTATAATTGCGAACGTCGCGGCCGGGGATCGTCAGTAACACCTTGCCGCCGGATTGCAGAACTTGCCGGGCAGCGTCGTCGAATTGGGGCGTAATGAGAACATCGCTTGGTTCGGCCGGCAATTCCGATGGATAAATCCAAACGTCCCAATCGTTCTCAAATTTCCCGACGCCGACAACCAATTTGTATTTTTCCGGCGCGGGCGCATTTTTCAGTTCTATGCTGATATGGCCGAGCCCGATCCCGTTGCCGATGGGAATGTCGGTAGCCGGGAATTGGCCGGAGGCGAACGTTTTGCCGTTGGAGCCGACGAGTTTCCAGCGGGTCACGGTGCCGGGCAGGGACGCGGGACCGAAGTTGGCCGCTTCCAAATCGGCGTCGAGTTCGTCGTCCGTGGTGAAGACGCGTTGCTTCAGGCAGGCGAGCGGGACGGTGGTATTGCAAAAGCGCCGGAATTGTTCGGCGTTGATATAACCCTTGTCCTGCCAGAACGGATTGAGCACGCCAACGAGCGCGGTGCCCTGGCCGGGAAAATCAGTCAGGCCGAGCAATTCAAATCCGCCCATGCCCGGCGTCCGCAAAGCGGACTCGATGTCTTCCTTATAGCACAGGACCTGGAGTTTACCGGATGCCAGGACAAATTGACGGTCCAGACCGCCCATGCCGTTGGTGTCCAATTGGTCCCGGAAAATATCAAAATTTTTGGGTTTGAGATAGCCGGTGTATTCCGGGATTTCAGCAAAATCCGGGTAAACGCACCATTGGCCGATTTCGTGGCTGATGACCGGCACAGCGCGTTTGCGGATGTAATCCCGGTAATCGGTGACGGTTTCGGGAGGTTTGGCATTGATACGCGATTTTAATCCGGCGCCCCAGGCCTGGATACGGGGATCGGGCGTGACGTCAAATTGATTTGCCGGAATCTGCGGCCAGCCCGAGGCGCTGGTCCAGAGCCGGCGCGGATCGAGCGCGCGGTAATGCATCACGTATTTCGTGAAATATTCGTCAAAGGCCGCGTGATAATCGGAATCGCCATTTTTTCCGTGGCGGACACGCTTTGAGCCCGGCTCATTTCCATAAGGCATCAAAATGAAGGACGGATGATTGCCGTAAGCCTTGAGGATCCGGTCGGTTTCGCGATAGACCCAGGCGTCCACGGGTTTACCGTCGCCGATGGTCGTGGATTGATTGGCCCAGCAGGTTTCCACCTGAAAATAAAACCCGAGCTTGTCGCCGGCCTCAAACGCGGCGTCGGGCGGACAATAGGAATGAAACCGAAACAAGTTCAGGCCGTAGGATTTGGCGATGCGAATGATGCGTTCCCAATCTTCCATGTCGGTTGGCGGATGGCCGGTTTTGGGAAAGACGCAGCATTCGAGCGTGCCGCGAATGAATGTCCTTCGGCCATTGATCTTGAATTGCGTGCCGTCGGTGGATATATCGCGCAGGCCAAAGGTGACCGTGCGCGAGTCGCGTATTGATGAACCCCCCGCGCCGGATTGCAGCGTGACGGTCAAATGCTGGAGGTTCGGATGAAATTCATCCCACAACTTTGCATGAGCGCCCAGCGAGATGTCGAGCGATTCGTCACCCCCATTTGCGCCCCACGCGACGGGCACGGTTTTCTTTCCAATCGAAATGGTTCCGCTTCCGGCCTGGCCCGTGTCATTGCCAAGGTGAATTTTTACGAGCGCGGATTTTTGTTCCACGTTTGGATAAACCTGCACGTCGTCCAGCCAGACGAGCGGGGTGGCGCGCAGTTCAATGTCGCCGACAATACCGTTCCAGTTGCCCTGGGTGTGGTCGGTAATCGCATGTGAATTGATGCCGATATCAATGACGAGGCGATTGTCCACGTGAATGGTGAGCGTGTGCGGACCGGGCGCCGGTGAACCGAGGTCATATTCGTGAGGCGTGGAGAGCGAATCATTTGTCCCGATGAACCGGCCGTCAAGCCAGACGCTCGTCACCCAGTGGGGCCGTTCGAGCGAGAGGAGCACCCGCTTTCCGCTCCAGTCTTTGGGAATTATGAAATCGCGCTGATACCAGGCAAGTCCCGAATAATATTTGTCCGGCTGCAGCCAGAAGGGCACTTTCACATTTCCGGGCTGCCGATATTTCGCGTATTGGGGCGCGGTGAACCAGGGGCTTTGCTGGACGCCGCCCATCCAGGGCGTGGTTGTGGAAATATCATCGCCAATCCCCTGGGCGGGCAGCGAGCCGGGCAATTGGACGGTGTCTGGCAGCGTGCGATGATACCATTGCTCGCGGGCGCCGGCGTCGGTGCGGTCCAATTCAAAGCGCCAATGACCGGCGAGCGGGAGAGTCTGACCGGCGCCGGCGGTGCAAGCGGTGGCAACCAGTGCCAGAAGGACCGATAATTTCATATTTATTTCCTGGTAGGGACGGCGCGCTGCGCCGTCCGCGCCGCGTTCAGCGGCGCAATTGGGGGACATCGCAGCGAGGTCCCCGCCATATTTAACAGTATCAAGATCGGGAAATTGTTTCAATTTCGCCGGATAAATTGGCCGCCGCCGCGTGGTTGGGATCGCGTTGCAGGACGCGGCGCAGGAGGCGTTTGGCTTTTGCCTTCTGACCCAGTCCGAATCGCGCCTGCGCTTCCAAAAACAGGGCCGTGGTTTCCTGCCGGAATTGCAGGTCATCTTCAAAAAGCAGCATCGTGGGCAGCGAGGTGGCAAAATAATCAATTTTGGCCTCCGCTTTGCCGAGGGTTTGCGCATAGGCGAGCAATTGCCGGAACAGCTTCCGGGCCGCAGCCCGTTCCCCCAGGTTCTCCAGCGACAGGGCGGAATAAAACGTCATTTCGGAAAACGCCTGCACTTTCATTTCCTGGAAGTCGCCTTTGAACTCAGCGGCGGCGCGCCAATGCGCGCGCGCGTTTTTCCGGTCCCCCAGCCGGGCCAGCGCCGTGCCGAGCCAGTAGTGAAGGTCGCTGGCATTGGCCAGGATATGAAAGGCTTCGCCCAGATTTTCCGGAGCGGCCAGGGCGCGCTCAAAGAGGTGGTGCGCCTGCGAAGGTTCCTTTCGCTCCAGGGCCGCGCACCCGAGCGCGCGGCAGGCCCGGACATGCTGGCCCAGCGCCTGGCCTTCGCCGCCTTCCCAGGGCTGGAATTTGCGGCGAGTGAGAATTTCCAGCGCCTTGTCGTGGCAGCCAATTTGATTGTAAAGCACGCAGAGTTCGACGCTCAAATCGTCGCGTTGTTCGGTGAGACGCGGAAATTTTTCGAGTTCGCGCAGGCGCGCAGACGGTTTATCGCCCAGGCGTTTCCAAAGCTGGTCGCGTTCAAAGAGGAGGCGCGCATCGTTCGGGCCGGCCTTGAACGCGCGTTCGTAGGCCGCCCGCGCCTTGCCGGGCTTGTCCAGGATATTGAAATAGCCGATGCCGAGATTTCGCCACGCAATGGAAAATCCGGAATCCAGCCGGGATGATTTTTCCCATAGTTGAATGGCTTCCTCGTGCCGCCGGCGATCATAATACAAATTGCCCAAATAATACGGTGCGCGGGCGTCCCGTTCATTTGCGGCCATCGCTGATTCAAGGACCAGGATTTCCTCCAACCGCGAGGGAAAACAATAATCGGGCGACTCCGCCGCCGCGCGTTTGAACGCCGCCAGAGCGGATTCCTGATCACCGCTCTTTTCGTAGAGCCAGCCCAGGGTATAAAAAACCGTGGGCATCGCGCCCCAGCTTTGGTCGGGCAGATCGCGCTCTTCGAGTGAAATATTTTTCAGCAGTTCAATCGCGTTAGCGTAAAAGCCCGCCCGCGCCAGGTCGTGGGCGAGATCGAGCCGCGTCTGCAAATCACACTTGAGGACCTCGCCATTTAAATGCCGCGCCCACCAATCCAGAGGGTCCAATGGCAACGTTTCCTGAAGCATTTTTTCGGCGGCTTCGGTTTTGCCCAGCCGTCGAAACACGATGACTTTAAGATCGCGCGCGCGCAGGTTCTCGGCATTAAACCGCAGGGAACGGTCCAGGTGATCGAGCGCCGTTTTCCAATTCCCGCGCCGGCAATCCATTTCCGCCAGGGCGTGGTAAGCGGCGGCGGCCCATGCCTGGCTCCAGGTCGCCTTGTAGAACGCCGCGTAGGCGTCGTCGAATAACTGGGCGATTTGGTGCTGCTCTCCATGAACCAATTCAGTCAGAGCCTCCTCACGTCGGCTCCTACCCATATAAGAACGCAAGCGCGCTGGCGAAGGTTCATCCAGTTGGTATCGCAGGCACAGGCCGAGGTTGTAGAAGGGTTCGCCGTCGTACGGGTTGGCATTGCGTGTCGTCAGCCGTTCGATGGCTTTGCGAAAGCATGTTTCGGCGGTTGAAAATTCACCCCGGCGCAGGTGCCAAAGGCCCAGCGCATTGTTACAGCGGGCGTCCATCGGGTCGCGGCGCAACGCTTCGCGCCAATACAGAGCTGGACTGCGCGTGGCGTGGCGGTATTGCTCCAGATGAAGGCCGGTAATATACAATTCATCGGCACTTTTGATTTCGTTGGGCAGCGGCGGCTCGGTGGCCGGGGGCGGCACTTCGCCTTTGGCTCGCGGCTTGATGCGATAAGAGATGACTTCCTGGCCGTTGCGGTCGGTGACGCGAATAGCGAGATTCTCTGAACCGATCGAATCGACCGTCTCGACAAAAGGCGTCGCCGGGCCAAGATCGCGGGTCACGGAATAAAACGTTTCGTCACGGGCCATGAGCTCAATCTTTGATCCCGGCAGAGCTTCCGTGACCGAGACGCCGGCATGGAGTTTTCCATTCTCAACTTTCAAGCTGACTGCGGCCCGCAGGTTGGCATGTTGCGCCGGCCCGATTTTTTGAATGGGATACCAAAATTGGCTCCAGGTTTTGGTTTCACCGGGAGCCAGAAAACTGAAGTCGGGCTGGTTGTCGGTATAGACACCGGCCATAATTTCGATGTAGGGGCCGAATTCACCGTTTTTATCGGCGTCGGTCAGGTTGCGGTCCCAGGCGTATCCGAATGCCTGGTTGCCCCAGGTCCATTGTTTTTTGCCCGGAGAAATATGGTGATTGGCGATATGAATAATGCCGGCCTGCGCCTGGTAATCGTACCCGCCAAAAAAATCCTCTTTGCTGCCCATGCACATGTAGCTGCACGGGGTGGGGATATTGGCGTAGAACGACAAATCGTTTGGGGCGTAATGGGGCAGAGCCGCGACCGTAAGGGAGCGTCCCTTGTCGGGCTTTCGTATATCGTCCGGTGATTTCGGCTGCGTATCCCCAATGTATGGCGATCCCGCTTGCGCGCGCGCGCGGCTCTGTTGGGGAGCGCAATGCGGCGGGACATACTGCGAGGGAATTTCGTTCGTTGGAATTCCTTTGCGGCCGCGTTCGGCGTAATTGACGCCGTAATAAAATCCCTGGCACAGCGGATACTCGCTCATGGAACGGCGGGCATGATCGGCAACGTAATAGACATCCGGCGGAAAAAAGCTCTGGTAGGCTTCATGGACGCGGGTGGCCACGTTGGCCCACCATAAAAATGTTTGGGCGAAAGCGGTGCGGTTGTAGGCGCGGACCTTGAGTTCGACAAAGGCCCGGCCCGGATGCAGGCAAACGCCGTGCATACCTTTCATCCGGCACATGGGGTCATGGTCGCTGCACCAGACGGTTCTTGAGCCGTCGGGATGTTCTTCAATCTCGACGTCCACGGGCAAAAAGGTGGCCGGGCGATGATGTTGGGGCCAATTGAACTCGATGCCTCCGGAGATCCACGGTCCGGCCAGGCCCACCAGCGCGGGTTTGATGACGGGCTGATTATAAATCAGGTCGCAGCCGCTGGTCTTGTCCTGAAGGGCGTGGATGCGGCCGCCGATTTCCGGAAGGATCAGCACACGCAGGAACTCATTTTCAATGAGGACGGCTTTCCATTTTCGGTCGGTTTTGGTTTCAAAAATCCGGTCCGTGGAGGGCAGGGGATAAATTTTGCCGCTGCTGCCCTGATAAACGCGCTTTTCCAGGAACATCGGATTTTTATCCGGGGCGGCCGGAAGATATGTTGGGATGGATAATTCCGTCTGCTGTACAAAAACCAATTTTGCTTTGTTCATCTTTCTTTGAGTGAAATTGCGGACCCAGCTTCTCTTTTCCGCGACAAAACGGCAATTGGCATTATTAACAACTCGATTGTCTGTTTTAACTATAAGCTTTTTTACGAAAACAAAATAAAGCCCTTGACAATGAAGTCTTTTTTGGCGATATTGGGAAATCGTTCATCAATAGTCCAAAGCCAGACCCAAAAGGGCTATGGTGTGCCTTGATCGGTTTTTGGAATAATGGCGTTGAATGGAACGTGTTGAGAATCAATTGGTAAAACGTTAACGGTTCAGGCAGGCGATAGACAAACAATGCAAAGCATTTGGCAATTAACGGATGGTGGCCGCTTGTCTTTTAATTTAAAAGTTCAAACAAATGCAAAGTTTGGATGCCCGAATTCATTATCGGACTCAGCGCCGGATGCCTGTGATGGCCTGTCTCAACGGGCGCCGTGGAGGCAGGCGTTTTTACGCCGGTAATCTCTGCCGATTCATGACCCGCTTTCGCAGCAATCACATTTAGTCATCCATTCATAGTTCCAACCCCATTTAAAGCAACAATCCTGACAGCAATAAATTCGCATATGAAAGCAAAAGCACTCAGATTCTTTGTTATGACGGTCATGGTCATGCTGGCGGCGTCCGCCGCGCGCGCCCAGGTGACCAACTTTTTTCAAGCCGTGACGAATTTAAATCCGGCGGCGTATTGGCCATTGCAGGAAACGACCCAACCGCCTCGGGCGGACGTGGAAACCAACCTGGGCT
>JASHPN010000312.1 GCA_030038175.1 Verrucomicrobiia bacterium
CAGGTGGTCAACCAATACGCCGCCGGGGGCGGCGCGCTCGCCCCGTATTTCATGCCCGCCGCGCCAACGAACGGCAGCGCGGTCGCAAGCCAAACCCTGGCCATTCCGGTGACGGCGGTGGGAACCACGCCCCTGGGTTACTTCTGGACCAATGTCACCACCAGCGCCGGGATCGCCTCGGGTACGGCCGGCAACGCGGGCGGGAACGTGAGCCTGAGCTATGGCAATGTTCCTCTGACCTGGAATGGGGATCAATTGGAACTGACCGTCAGTAATGCCTACGGCATGACCAATGTGTATATGACGGTTTCCGTCGCCAATGGGGTCAATGCCAATCCGACCAATATTGTATTTGTGGTCACGAACAACCAATTGACGCTGAGCTGGCCGGCCGATCATACCGGCTGGCAATTGCAGGCGCAGACCAACATTCTGTCAGTGGGCATTGGCACCAACTGGGTGAATGTCGGCGGATCATCGGGCACAAATCGCGTCATCGTGCCCATCAACCTGACCAATGGCAGTGTATTCTATCGGCTGGTGTATTAGTAAATGGCTTTATCCGCTAAAACAAAAAAGCCGCAAGATGAACGTTCAAGGAGGAAGCGCTTTGAATTTAGCGGATTATTTTGGGGCGTAAAAGCGCGTCATCGTGCTTTTACGCTTATTAAACTGTCGGATATTATGGAGCGGCGAGGTTTCGTTTGAAAAACAGGTTTTGGTTGATGCTTTGGGCAAACTGTTGGATCGGTTGCGCCGCGCCGGCGTATCCCACTAACAATATTACGCTGGCGTTCAACTGCGCGGCCACGAATCTGGGTCCCGCCATCCCGGACAACTTCATCGGAATGTCATTGTCGAGAACGTTCATCAACGGCGCCGGCAGTTCAGCCCAGGTCTATAACCCCTCCTGGAACCCGGGCGCCGCCAACAATACCTGGCAGCAGTTCACGAATATTCTCGGCCAGATCGGCATCCATCACTGGCGCACCATTGACGGATATACCGGTCAATATTCCGACCCCACGCCGGCGCAGGACAACCAATTCTTTGCCACCCTCAAGGCTGCCGGTGTCACCAACGTCATTTATGCGCTGCACGGCTTCTGCGAAAGCAACCCGACGGACGACATTGCCGCAGCCACAAATATCCTTTTGAATTCCACGGACGCGCCCATGCTGGAATCGTTCGCCCTGGATAATGAACCCGACTTCAATGAAAACCAGCAGTGCCCCACCAGCAAATGGACCGAGTCTCAATACGAAACACAGTGGAACCTGGTCTATACCCAGATCGAGGAAGGCATTGCCGCCGCCGGACTCCCCTGGGCGCCCTTTTCCGGACCGGAAGACGGCTCTGACATTCCGGCCAATCCGGGCGCGAGCACGCCCGACAATTGGGTCCTTCAGTTCGCGATGGATGAAGTGTCCAAACCGTTTTACATCATGGCCACCCAGCACAACTATGACTCCAGTGCGTCCGTCAATTCCCCCGATGCCACCGGCATGGCCACCACCAATCTTTCCCCGGACCGGGTGGCGAGCTGGAATAATATCTATACCGATCTCCTGGGAGGCGCCGCCGCCTGGCCGAATGATTGGCACGGCAATAAACTTCGCTTTCGGCTCACCGAGGCCTCCGCGTTTAACAACGGGGGAGGAAATACCAATGGACAAACGTTTTCAACCGCTCTTTGGGAATTGGATTTTTGCCACTGGTGGGCTCAAAGAGGCTGCGCCGGCGTTAACCCTTTTAACCGGCCGGTGGACTACAGCGCGCCCATACAGTTGAGCTATACCACCGGCAATTGGACGGCCATGCCCTATGCTTACGGCTTAAAGGCGTTTAACCTGGGCGGACACGGCTTCCCCATCACCAACACCGCGGCTGTCCTTTCCAATCCGAATAATATCAATGTGACCGCTTATGGAGTCCTGAGCGCCGACGGCAGCCATCTTTACGTCACCATCATTAATAAAACATTCGACGCCGTCGGGGCCGTGGCTGCGAATGTGACGATTCCGGCGCCGGCGAATTTTGGTTCCCTGACGAACGCCTGCTGCATGCTTTTGAGCAGCACTCCGCCTGGCCAGGATGGCAACGCCACCATTGTCCAGACTGCCTTTCTGGGCGGCTCGCCGATTCCCAACAGCGGCCAATGGAACGGAACCTGGACGCCGCTGACCTTGAGCAACGGCCAGGCAGACCTGGTGGTGCAACCTGCCACCGCTGTGGTGATTGATCTTCAAGGCAATAATAATCCCGCCATCACCGTAACGGGCTCGGGAAACAGCGTGACCATCAACTATAATGGAACGTTGCTCTCCGCCACCAATGTGACCGGCCCATACGCGCCGGTTTCCGGCGCGGCCGCGCCATACGTCGTCCCTGCTACCAACATCCAGCAATTTTATCGAAGTGAATCGAATTAAGGTGCATCAGAAAACAATTCCTGGCAGGGACGCCGCGCTTCGGCGTCCGCGCCGCGTCCAGCGGCGCAATCGTTACGCAATCCGGCGTCCCGAACGTGCGATTCCTTCCGCCCGCTTTACGGGCGGGGACATCGCAGCGCGATGTCCCTGCCAAAAAACAGCACAGGGATCGGCCAGCTATTAAAATATGCACATAAAATCAATTCGACTCGGGCTGATCGTCCTTCTCCTATTATTCATGGCGGCCTCCGCGGGGATTTCTTCCCTGGCCGACGGCACCGCCGGGAACTATTTCGCGCTGCCGCTCGCCAAGGGCATCGGGCAAGAGGCCGGCCGGAAAATGGTGGACCGATACGGCATTCCCTTCATTGAAGGCGCCTTGCCGATACAGGATATGGGATCGTCCCGCGTGGATCTCGGCGATCATCAGGTGAAGCGGATATTTCTCCTGGGAATGACCTATCGCAAGCCCCGTCCATGGGCTCACCCGCGGGGTTCTTCGATGAGTTTTTTCATCGGGGACGATCTGGGTAAAATCCGGCTGGATTACGCCGACGGCTCGACGCAGATTTTTCCATTGATCCTCGGTGAGAGCATTTGGTGGGGGGCGTTGTTCTATGACAATCCCGAACCTTTTTCAACCGACACCCGGTTTCGAGAAGCTCTGGCAAAATCAATGCGTCTTTACCCTCCCGCTCCGGTCGCGGACGGAGATTATGTCGCGGTCATCATTCCCAAGCCGGTTCCCATCCGGAGCCTTACCCTGGAAGCTCCCTCGCTCAAGTGGGGAGTTCCGGTAATTGATGGGATCACGGTTGAATCACCGAAAGGCAATACTATTTCAGGAGCAATGGCTCTTCCTCAAAAGACTTTGTCCCCGGAATTTGAGAAGTTCGCCAGCCGGAAGGCATTGCGCCCGCTGGGACAGGACGACCATGCGGCCGAGGCGCGACTGGACGAACTCCGGCGTTCGCTTTACTTGAGCGACGAGGATTTCCGGGGACAGGTGGCTGAAACCGTGCCGCCCGGCTATTCCGGGCCGGACGTTACGTTCACGGGAAACCTCTTTGCGGAGATTTTGGAAAACGCCTGGCGTTGCAACCTGCAGGACATGGCTGACAAGGTTGACGCGGATGGATTCTACCACACTTCCACCCGGGGCGCCCCGTCGTGGGGAGGTTACAACGGTTTTGGAACCTTCCGCACAAACGTCGGGGTTTACTATGACACGTCATGGTGCCGGGACATGGGCCGCAGCCTTCAGGAACTCACCGAGCTTGGCTACACGAATGACGCCATGCGTTGCGCGGACTATTGCCTCCGGACGGCCCGTCTTTGGGAAGAAGAACCTTCGCTCAAGTTCAAAGGCCAAATTCTCCCGCCGCATTGGGGGCGCATTGCCAACCAGCCCGGAAAAGCGCCCCCGTTTGAAAACGACGGCCACGGCCTGGTCACGATGTTTATCTACAAACTTTGGCAGCGGATTCCCGGTCGCGACCAATGGCTGCGCGCGCGCTGGCCGGACGTGAAAGCGGCCGGCGATTGGATTCTGTGGCAGTTCGACCATCCCGAAATTTCCGGCGCCACCAACGGCGTGTTGCACACCACCGGCGAATGCGCTCCTGGAAGCGGACATTCCATCTACGCTGATTATGCCTGCATGATTGCGCTCCAGGGGCTGGCGCAAATGGCCGATTCCATCAACGAAACCAATTCCGCCGCCCAGTGGCGCGACCGCGCGCAAAAAATGCAAACCGCCATGGCGAAGCAATACATTGATTCTGACCCAAAATACGGCCGCGTCTGGACATCTGTTGACGCGGGTTGGCCGGACAAGGTCACCATGCTCGGCCCAACGATTTTCCCGGCGGATTACTATGGTTTCGGGCCGGGTGACGGTGATCCGGCCTTGCGCGCCGTAAATGAGGCGACCTATCAGCGCTTCGTTGACACCCACCGGCCTTTTGGGTTTTACGGACGCGACATGGGATATGGGCAGGGGTTTGCCACTCAATCAGCCTTGCTCCTGGACCGGATGCATGACGCCACGCGCATGCTCGAATGGGCGGCAAAGGAAATTTATGATCCTCGGCGAGGTACTTTCATTGTGCCGGAAGGCGTTCAAATTGACCCGACCGGCCGCTTCTGGTTTCGGATCGGTGATTTGGGAAACGGAGTGCAGGAGGCGGAGGTTATCAAAGTCCTGCGCATCATGATTGGCGTGGATGACACGCAGCCGGAGCGGCTCCAATTTTTCCCGCGCATGCCTTATGGCTGGAGCGAGATGACGGTGGACAATTATCCGGTCCTCGTTGAACAATCGGGCAAACTCGAAACCGCGCGCATCCGTTACAAACTGAAACGCGAAGGCGGCGCAATGAAACTGGAAATTTCCTCCGACCGGCCGCTCGGCCCGGCCGCCATGCGTCTGGGGCCGTTTGAAAAAGAAGTGGATTCGTCCGCTGTCCTGGTCAATGGGACCCATCCGGAAGTTTCCGTCGAGTTTAGCGGCGATTCCTGGTGGGCCGGATTTGCCATGCCGTCAATCCCCGTTTACAAATAACCACGACAATGGAACTGCTAAATTTACAAAATCATAACCGCCTCGGAGATGCGGCGGCCTGCCCTTCCGTAGCCGTTGGCGAAGGAGGGTGTCGGAAACCAGCCGTTTTTCAGACGGAGCGCGACTGTGTCCCGTCCGGCGGGATCAGTCGCAGCACGCAGCAACGCAATGGAATCAGACCATTTCCAGGATTCCGGTTGTCTAAGGTTTGGCTCGCCGCTGCGGCTGGTCCCGCAGACGGGACACAGCCGCGCTCCGTCCCCAACGAATTAACAAGATGCACATGAAATCATTTCGGCTTGGGCTTATGGCCCTTCTTTTCACCCCAACGGCCGTCACTTTTGCGCAACCGGATTTTGGCAACCCGTTGGACGGCCTGGACAAATTGAAAGATTTTCGGTCCATGCGCGTTTCTTCCACGGACCCAAATTGGCGCAACGGCAATAACGATTCGCGCGCCATCGCGCTGGGCGAAACGCTTACGCTCGCCGACCTCAAAGGGCCGGGGCGGATTGTTCACTTTTGGAATACCATATCCGACAAAGAGCCATCCTACTCCCGGCTTTTGTCACTGCGCATCTATTGGGACGGTGAAACCAACCCGAGCGTGCAATGTCCCCTGGGCGATTTTTTTGGAGTGGGAAACGGCATTGACCAGGCCTTCGACTCGTTGCCCGTGAGCGTCAGTTCCAACGGACGCGGGCGCAATTGTTATTGGCCGATGCCGTTCCGGAAATCGGCGCGCATCACTCTCAGCAACGATGGCAGCCAGCGCTGTGAAAACTTTTATTACCAGATTGACTGGCAGAAACTTCGTTCCCTTCCCAGGAAAACCGCTTATTTCCATGCGATGTATCGGCAGGAATATCCGTGTGTGATGGGACGCAATTATCTCATCGCGGACATCCGGGGCCGCGGCCAATACGTCGGCACGGTGTTGAGCGTTTGCCTGGAGTCGCCCCGCTGGTTCGGCGAAGGCAACGAGTATTTCTTCATTGATGGCGAAAAGGAACCCAGCCTGCGCGGCACCGGCACGGAAGATTATTTCTGCGAGGGT
>JASHPN010000313.1 GCA_030038175.1 Verrucomicrobiia bacterium
ATCGCTTCCAGCAACGTCTTAACCACTTCCTCGATCGAAGCGCGGATGAACTCGGTCGAATCATACGGATAAGTCACCACCACGCCCGGAGGAAAGAATTGCGAGAGCTGCTTCACTTTGGCGCGCACCGCATTGGCCGTGGCCAGGGCGTTGGCGCCAGGTTCCAGGCGGATACCGACGGCGGCACAGGGGCGGCCATTGGCCCGGACGCCAAAAGTGTAAGTCTGCCCGGCCAGTTCGACCCGTGCCACATCGTGCAGATAGACCCGTGAACCATCCGGGTTCACGCGCAGCAGAATATTTCCAAATTGCTGCGGCGTCGTCAGGGTCGTGGGGCCTTGCAAAGTGACATTGAGTTCCTGGCCGTTGACCGCCGGCAACATGCCGATCTGCCCCACCGGCACTTCCGTATTCTGGGCCTGGACGGCATTCACGACGTCAGCGGCGGAGATGGAATAGTCCTTGAGCTTATTTGGGTCCAGCCAGATACGCATCGCGTATTGGGAACCGAACAAATCGGCCTCACCCACGCCGCTGACCCGGCTCACGGGATCATAAAGCGTGGATTGAATATAATTACCCAGGGCAATCGCATCCATGCTGTTGTTGGTGGTGGACAGCGTGAAAAACATGAGAAAATTGTGAGTCGCTTTGGCCACCACAAGGCCCTGCTGCTGGACGGTGGCCGGGAGGCTGGGAATGGCCAGTTGCAATTTGTTTTGCACGTCCACCTGCGCGATGTCCGGATCTGTGCCCGGCTCAAAATACAGCAGCACTTGAGACTGTCCGCTCGAACTGCTGCTCGAGGACATGTAAAGCAAATGGTCCAGGCCGCTCATTTGCTCTTCGATCACTGTCGTCACCGTGTTCTGCACCGTCTCCGCCGAGGCGCCCAGATACTGGGCGGTAATGGAGATGGACGGCGGAGCGACACTCGGATATTCGGCCACCGGCAGATGAATGATGGCCATGACTCCCGCCAGCATAATGAACAGGGAAATCACCCAGGCAAAAATCGGACGGTCTATGAAGAATTTCGGCATGGCGCGATATCCCTTTTATTGACCCACAGAAGGAGTGTTCGAGCTTTCATCCGGCGCCGGAACCGGCGTCACTTGCATTCCGGGCTGCGCCTTTTGCAGCCCGTTCAGAATGACCTGGTCGCCTGATTTCAATCCGGATTCGACGACCCAATCGGTTCCCACCGCGGCGCCAATTCGGACCGGTTGGGACACCACAATGTTGGTGGCAGTGGCCGTCGTCGTCACCAGCATCACCGAGGCCGAACCGTCCGGCCCGATGACGACACAGGGTTCCGGCACGAGGATAGCGTCCGGCGTGACCGCCTGCTCAATCTTTCCCACGGCGAACATGCCAGGCAAAAGCCAGCCGTCCGGGTTCGGAAACTCGGCCCGCAGTGTGACCATGCCGCTGGAAGGATCCACGGAAACGTCTTGAAACAATAATTTGCCGTCATAGGGATAAACGCTGTTGTCCGGCAATTCCAGGGTCACCTTGGGTTCGCCGGACGAAACGCTCTGCAATTGCCCGGCTTTCATTTCCTTTTGCAATGTCAGTACGTCCGCGCTCGGCTCGGTAAAATCGAAGTAAATCGGGTCCATCTGCTGGATCAAAGCCATGGGCGTGGCGGCGCTTTGGCTCACCAGCGCGCCTTCGGTGACCAGCGCCGGGCCAATCCGGCCGGTAATGGGAGCGGTCACCGTGCAGTAACCCAAATTGATCGCCGCGATCTCTTCGGAGGCCTTGGCCTGGGCGGCCGCGGATACGGCGTTATCGTAGTTCTGTTTGCTGACGGCGTTGATGCTGACCAGCGGCTTATAGCGCTGCGCCAACAGGCTGGCCTGTTTAAGATTGGCCTTTGCGCTGTCCAGCGTCGCCCGATAAGGCGCGGGATCAATTTGATACAGGACCTCGCCGTTGGTGACGTTTGCGCCTTGCTCAAATTCGCGGCGCAGCACAATCCCATCCACGCGCGCATTGACCTGCGCCACCCGTTCCGGATCAATCCGCCCGGGCAAATTCATCGTCACCGGAACCGATCGCGGATGGACGGTTACCACGTCCACGGGCGGCGGAGGCATTTTCCAGCCTCCGGCCGGCGCCGGGTTGCCATGGCCGCACCCGGCCGCGAACAGGGCCAAAATCGGCAGCCACCAGCCTGCGAAACCGTAACCTGATAGTTTTGATAAAGGCGCTTTCATAATTCGAAAAACATTTAACGCGACACCGAGGCGCGCAAGCCCGCGGCCGTGAAAACCACCAACCGCTGGATCAATCCTTCCGCATCCAGTGTCTTGCGCAATTTCACCGGAAGATTCTTTTGCTTGCCGCAGGTCAGCAGGGAATAGTGCAGCGCTCCGGCCATAAACTTCACCCGCCAGAATAATTCCTCCGGACCCAGGTCCGGCAGCGCCCGCAGGAACGCCGCGTCAAAGCGCCGGATCAACTTTTCAAAATGGGCGCGCACAATTTCCTCAACCTCCGTATTCGGCTCGCTCAGGCACCGGCCGGTCAGCTTCAAAAACGTCTCGCTGTCCTGCTCGTGGTCAAAGCCCCGTTCCACCGCCGGCCGGATCATGGCCTCCAGGACGTCCTCCAACTCGGGCAGCTTCCCGCCGGCCCGCGTTTCCACCGCGTCCAGAAGCTCAAGCCGTCGCGCGTTGAGCGGGTCAATGCACCGTTTAAAAACCTCCGCCGCCAAACCATGCTTGGTTTTGAAATGATAATTGATCGCCGCCACATTCACGCCGGCGGCCTGGGTAATGTCCCGGATGGAAACCGCCCCGACCCCGCGCAGGGCAAAGAGCCGTTCCGCGGCGTCCAAAATCCGCTGCCGGGTCTCGGCCGGGGAATGTTCTTCCCCGGGCCTCTCTTGTTGTGGCGCCACCGTTTTCAAACAATTGTATGAAACATTCGTTTAAATCACTCCCCTGTGTCAATTGTTTTTTCAACATCTCCGATGGTGCGTAAAGGCCGTGCGTTTTTCGCACGTTTCCAGTTTTCGATACATCCGGCGCAGCCGCTGACTGAGTGCCCTGATGGGGCGCTGGAAATTAGCCAGGGGTCGAGCACGAGCAGCGCGCCTGTCCGCCGTAGCTTGCTTGCCGCGCAATACCGCTGCGACGGCGGGAGCGAAGGCGGAAGTGCGACCACCCCTGGTCCGACGCCAGGCGTCCAGCCGCTAATTGCGAAGCCGCGCGATAGCGCGAATCTGATTTGCGGCTTTTTCAAAACAATAATCCTCAAATACACCAGACTTCAGGCAGGCTACGCGCTGCGGCTGGCGCTCTCGCACACAGCCGCGCTCCAAATCTTGTCCCCGTTGCATCATGGGAAAAAGACACCGAAGGTGTCGTCGTTAACTCACTGTTTGTTGTTCATGTTATGATGGGTGTCAACTCCCTTGCGGGAGAGCGCCCTTCGGGCGGTGGAGCGTAGCGGTGAGGCGCTTTAGCGCCTCACCGCGGAGCGGAACCGCCCGAAGGGCGTGGGGCGAT
>JASHPN010000314.1 GCA_030038175.1 Verrucomicrobiia bacterium
TTTGCCGTCGCGATCCTCATCGCCGCGGAAAAAATCCTTCCCCACCCGGAAATGATCGTCCGCATTGTCGGTGCCGCCTTCCTCGTTGCTGGCATCTGGCTCGGCATACCTGCCTGTTGTTGGTAGGGACGGCGCGCTGCGGCGCCTGACCGCCGTAGCTTTAGCGAAGGGGGTTCCGCGCCGCGTTCAGCGGCGCAATCAATTTCGCAAGCCCTTCCAGGACGAAAGATTCCTTCCGCCCGCTTTACGGGCGGGGACATCGCAGCGCGATGCCCCTGCCATTTACATGAACAGTGCCAGGATGCACTGCGGCATGACTTTTCGCTATGACGGCTTACCGTTTTGATTGCAAATTGCGCGACTGAAGGCTGAAGCACGACCGCCGCGTATGCAGTTTTCCCACAGAATCGCAGCTTTTTGCCGTCGGCATTCATTCTGCTAATCCGTTGCGGGGGGTTTTAGAAAATGGCGCGACAGGTGGAATATCTTGACGAGCTCCACATTGCCATACGATATAAACATCTATGCAATGCGACTCACCGGGAATCGGTTTTCGTCCATGAAAAGAATGAAAAGGGCGAAACCGCATGGAAGGGCTATGTCGAGGTGTTTGACTTGACCGGCCATCCGGAAACCAAAACCTGTTATGCCTGGCTGAATCATAAAACCAACGGCATTAACATCCTGACGGTGTTGGGCAATCACCTTATTGATTCCGCGCCAAAGGCAATCCAGGCAGCCATTTTTACGGACGCCCAAATCGCCTTTCGATCGGACTTGTCCGTTCTCAATGAGCAGGTTCAGCGGGAAAAGAAAGCCTTGCTGGAAACCAAAATTAAATCGGAAAATTTAGATGCCGCGATTCAAGCGGCCAGGGATTTGAAAGAAATAATCAAAAAGACAAGATCCGAATCCTGAAGACGATCAGGTAATCAAAATTTTTGTCCACTTTTGCCGCCGGCGGGGATAATGAGTCAGATGCCCGATGCGCTGGACATGGATTTGGTCCGGGAATTTGCCCGCAACCATTCTGAAACCGCCTTTACCGAATTGGTGCGGCGGCATCTTCCCCTGGTTTATTCCGTCGCCCGTCGCTGTATCGGCAACGATGGCGACGCCCAGGACGTGGCACAAGCGGTGTTTATTATTCTCGCGCGCAAAGCGGCCGCTCTTCATCAGGACACGGTCTTGCCCGGATGGCTTTATGAGACCACGCGGTTCACTGCCGCCCGGTTGGTGCGCGCCAATATCCGGCGCCGCGCGCGCGAACAGGAGGCTTACATGCAATCGAACCTGAATGAATCCGAATCTACCGGCGCTTGGGAACAGCTCGTACCTCATTTGGAATCGGCGATGGCCGGGCTGAAAGAGCGCGACCGCGCGTTGCTGGTGCTGCGGTTTTATCAGAATAAAACCGGAGTCGAAGCCGCGACGCTGATGGGGATGCGCGAAAATACCTTGCATAAACGCGCGGCCCGCGCGCTGGATAAACTGCGGACGATTTTGGCCAAGCGAGGCGTCACCCTTTCCGGCGAGGCGGTCGCCGGCGCCATTTTATCCAATTCCATCCAGGCTGTCCCCGTCGGCCTGGAAAAAACCATTTCCGCCGCCGCGCTGGCACACGCCGCTGCGGCCTCCACTTCAACCCTAACCCTCGTGAAAGGAGCATTGAAAGTTATGGCCTGGACAAATGCGAAAACCGCAATCGCGGTTGGCGTTGGCATCCTGCTTGTCGCCGCGACCCCAGTCACCATCACCCAAATTCGGCAAGCAACCGCCTGGCCGCGCATTGCCCGCGCCGTAAAGTCAAAGAACTTCCAATTACTGCAACATGCGCCGCCCATGGTTGCCATTCGGAGCAGCAAATTTTACCCGGCCATAGACAGTGGTTTTATTCAGGGCCAAAACGGCGAAATGGTGGGGCTGGCCATTCCGGCCGCCGGTGTCTTTGGCCATGCGTTTCACATCGTCCGCGACCGGATTATAAATCAGGACCTGCTGCCCACGGACAGATACGATTTTGTGACTCTCACGCCCAACCATCCCTCCCGGGCATTGCAGGCTGCGGCTCAAAAGATGTTTGGCGTCATCGCAACGCCTGACACCATTGAAACAAACATTTTAGTGCTTACACAGGAATACCCGTATGCATCGAAACTGAAGCAATCCAAGCCGTCGGGCAATTGGTACGACCCCGTCTGGATGCCGGGTTACGCCAAATACGTCAATATGCCCATGTCCTTTTTTGCCTTTACGATCGAGCGTCGCCTGAATGTTCCCATCATTGACGACACCGGTCTCACCAACCGATACGACATACTCCTCCGCTGGAACCAGCAAACGAATAATCCCGACCCCCAGACCCTCAAGCAAGCGCTCTTCGACCAGCTTGGCTTAAAATTAACCCCCGAATCCGAATCCCTCGACGTGCTCGTGCTGGAAAAGGCCAGATAAGCGCGCGTTCGACATTCGGCGTTCAATGTCTTTTTATTCTCAATCCGCCATCATCCATCTTCGTCCGCTCCGTTGCCCTCCGTCCCATGCGTCCCATCGAAAATCGCCTCCCGTCTCTAAAATCTCAAATCTCCAATTTCCGATTGCCCCATGTTTCAAACGGCCTCCACCCGATCCGCCTAATCCAGACGCCCGAAACACCGCCCTTATGAAATTTCAAATTTCCAATCTCTAATCCCGAGACAAACACCTTCATCAGTCTCCCGAGACCCATCCGTCCCCCATCACAACTGACGTCCGACATTCGACTCTGGTCCTTTCCATCCCTTCAGTCCTTTTCGCCGTACCCTTCTCGTGTATCAACTGCGGGCATCTCAAGATTTTAGCGTCGCCCAATCTCGCCATAACGACGCAACAGCCAGTAACACTCAGAACCAGGAAAAACAGGCCGCAAATCGTGGCCGAATATGTGGTGACCCTTATAGGCGCTTCAGGCTTCGGTCTATTCTGCCGGCGGATCACCAAAGTGCGCTTTGTACGAAGCATACGCCGCCGCGTCGTTGAGCATCGCGTCTATCGCGGCCGCCAGCGGTTCGACCCGCCACACGCCTGAAAAGACCGCTCGGTCCTGGATATCGCTGTCCAGCACGAACGTGGGCCGTTGCGTGACCTGCAACGCGTGAAACTGCGCCGTCGAGGCGCGCACGCGCTGCTCGATCTCCTTTGACTCCGCCTTGGCCAGCAGCTTTTTTGCGTCCAGTCCAGCCGCCTTCGCCGCGATTTGCGCGCACAGCTTTCCGCTGGCGATTTTTTGGCCTTCGCGCACGGCTGCTTCCATCAGCGCCAGCCGCGCGGTGTCGTCCGTTACGCCAAAATCCTTCGCCGCCTCGGCCACGCAATTGATCTCCAGAAACTCCGGCTGATACGGGTCCAGCCAGCCCGAATTCAACATGAACGGCGACTTCACAACCGTCCCGCTGCGCCGGTAAAACCATTCTGCCTGCATCCACGACTTGCACATGCCCGATTCATCCAGCAGCGCAATTTGCCAATCAAACGCGACCGAAGAATTTGCGTAACGCCGTTTCAATTCCGCCCACGCCGGTTCGGCCCAGTAACACCAGGAAGAAGTCAGATCAAGAAAGTAGGTGATTTTGACCCGGGATTGCTCAGTTGATTTGTGGTTCATTGTGCGGGGCATTTTGTTTCCGTCTGACGGGATTGCAAGCCGTTTCGACCGGCCGCCGATTTGCAGTCCCGGGCGAAGCAATTTTTTACCCGCTTTCCTTCGGTTCATTTCACAGGCACGTTGGCCGGCGTCACGGTGAGCAGACGCGAGGCGTGTGGTTCCACAAACGCGCCAAACTCATTTTCAAATTCACCCAAATCCTGGTGCAGCCATAGATCACGTACTTTGGCCGCGCCATGAAAATTCAAATCACTCCAGCGCACCGTGACAGGGGCGGGAGCATCCGCAAGATTGAACAAGGCCACCGACCAGGAACCATCCGCATTCTTCGCGCGCCAAACCTGCTGCGGCGCAGCCTGGGAAATGGGCGTGGCCGCTTGCCCGGCCTGATCAATCGCAATCGCCTCGCCGTTGGTGAGCATCTGGAAGTCCGCGGCGTCCGGATGCGTCAGATCCGCGCCCGTGAACAGCGGGGCGCAACTCACACACCAAAGCGTCATCGCGGTTTGCCGTTCAGCGGGGGTTAATCCGTCGAGGCTGCCGTTGCCGATTTCCAGTGAGTCCAGGTCATTCCAATAACCGGGCCCGGCATAGCTCGCCCATTTTGGAGCGTCCTGGAATCGGGCCCGAATATGCCGCCAATTCGTTAAGTATGGCTGATCTGCTTCAATGTCTCCATCAATCCGGCAGCCGCTGGCATATTTTGTCCAGAAACCCGC